>CAZKST010000228.1:536-5472 GCA_964555395.1 uncultured Thiotrichaceae bacterium | reverse complement strand
TCTTTGAGACCTAGCAGGTTTTTTAGTTTAAGGATGGAATACAAGATTAAAAGGTGTAAGGTTATACACTAAATTGCCTGTACCAATATGATAACCGACAAAGAAAGAGATTTTGCCGCTAAACTCAGGCAAAGCAACGGTATTTAAAGTCAATGTATGCGCACTTTCCAAAGCACCTGAGCCTATGGCTTGCAAACTATTTAATTGCCCTGTCCATTCTTGCCAGCCTGTTGGCGTTAACATAAAGGCTGCAAAAAAGCGGCTATTCGTTGGCGCGACGACGGCTAACATAAACAGCTCTGCGGTTTTGCCCACATCATCCACATCAGGTGTAAAAGTCATAGTGACATCAAAGTTTTTCGTATTGAGTAAATTATTGGGGTCTGCTAAGTTCGCATTAGGTGAATTTGTTGTATTTTGCTCAACTACGCTTCCGCTTAAACCTGCATCAGTTTCATTAGTCAGTTGAATTTCAAAGGTTTGACTGATTTTCTCATCACCAACAATTTGCTGAACTTCAATGTTATAACTTTGTGCTTGCTCAAAGTCGAGCAAAGTAGCCTCTGCAACTTGCAGTATGTTATTTTTGAGTTTAAAGCGTCCGTTTGCATCATTAAGCAAGCTGTATTGATAATTTTCCGTTCCTTTTTTAACCGTCTCAAATTTACCAATAATCGTATTTTCTGGCGAATTTTCTTGAATGATATTCCGTGTTAAATAAAACGCCTGCGTTGCTGCTTCATTCGCCACATTTTCCACATTAATTACAAATGCTTGTTGAATAGCATGTCCTACACTATCAATACAGCGAATCGTGAGCGGATATTGCGTTGTGGTTTCATAATCTAACCATTCCCCCTGCGCTACAACTAAACTATTATTGCGAATTGCAAAAGGATTTTTACTATTCACATTTGCAAAACCGCAATTAATTAATTCTTCTTTGTCTGGGTCTGTAATTTGTAAAGAACCGACTATTGTCCCATTCGCACTATTTTCTTTTACCGTTGTTTTATTCAAACTTATGGCAGTGGGGGCGCGATTTTCATTAAGCGTCAGTCGTAAAATATTTGCTGCTGAAAAACTATTACCTTCAACGGTATAGCTAACATCAACTGTTAAAACACCTGTTAAGCCGATAAGCCGCCCCGCAAAAAGCGAGATATTGGTAGGATTTGTTAAAGTGATTTGACTCAAAGTCATCGGCACAATTAAAGGGGTAGGCGAATTCGCAGCAGTAAAGCGAAATACGACATTAACTTCTGCTTTTTTATTGAGTTGCGTTATATCAGGTTGAATAATTGCGAAGAGTGAAAAGCTTTGAGGATTATCTAAAGTCATTGTTGCAGCGGCGGCATTATTTGCACGAATTTCGCCACGAATGCTAAATACTTGCTCATTAACATCCAACACGACAATATTAAAGTCTTTACTAAAACTTGCCCCTTTGCTGTCTGTTGTTTGCAGTGTAATTTTGTAAGTATTCACAACTTCATAATCAAGTGTTTGTGTAACAATCAATTGATTACCATTTAAACTGAATAAACCATTGACATCATTTAATAAACGATAAGTATGGCTATCTGCTGTATCAGCATCAATCGTCGTAAATGTACCGATAACTATATTAGGCGCGTTATTTTCGGCAATACCCGCATTACTCAAAACAATATCAGAAGGTAATTGATTTGTAACAGTATTAATACCTTCGCAACTGATGGTATATGCTAAAGTAGGCAAATTAGTATCATTGGTAATTACAGGCAAGGTAATGGTATCTATACCAATATGATTTGGAGTACAACTTATTGAATGTGTTAAATTTGAACCTGATGAAGGAATTGCAAAACGACCTTGTGGAAAAGTAAAGCTATGTTGTCCACTACTCGTCGTGGGTGTGCCAAAAGAATAGCTTAAAGCCGCCGACCCACCATTAGAAACCGTTACTGTCGTAGTGCTAGGCGTGGCTAATGCGCTTTGTAAACGAATGTTACTATTCGGAATAGGAGAAGAATTATAAACAGCGGCACTCCCCGTAATTCCTGTACATTGCAAATTCAGAGTTAAATATTCATTACTGCTTGCATTGCTGCGCATTTTTAAAGTCGCGCTGCGCGTTCCTAATGCCGATGGCGTACATTGGACTGTAATTGTTTTTGGCGCATCGCCATCAGCTAAAACTAAAGGAAATCGCGGCGCGCTAATAGAAAAATCACTGGCATGTGTTCCTGTAAAGACAGGATTTTCCAATTTTAACGCAAAATTTCCTGTTTCCGTGACTTGAATCTGACTCTGTAGCGCATTCCCTACAGTAATTGCTCCCATTGAAATGCTAGAGTTAAACGTTGGATTAACACTATAATCCGCCGCTGGACAAGCCGCAGGTGCAAAAATCAAGATAGGTAGAATACTTACAAAATCGCTCGTACTATCACCCAACCCCGTATTACTTAAACCCGCCGCCCCACTCGGCGCACCCCACCACGCATTAGCCGCATTAACAGTACCGCCTAAACTGGTTAAAGCATAACCATTACTTGCCACATTACCAACAAAACAATTATTGCTAGTTAAATTAACATTAAGAGCACTACTTTCAACATAGACAGCCGCGCCATCAACTGCCTGATTAAATAAAAATTGGCTATTATTCGCCCCTACATTAACACCAGAAGCCTCATAGAGCGCGCCCCCCTGTCCGCTTGCGATATTAGGTTGTGTTCGCGAACCCAAAGTTACACTGTTTAAACTCAAATTGCCGTTATTAAAAATTGCCGCCCCCTGTACTGCAAGATTAGCAAATAATTGACTATTATTCAGCGTTGCCTCAGAACTCATGCCATTCCATAAAGCTCCGCCGTTTAGTTTTGCCTGATTATTGACCAACTGCGTATTATTCAGCGTCAAAATTGAAAAAAGATTATAAATTCCCCCACCAGATTTCGCTAAATTTTGCGTCTGTCCCGTCTTACCAATAAAACTATTTTGAATCTCAACCTTGCCGCCGCTATATGACAAATAGAGCGCGCCGCCAAGTGATGAAGCAGTATTTCCATAAAAATCAACTGTATCCAAACTTAGCCCAGTTATAGTCGTACTACCCGCTCCCGTGATAGCCACCGCCCCGCCTAATTCCGCACTATTGCCTGTCATTGTACTATTAGAAATACTCACTGTGGCGGAAGAACCTGTTGAAAGTACAGCATAAACCGCCCCGCCCGTCGTAAATGCACTATTATTGGAGAAAATGGCATTAGAAATAGACAACGTGCCATTTTCAGTATAAATTGCTCCTCCACTAGTAGTCGCCGTATTATTTGAAAAAATAACATTATCTAAAATCGCTGAACTGTCTTTTCTAATCAACAAGCCACCGCCTAAATTAGAGCTTCCCCCCGTCCGCGTCAGATTTTTTAAAGTTAAATTACCCGTTACCCCAAGACTATTACCTACTACCAATCCACTATTTGTGCCGCCACTAATATTAATAGCCGTTGCATCCGTGGATGTTCCCATAATCACCAAAGTCTTTACAATCGCAGGTAAATCACTCGTTAAAACAAAACTCCCTTTTACTGAAATAAGAATAACATCATCGCCCGTCCCCGCACTGCAATCCCCCGTAGTCAAATCACTTCCTGCATTTGAATTATTGATAGCCTCCCGCAAAGTACAAAGACCATCGGCAGCGATACTACTATCATTAACTGTATTTACTACAATATCTGCCGCCCAAACCCCTTGGCTCGAAAGCCACACGCAAAAAATACCGCTTATCAAGCGATGAACGTTCATAAAAAACTCCAATAATGCTGAAATCTCAATAGAATTAATGATTAGTTTAGTGCGTTAATCAAAATTGAGAAGTTTAATATTGCTAAGCCCATAGAATTTTAATACTATCTATCAACTCTAAATTTTGAATTTAAACTTTCATGTATCAACACGCTAGTTTTCTTGCGATTATTCCTGCCCGTGGGGGGTCCAAAGGTGTTCCCCGTAAAAATATCCGTCCACTCGCGGGAAAACCGTTAATAGCATGGACAATAGACGCGGCGCATCAATCACGCTACCTTGACCGTGTGATATTAAGCAGCGAAGATGCAGAAATTATTGAAGTGGCAAAACGCTTTAACTGCGAAGTTCCTTTTGTGCGACCTGCTGAACTTGCTCAAGACCACAGTGCGGGCATTGACCCAATTTTACATGCGATTAACACATTACCAACGCGCTATGATTTTACAGTGATTTTACAACCCACATCACCCTTACGCAGTGCGGAAGATATAGACCAAGCGATAAAACACTGCATTGATAATCAAGCAGATTTTTGTGTCAGTGTCACAGCACCAGATAAACATCCCTACTGGCATTTTAAGATTGACACGACGGGACACTTGCAACCGTTATTTGCAGACATAGGCAGCCGTCGCCAAGATTTACCCGACTGTTTTGCTTTAAATGGCGCGGTGTATGTTGCCAAAACCAGCGCACTGCTCGAACACAAAAGCTGTATTACCCCGACCACTTTAGCCTACATAATGCCCAAACAACGCTCACAAGATATTGATACAGCGTTAGATTTTGGAATTGCTGAATATTTATTAACGACAACTACAAAAAATATATTATGAGTTTAAAAATCATCCAAGAATTGTTAAAAGCAACGCCTAAAAAACGTTCTACTATTTTATTTGAAATGCGTGATAAAAACCTTGCTTTTTTAGCAAAAAGACATCGTGAATTATCTGAATTTATCGCGCAAATTGGAACAGGTAGCTATAAAATAGAAATTGATGATGATTTTTTAGAATGTTTAGAGATTTTGAAAAAAAGTTTTGCAGAGGAACATGTTATAATTTTAGATAAAAATTCAAATTTATTAGTAAATAAAAGTATAAAGAACACCTATGCTGTTGATAAAGAATCAATGCTT
>CAZKST010000228.1:0-526 GCA_964555395.1 uncultured Thiotrichaceae bacterium | reverse complement strand
TGAAATTATTGCAATATTCAAAAGATTTGGGTTCTTGGCATCAGACTGCTTGGATAGATAAAATTAAGGTATATCATCAAATTCCATTTGGTATCGAGCATGGTGAACTTCTAGGACAGTTAGTTACAAAATTACATTTAAAATTACCTGTTATTACTCAAAGAGTTGGGACAGGTGAGGTTAAATTACCTATATTAGAAAACAAAAAACGTTTTTCAGGGGTAACAGTTTTTCTGGGAATTTTTACTGGATTGCATATATTACATTATCTTGAAACAACGGAAGTTAAAGACATTGTATTAATTTAGAGCGTTTTGCAGTCTCTTGTTTTTTTCTTGACTATGCTGCAATAGAAAGAAAATTAGGGCATTTATTATTACATGTGGGTTCTGATTTGCCTGATAATCCACAAGAAATTGCTATTAGTAATGCTCATGTTACTGCAACAGCGTGGATTAGAATGCTGCCTGCTTACCCTTCTCAATTATTTGATTCAGTTATTAATAAGTTTGAATTAAAATGGCGT
>CAZKST010000227.1:0-5498 GCA_964555395.1 uncultured Thiotrichaceae bacterium | reverse complement strand
AATACCCACTTACTACCAAAATACGCCAAGCCTAAAAAAACAAATCCAATTAACAACCACCGAATCGCTATCTGTCCACGCCAACCATATCGCCACCGTCCCCACAATAACCCCGCAAAAACACCCCATGCAATCAGTGATAACACCGTTTTATGCACTAAATGCTGGGCAAAAATATCTTTTAAAAATAAAAAACCCGTTATTAAACTGAGTGTTAAAAAAATAAAACCTACACTTAAAGTTTGAAATAATAAACTTTCCATCACTTGCAACGGCGGCAAATAGCGCATCGCAGTGCTTAAACGTTTATGCTTGAGTTGATAATTTTGATAAGCGGCAAATAAGGCTTGTAAAGCTGAAATAGCAATGAGTCCATACGCTAAAATAGAAGTAATAATATGTAATTTCACACCACTAAACGGCGTAGAATCTAGCCAACGTTCTGTATGAAAATAACTTTCCATTGCAATGACCAATGCCGCCATCGGAAACATAATCATCATTAAATTATGTACGGGTTGACGCGGTTGAGTTATCAGCAAAATCACCACAATCACCCACATAATCAAAGACGCTGCATTAAAAATTCCAAAATTCATCCCGTTAGGATTTAACATAATCCCATATAAAATAAGTGCGTGTAGCAATGCTGCAAAGCTACCACTCCAAAGTAAGCCCAGTGCCGCCTCAGATTCACGTTTATGCACGCTTAAAACGCTACGCTTGGCTTGATGTTGCCATTGAAAAAAAACTGCCACGATATAAAGTAAAATGCTAAGAAAATACAGGGCGTGCATGGTTGATGTATCCGTAAAGAAAATACTGGTATAGTCTGCGGTCAAATATTAATTTTTAATCTTACCTTAGTTTTGAGCATTATGGATATTTTTAGCGTTTCTGTGATTGATAATCAGCCTTTGCAAAGTCCTTTTCAGCAATTGCGTTTACATGCACCTAGCTTGACTTCGCATGTAAGCGCGGGGCAACGATTGCGTTTGCAAAACAATCCGCTCGCTTATCCTATCATGCAGATTCAAAAAGAAACGATTAGCGTGTTGTATGATACGGTGGATATTGCAGGGCAGCAATTAACGCAAGTTCGCCCGCATACACTTTTAACAGCAACAATTGCGGGAACTGCAATCGCGATTGAAAACAAACAACCCGTTATTATTGCTGAAAATCTAGCCATTGCTGCTGTGATTTGTTGGCTTACGCAACAACGTCAACATTTAACGCCCGTTGAGTTAGCCTACTTCCGTCCGCTTATTTTTTTAGGTGCAAGCGCAAATTTTCCTTTTAAACCTCGTCCTTCCCAAATATTGGTCAATGATTTACCCGCTGGAATCATTGCCGCCGTGCCTTTATTAGAGGATTGGGGCATTGCCAGTCGTTTAGCGAGTCCTTTAGGTTTGCCTGGTTGTTATGAAGGGAGTGTTCAAGAATTATTAACAGAATGGCAATCAAATTTAACTGAAAAAAATAATTTTAGTGAAGTTATTGAAATTATTTAGTTTTTAAATTAAATCTTTCCGCGCAAAAATTAAATTTTAGTGGGCATCTTGCTTATTTCATTCTTGACGTTAAAATTTGACGTATAGTCAAAAAATAATATTAAGTCATTAAATGATAAAAAGTCAGCTAATGACAGATAGTTTTCCTTATCGCAACGAGAGGTGCTGCCCATGACAATGCTACCTACTACATATCAAGTTAAATCTATTTTAAAAGTTTTAGCAGGAACAGCATTTGTTTCAGCGATGAGCATGGGTTTAACAGGTTGTGATGACAGTAAAGCAGCGGTTGAAATGACCACTAAAACTGAAATCCGTCCCGTGCGGGCGCAAGAAGTACGTTTTAGTCAAATTTATGATAATAATAGCTATTCAGGCGAAATTAAACCGCGCTTTGTGACCGATTTAGGTTTCCGCGTAGCGGGGAAAATTGTTGAACGTAAAGTTGATGTGGGTTCAGAAATCAAAAGTGGGCAATTATTAGCCCGCATTGATGCCACGGATTACCGTTTAAGTGTTATCAGTAGTCGCGCACAATTAGCCGCTTTACAAGCGGATTTAAACAAAGCCGCTAACGAATTAAGCCGTTATAAAAGCCTATTAGATAAGGGCGCGATTAGTAGCAATGAATACGATAAATATTTGAACAATTACAATACTTCTGCCGCGAAAGTAAAACAAGCACAAGCCTTGTTAGATGTAGATGAAAACAAAGCGACTTATACCGATTTATATGCCGACCGTGCAGGGGTAGTGACTGAAGTATTAGCAGAAGTAGGACAAGTGGTTGCTCAAGGACAAACCGTGGTACGCATTGCACGTCCTGAAGAGAAAGAAGTTGCGATCAGCTTGCCAGAAAATCGCTTAGAACAATTGAAAAAAGCCGAAGCTTTAGAAGTGCAATTATGGGCTTATCCCGATTTAAAATTTAGTGGTAAATTGCGCGAATTATCGCCCAGTGCCGACCCAGTAACCCGCACTTATTCGGCGCGTGTAAGTTTAACGGATTCACCTAAGTTATTGGACAAAGTTCATTTAGGTATGACTGCGACTGTCAATGTAAAAGGACAAAATGTACAAACAGTTGCTATTTTACCCTTAACTGCCTTATTTGCCCAACAACAACAAGCCTCTGTTTGGGTTATTAATGGTGAACAAAGAGTCAATTTAGTGCCTGTCAAAATCAGTGATTTTTCTGATAATCAAGTTGCCGTTACTGAAGGTGTACAAACTGGGCAATGGGTGGTTACCGCTGGTACACACAAATTATATGAAGGTCAGCCTGTTAAAGTGCTTAAATAACAAGGCTGTTAATTTAAACTGATAATTTAGACCGACTCTCTACATAGTTGTCCTCCAATCAACTATCAGGCTATCGCTCCCCGCGATAGCCTTTTTTTTTGCTAAATTTTCACGTTATGGCATTGTTTCTTGCATAAACTTACCATAAATCAATATTTCTAGGTTTTTTTCTTGACGCAATGCAGAAAGTTAGCTACAAACTTAGCTAAGTTATGGAAAATGTCTCATTATTATTAAATGGTCTTTTTGCATTGCAACATAAAAACATGATAGTATGCCTAATTTAGTAAATCTAAAAATTTTGGAAAAGCAACGCTATGACTAAAACCGCCACGCACAATTCTGAAGAAGCAGAAAAAAACGCGACTGAAGAAACAGTCGATGCCCAAGCTGTCAGTCAAAAATATTGGGAAACATGGTTATCTTTGTTAAAACAATCGATACAACATGCCATGAGTCAACAGCAAGCAACGAGCAATCCCACAAAAAGCGATAAAATCCCGCTTTCAAGTTCGCGCTGGGCAGAAGCTTTAGAATTATGGTGGCAAGCATTATTACCCCAAATCGCACCGGGGCAATATGATGTTTTTCGCAAATTTATTGAACAAGGTAAAAGTTACTTTACTTTAAATAGCGAATTTTTATTAGCTTTTCAACAATTACAGCATTTAGACCCCAAATCCTCAGAATGGCAACATGCTTGGGAAAAAGGCTTTGCAACCTTACAAGAGCGTTTCCTGCATTTGCGACAAGAAAGTAATGATTCTATTGGTTTTTGGGATTTACCTTTAGATAATTGGCATCGCACTCTTTCCTCTTTATCTGTATTACCCAGCGATTTTTTAGAACAAGTTAAAGCGGATATTCTGACCTATGAACGGGGAGCAGACACGACCAGCCATGTCGAAAAATTATTATCTGTACCCTCTGTGGGTTATACCCGTGAATGGCAAGAACAATTGCAAGAAGGCATTCGTTTATGGTTGATTTATCAAAAACATCAACAAAACTATAATGCACAATTTAGCAAAATTGGCACACGCACTTTAGAATTGCTGTATCAACATTTTAAACAACTCGCAGAACAAGAAAAAATCGTCGAAGATTTACGCGGTTTATATGATTTATGGGTAGATTGTGGCGAAATTGCCTATGCAGAACTGACCTATACCGAAGAATTTGCCGAAGTGCATGGACAACTGATTAACAGTTTAATGGCATGGAAACAACACGAACGCAAATTAGTGGATGGTTTATTAGGCGCATTAAACATGCCCACCCGTCGCGATTTAGAAACAGTCACTCAACGACTGCACCAACTGCGCCGCGAAAATAAACAACTAATTGCCGAACAAACCTTTTTTAATCCGCAAGTGCTTATTCAAGAAGTGGCTGATTTAAAATCCGAAGTGAGTTTATTAAAAGCCCAAGCCGACCGCAAAATTGCTTTAGACAATGCAATAGCCAATCGCAACGCACCCAAATCCGCGCCCAAAGTGCCCCCTCGCAAATCCTCCCCCAAAGCGAAAAAACCGAATTCAGCCACAGGAGAATAACCGTGCATCCTTTTCAAATTCGTCCTGATAAAGCCGTGCAGGACATGTTGGAATTTAACAAAAAATTGGGCGAAGGCTTACAAGTCCTGAGTTCTATTAAACAAATAGACGTGGGATGCACGCCTAAAGAAGTGATTTATCGCGAAGATAAAATGACTTTATACCGTTATATCCCAATTGTTGACAATCCCAATCCTGTACCCACTTTGATTGTATATGCCTTAGTTAATCGCCCTTATATGCTTGATTTACAAGAAAATCGCTCAATGGTGAAAAACTTATTACAAGCGGGGCAAGATGTCTATTTGATTGATTGGGGATACCCTGACGGCGCAGACCGCTATTTAACGTTAGAAGATTATTTAGAAGGTTATTTGCATCGCTGTGTTAATACCGTTTGCAAGCGGCACGGTTTGGAAAAAATCAATATTTTGGGTGTTTGTCAAGGGGGCGCATTTAGCTTATGTTACAGTGCTTTGCATCCACAACACGTTAAAAATTTAGTGACGATGGTCACACCGATTGATTTTAAAACCCCTGAAAATGTCTTGAGTTTATGGGTAAGCAAGTTAAATATTGATTTGCTGGTCGACACGCTGGGCAATATTCCGGGGGAATTATTGAACTGGACATTTTTATCGATGAAACCGTTACGCTTAACGGGGCAAAAATATTTAGATATGGTTGACAGTTTGACTGACGTTGAAGCGGCGAAGAATTTTTTACGGATGGAAAAATGGATTTTTGACAGTCCTGACCAAGCGGGTGAAACTTTTAGACAATTTGTCAAAGAGTTTTTTCAAAAGAATGGATTAATTAAAAATCAAATTAGCATTGCTGACAAGCGCGTGAATTTGAAAAATTTAACCATGCCGATTTTAAATGTATATGCGACCGATGACCACATTGTGCCGCCGAGCGCGTCGATGGCATTGAAAAAATATGCACCGAATAGCGAGTATCAAGAAATTGCTTTTAGGGGTGGACATATTGGGATTTACGTCAGCAACCGCGCCCAGCGTGAATTAGCCCCTGCGATTAGTCAATGGTTGAATCAGCGGCGTTAGTTGTTGATTGAAAAATAAGTTGTTCATGTAGGATGGGCTGACGTAAGGAAGCCCATCAT
>CAZKST010000226.1:0-5532 GCA_964555395.1 uncultured Thiotrichaceae bacterium | reverse complement strand
GTTCAAAGCATTAGACCTGCTAGGTTTTAGAAACCTAGCAGGTCTTTGTTTTAGTTTAACGCTCCCCGCCGAACGCAGGTTACAAATCAAGGTTGAATCAATTTTATCTGCATTGTTTGCGAAGTGGTTAAATCGAAAGCTGCTTTTTCAAATGTGGGAGCACCTGTGCTGATAGTCGCATTGTTGGAAAAACAAACGGGTTCAAGTGGAAAGCCTAGCAAATTACTATCTACTTTTTGATTGCTGTTTTTATCATGAAAACAGGCAATTGCATAACGTCCTGCGGGTATGTCTTTAAAAATTACGGTAATTATTCCAGTTTTAGCAGGGACAATATGTCCATAATGTGGATTTTGGCTACGAAACTCTTCATTTGCTTGATAAAGTCCAACTTTAACAACGCCTTCTGTGCTAAGAACGCCGTCAATTGTGACTTGTAACTCTAAAGCATACAGTGCTTGACAACAAAATAAGAGACAAAATGTGAGATAGCGCATAATAGTTTCCTTAATATTTAATTGGCTTATTCAATCGTAAGTGTAACAGGGTCATTTAGATTAAAAACAATGGTTTGTGGCATCATAATGGCATAACCCATAAAAAACGAAAGTTGCCCTTTTACGTTTAATGTGTCTTGAAAAAGACTGAATACTTCAGTTTGTAAACTTGCTCGTAATTCCGCACTACTAATCAATTCATCAAGGCTGCCTTGCCAAAGTTGCCAAGTTTTCCCCCGCCGATAAAACCATGTCCCGTTATAATTAGCTAACGCGATAATCGCTGCCATTTGACCGCGATGCTGTGAATCGGGCTGCAATGTAACATTAAGCGTTAATGTGTCTGTGGTCGTTAAAGTGAGAGGATAAGGGACTGCTTGCTGATTCAGTTTTACATCAAAACTAAAATTAGCATCAGTCGCAATTTCTGTCGTATTACTCAAAAAAGCTGTTGCATTGCCTGCAAGGAGGGGCGCGCTTGTACTCAAAAACGCGATGAAAAAAAAGAAGATACGCATAAAAAAATAGCCTCTGCAATCATTTCTGGGTTTATATAGGACTGTTGAGGCAGTATGTGGAGAGAAGCGAAAAAGTGCACGGCTTATGTGACGAAATACAGATTTAACGGCGCGAATTGCAAAAAGCGGGTTTTACTTTTTATCACAAGAAACTTTAACTCGCTTAGCAAAAAGTTGTAAGGTGATAAGGTAACGCCTGAATCTAGGAGGATAAAATGTATCGTTGCGAATTACGCCCCGCTGTTTTATCAACATTAAATTATTTAGCATTAGTTTTTTTATTGAATACAGGGATTGCGCTCTTTTTAAGTGTTTTATTACATTCAACTACCCAAGGTTTTTGGCTCAATTTCATTTATTCTCAAGCCATTGGATTAAGTATTACTTTATTGTCGCTTATCTTGTCCTTTTGGCAAAAATCCGCCGTATTAGATTTATGGACTGCCATTGGCGCGATTGGACTGGGTTCAATTTTAGGGTTGGGATTAGCGCATTGGATTATTTATGGCAATATCCTGTTATTGTGGCGTGAACCTCAGACATTACATATTGCCTTATCGACTTCCGTTGTCTTTGGCTCTGCAATTAGTTTTGTGTTTTATCAACGTATGCAATTGTTTAAAATTCGGTCGCAATTAGCGGCGCAACAAATGTTACAAGAAAAGCATTTACTCATTGCACAATTACAAGTATTACAAGCGCAAATTGAACCGCATTTTCTTTTTAATACATTGTCAACCGTGTTGAATTTAATAGAAAATAATCCCACTCAAGCCAGTCAAACCTTGCGTCATTTAACGCGTTATTTGCGGGCAACCTTACAGCGGACGCGCATCGGTCAAGGCACTTTAGCGGATGAAATAGAGATTTTACGAGCTTATTTAGACATTGCACAATTGCGTTTAAGTACGCGATTAAGCTATGAATTTATAATTGAACCTGATTGTTTAACATTAGCAATCCCGCCGTTATTGCTGCAACCGCTCGTAGAAAATGCCGTACAACATGGGATTGAACCTTGTATTGCTGGTGGACAGATTACAGTGTCTGCTCGTTTAGATGATGCGCAATTGATTATTCAAATCATTGATACAGGAAGTGGTTTACAAACACACACGCCAACGACGCAGGGAGTGGGATTGCAAAATGTGCGACAACGACTGCAGGCTTTATATGGCGCGCAGGCTAGTTTACAATTACAAGCTAATCAACCCAGTGGTGTTAAAGTCCGAGTGATTCTTCCATGCCCACCGCCCTCATTGCCGACGATGAACCCTTGCTCCGAGCCAGTTTGCGCCAACAGCTTGCCCGTTTATGGTCAACCTTAGACATTATCGCAGAAACCAGTAACGGTCTTGAAACCCTTGAAGTTGCGCAAGCCGTCCAGCCTGATATTGTGTTTTTAGATATTCGGATGCCTGCTTTATCAGGTATTGAGGTTGCACGGCAATTAAAATGTCATGTTGTATTCATTACCGCATACGATGAATATGCAATTCAAGCTTTTGAGCACGCGGCAATCGATTATTTACTAAAACCTGTTGAAACAGAAAGATTGCAACAAACCGTCGCCCGCTTGCAACAGCGTTTAACACAGCCGCCGTTTGAGTTAAGCCAATATTTGCAACATTTTTATCAAGAAAAACCAATCTATTTACAATGGTTTAAAGTACAACAAGGGGAAGAAATTTATTTGCTGTCGGTTGATGAAGTGGATTATTTACATGCACAAGATAAATACACCAGTTTATTTACTTTACACAAAGAATGGTTATTACGCACCCCTTTGAAAACCTTAGAAGAACAACTTGACCCCCAGAAATTTTGGCGAATTCATCGTTCTACATTGGTACGAGTTGCGGCAATTGCTAAAATCACTCGTCATTTTAACGGCAAACTGTCTTTATTTGTTTTAAATCATGATGAACCGTTAATTGTCAGTCGGGCGTATGCAGAGCAATTTCGGGCATAAGGTTATTATTAGGTCTGCCATGTAGGGTGAAATAGCGCAGCGTATTCCACCATGAAACGCCCCGAAGTCAAAAAAAATTTAAAAACAAAATGATGACATACACTCTGTGCCGTATTCCACTCTTCAGCTTTATAAAATGAAACCCCTATAAGTCGCATTCCATCATGTGGTTTGCTTAGCTTTGGCGACATTTCATGGTGGAATACGCTTCGCTATTCCACCCTACAATTTGTAAACTATGCAGCAAATACACAAAATATACGCCGCAAATTATTGTTTTATCTTCACCAGAAAATAATTTAAACTTAATATAAAAAAATTTATAAACACCTATTTTTACGCTAAAATTAAAATATCACATCTTATTTAGTTTAACCGTAAACTAAATTTCTACTTTTATACAACCGTTTTCGCAGAAAGTAGTTCATAAAAAGGAAAAAAATGAATAATCCATTGCTCAATTTTGAAAAATTCGCGCCTTATAGCAAAATTAAACCACAAGATGTATTACCCGCTTTAGACAGCGTATTAAATGACAATCGCGCCAAAATGCAAGCGTTAGTCAAAGAAAATCAAAATTATACATGGGAAAATTTTATAGAACCCATGATTGTTTTAAACAATCGTTTGAATTTGGTCTGGTCGCCCGTGCGCAATTTACACAGCGTCGCCGATTCGGAAGAATTACGCGAATATTACAATCAAGGATTACCCAAATTATCTGAATATAGCAGTGAAATTGGACAAAATCCCGATTTATACAAAGCTTATCAAGCAGTTAGTCAAAGCTCGGAATTTAGTCAATACAACGCGGCGCAACAACAAACTGTTAATAACGAATTACGCGATTTTCGCTTGTCTGGCATTCATTTACCGCCTGAGCAGCAAGCACGTTACAAAGAAATTCAACTGCAATTATCCACGCTGAGCAGCCGTTTTTCCGAAAATGTGCTGGACTCAACCCATGCGTGGAAAAAAAATATTACGGATGAAAGTTTATTGGCGGGTTTACCTGATTCAATCAAAGCGTTATTAAAACAAAACGCGGAGCATTCAGGTTTAACAGGCTGGTTAATTACTTTAGATAATCCGATTTATGTGCCTTGCTTAAACTATTTAGACAATCGTGAGTTGCGCCAAGAAATTTACACCGCGTTTGTTTCGCGTGCGTCTGAACACACGCGTTTAACCAATGGTGAAATTACTGCGCAATGGGATAATTTGCCCGTGATGCAGCAAATTTTAGCTTTGCGTCATGAAAAAGTGCAATTATTGGGCTTTAAAAACTATGCCGAATATTCACTTTACACCAAAATGGCGAAAACGCCTGAACAAGTTGTTGAATTTTTGCTAGATTTAGCGAAAAAAGCTCGCCCATTAGCTGAACAAGAGTTAGCCGAATTAAAAGCCTTTGCCCAACAAACAGCAGGTTTAACGCAATTAGAAATGTGGGACGTGCCCTATTTTTCTGAAAAATTGCGCTTGCATAATTACGCTTTATCACAAGAAAGTTTGCGCCCTTATTTCCCTTTAAACAAAGTGTTAGAAGGCTTATTTGCAGTTTTGCAACGCTTATATCAAATCCAATTCAAAACTATCACCGATGGCAGTATTGAAACATGGCATTCTGATGTTAAAGTAATTGAAATTACAGATAAAGATGGAAAATTACGCGGACATTTATACTTAGATGTTTATGCGCGGGCAGGCAAGCGGCAAGGCGCGTGGTTAGATGGTTGTATTGACCGTCATCGCACGGCGGATGGCATACAAACGCCGATTGGTTATATCGTTTGCAATTTTACACCGCCGTTAAATAATCAACCGACCTTATTAACGCACGGCGAAGTATTGACTTTATTCCATGAATTTGGACATGGAATGCACCATTTACTCACCCAAATTGATTATTCACCCGTGGCAGGGATTAGTGGTGTGGCGTGGGATGCGGTCGAATTGCCCAGCCAATTAATGGAAAACTGGTGCTGGGAACGGGAAGCGTTAAATTTAATTTCTGGACATTATCAAACAGGGGAAGCGATTCCTGATGATTTGTATCACAAAATGATTGCCGCAAAAAATTTCCAAGCGGGTTTATTTATGTTGCGACAAATAGAATTTTCGCTATTTGATTTTCGCTTACATTGGCAATATCAGCCAGAAATTAATGTGCAACAAGTATTAGATGAAGTACGCAAAGAAGTATCTGTGTTAGTTCCCCCTGCATTTAACCGCTTTCAAAATACCTTTAATCATATTTTTTCAGGGGGTTACGCGGCGGGCTATTACAGTTACAAATGGGCGGAAGTGTTATCCGCAGATGCGTTTTCGTTATTTGAAGAGCGGGGCATTTTTGATGCAGAGACAGGACAACGCTTTTTAAACACGATTTTAGCTAAAGGCGGTTCGCAAGAAGCGATGGATTTATTTATAGCGTTTCGCGGTCGCCCGCCGAAAATTGATGCTTTGTTACGGCATTTAGGCATGAAAAACTAAAGCAATAAATTGATAATAAAGCCGTTCTAATCTGCGATTGGAACGGCTT
>CAZKST010000225.1:0-5541 GCA_964555395.1 uncultured Thiotrichaceae bacterium | reverse complement strand
TTAACTTAATGGCTTTGACGCGGGAGCGTGGGAACGAGATAAAAAGGTGAACTGCGTAACTTCTAATTTAAATAAACCTGCCAAGTTTAAAAAAACCTAGCAGTTCGGTTGACCAACTTACAAGCTCTTCACTAATTTCACGACACGCTCGGCGGCGTGTACGCAATCTTCAAACTCGGGCACTAATGCCATGCGTACAAATCCCTCCCCTGGATTGATGCCATGCGCTTCTCGCGATAAATAGCGTCCCGCTAATACCGTTACGTTATATTGATTAAACAAACGGCGGGTAAATTCATCATCAGCAATCGGCGTTTTTAACCAAAAATAAAAACTCGCTTCTGGAATTATCGCAGGCAAAACAGGAGCTAAAATTTCTGCAACGGCTTTAAATTTTCGCCGATATTGTAGCCGATTTTCAATAACATGCTGCTCATCTTGCCATGCAGCAATGCTTGCCAGTTGCACGGCTTGCGACATCGCGCAGCCGTGATAAGTGCGATATAGTAAAAACTTTTCTAAAATTTTTGCATCGCCTGCCACAAATCCAGAGCGTAAACCAGGGGCGTTAGAACGTTTAGATAAACTGTGGAAAACCACGCAACGGCTAAAATCTAACCGCCCAATTTCTGCGCATACTTGCAATAAACCTTTAGGCGGTTGTGTTTCATCAAAATATAGTTCTGAATAACATTCATCAGCAGCAATCACAAAATCATATTTATCTGCTAATTCAATTAATTGCTGCATTTGCGCGCTTTGCAACACTGCACCGCTGGGATTAGCAGGCGAGCAAATATAGAGCAATTGGCATTTTTGCCAAACTTCAGCAGGGACTTGTGCAAAATCGGTTTGAAATCCACTTTCAGCCGTACAATTAATAAAATACGGTTGTGCACCTGCTAATAACGTCGCGCCTTCATAAATTTGATAAAACGGATTAGGCATTAAAACTAAATTTTTTCCCGCCGCGCTGGCTTGGCGATTAATCACCGCTTGCGCAAAGGCGAATAAGGCTTCGCGTGTGCCATTGACGGGTAAAATATGTTTATTGATGTCTAATGCACTAGCAGGGACTTGAAAACGTTGATTTATCCATGAGGCAATCGATTGACGTAATGCGTCTAAACCTTTAGTTGTTGGATATTTGCCCAATTCACGAGCGGCGGTGCGGGTTAATGCGTCAACAATAAATTCAGGCGTTGGATGCTGTGGTTCACCAATGGATAAATTTAAATGTGGTAAATCAGCAGGCGGTGTGCAACCTGCTTTTAATTTCGCTAATTTTTCAAAAGGATAGGGATGTAAAAGAGAGAGTTCTGGATTCATGATGATTTTTAAAATTTATTGGAATTTAAGCAGATTTCCCCGCCGCTTGATGAGCAGCGCGAATCGGTTCGGGGAGTCGATAGCGTTTGGTACAGCGCAAAACGCAGTCTATCGCGGTGTCTAATGTCGCTAAATGTCCTACAGAAACATAAATCGGTTTAACATTGGTGCGGGTGCGTAAGACTACGCCGATACATTCTTGTTCACTATCATGCACAGTACTTTTGCTTAATTTCATGCCTTCTTGTGCAGGATTGCGAATTTTATCCATTACTTTGCTAAAACTGCCTTGTGTGTTTGCAGGGTCGTCGTAAGTGCCGAGAAAGTGGGTTTTGCCGCAGCCAATGGTGGGCTTGTTAAACCATAAGCCGAGATGACTGGCTACGCCAAAGCGGCGCGGGTGCATAATGCCCATGCCATCAAATAGATAAACATCAGGTTGATTTTTAAGTTGCTGATGGGCTTCTAAAATGACTGCGCCTTCTCTAAAACTGAGCAGCCCTGGAATGTAGGGGAAAGGCGTAGGGATTTGGGCGGTAACAGTTTCAAGTATGTTTAATTCGGGAAAGCTTAAAACGACAATGGCGGCGCGGCTGATATTGTCTTTTACGCTGACATCAACACCGGCAACCGTATGAATAGCTTTTAAATCTAATGGCGTTGTAGTGTTGACTTGGGGTGTAAGTTGTTGTTGCAGGGCGATAGCTTCGGCAGGGGATAATTGCCAAGCATGGGGAATTGACATTGCACGCTCCCTTACAAAAAAACCTGACAACATGCAAACTATTGTCAGGTTTTATAATTAAACGTTAATCAGTGAGAATTAAGGATGTGAATCTAAATTCGCACCTTCTTTTACCACGGGCATTAAATCTTTCTTTTCTACGCCTAAATATAATGCTAAAGCACTGGCGATATAAACAGAGGAATATGTCCCGATAATAATCCCAACCGCTAATGCAATTGAGAAGTTATGTAACACTTCACCACCAAAGAAGAAAATCGCTAATACGCCAAACATACTACCAATAGTCGTCATGATTGTACGGGTTAAGGTTTGGTTAATCGCGATATTAATGGTTTCTTCAATGGTTGGTTTACGCATGGTTAAAAAGTTTTCTCTAATCCGGTCGTAAACAACAATGATGTGGTTAATTGAGAAACCTAAACCCGATAAGATTGCGGCTAAGACAATTAAATCGAACTCTAAATCAAAAAGCGAAAAAATGCCGAGCGTAATAATGGGGTCGTGTAATAAGGCTAAGACTGCGCCTAAACCAAAGCGGTATTCAAAGCGTAAAGCGACATAGAGCAATACGCCAACTAAGGTAATTAAGGTGGCTAAAATTGAGCCTTGGATTAATTCGCTCCCGACTTGCGCGCCGACAAATTCTATTCGTTTTAATTCAACTTGAGCGGTTTGATTCATTTTAACCACTTCTAACACGCGATTACTCAGTGTTTCGTTGTTTAATTCAGGATGTAAGCCTAAACGAATCATTACATCTTTGGTTGTGCCAAAGTGTTGTACTATCGCATCTTCAAAGCCGTTTTTGCGCAAACTATCACGAATACTTTCTAAATCAGCGGATTGAGTGTAGGAAAGTTCAATTAACGTTCCACCCGTAAAATCTAAACCGTAGTGCATTCCTTTAATGCCGAGTGATAACAGCGAAATAACAGAAAGCGCGATGGAAAAGATAATCGCAAATTTGCGTTGTCCTAAAAAGTCGTAATTGTAATCAAAACGACTCATTGTTAATAATTTCAGAAACATAATTTAATGCTCATTCCTTTAACAATTAAGGGGCATCGTGTTTGGGTGTATCCCATTCAACAGGAACACGATCCAATTTTTTACCGCCATACATGTAGTTAATAATGGCGCGGCTGATAATCACCGCACAGAACATGGAAGCAATAATGCCTAAACAGGTTGTGACTGCAAACCCTTTAACGGGTCCTGTACCAAACGCAAATAACACGACGGAAGCTAATAAAGCGGTTAAGTTGGAATCGGTAATTGTGCCTGATGCTTTTTCAAAGCCAACATGAATGCTGTTTTGTGGGCTGTTACCATTGCGCAATTCTTCACGAATCCGCTCATAAATCAAGATGTTCGCATCAACTGCCATCCCAACGCTTAAGGCTAAACCTGCTAAACCGGGTAAAGTTAAAGTGGCTTGTAACACGGACATCATTGCCACGGTCATGACCATGTTAATAAACATCGCAAAGTTGGCAATCATGCCGAAATGGCTATAACGTGCCCATAAGAACAATAACAGCGCGACATATCCTAAAACAATTGACCACCACCCTTGCTCAATATTTTCTTTACCTAAAGAGGGACCAATGGTGCGCTCTTCAATAATTTCCATCGGTGCTTTTAATGCACCTGCGCGTAACAGCAAGGATAAATTGCGAGCTTCGCCAGATGTTAAACCAGTAATTTGGAAGTTTTTGCCAAACGCTTCTTGAACAGTAGCGACGTTAATGACTTCTTCCACTTTTTTGCGGGTTTTAACTTCTTTACCATCCACTACTTTTGTATCAACTTTGTACTCAATAAACACAACTGCCATCGGTTTGCCGACATTTTCTTTGGTTGTGTCATACATCCGAGTCGCGCCTTTGTTGTTTAAGCGCACAACGGTTGCAGGACTGCCAGAACGTTGGTCAATGGTGGATGCTGCATCGTTGATTTGGTCGCCTGTTACAATAACACTCCGTTTTAATAAAACGGGTGAACCATCACGGCGTTTATACAATTTTGAGTTAACAGGGACTTTGCCGCTTTGTTGTGCTTCAAACCATTGCTGCATGTCGCCATCAGTTAAACGAAATTCTAAAGTGGCTGTTGCCCCTAAAATTTCTTTAGCGCGGGCTGTATCTTGTACACCGGGTAACTGTACGACAATGCGGTCAGTGCCTTGTCGTTGAATAATTGGTTCTGCAACCCCTAATTCATTGACACGGTTACGCAAAGTTGTGGTATTTTGTTCAACCGCTTGGTCTTTAGTTTCTTTTAAAGATTTTTCGCTTAAAGTCAATAATGCGATAAATTCGCCGTTATCTTCCCGCTCTTTAATGACCAATTCAGGATAATCTTTTTTAACTAACTCCAATGCTTGACCACGCACCTCCGCAGCGGAGAAATTCAAACTTACGCCACCGCCTTGAGCACGTCCAATACTACGATAACGCACATTTTTTTCTCTAAATAAAGTGCGAAAATCTTCAACTAAACGCTCTTCTTCTTGTTGCACAGCCGCATTCATATCGACTTGCATTAAGAAGTGCACGCCCCCGCGCAAATCTAAACCCAAAAACATGGGACGCGCACCAATGGCTAATAACCAGCTGGGCGTTGAAGAAACTAAGTTTTGCGCAACCACATATTCAGGAAAAGCTTCTTTTAACAAAGAATAAGCTTTTAACTGTGAATCGGTATCGGAATAGCGCAATAACAAACTGTTATCCGCTAATTTTGCATCTAAATAAGCGGGTAAATTGGCTTCTTTAAGTTTTTTATCGATTTGTTCTTTGACACCCGCATCAATTTTCATCTCGCGGGCATACGGTGGCGAAATTTGCACCGCAGGGTCTTCGCCAAATAAATTGGGAAGGGCATATAAACAACTGATTGCAACCACGAAGGCAACAACGATGTTTTTCCAGAGAGGATAATGGTTCATTCTGTATAACAACAGGTTAAGGTTGAAAATTATAAGCTTTTCATTGTGCCTTTAGGCAATAAAGCGTTAACTGCCATCCGTTGCACTTTGATTTCGACATTGTTAGCAACTTCAATCGTTAAATATTCTTCGCCGATATCGGTGATTCTGCCAATCACGCCGCCGCTAGTGACGACTTCATCCCCTTTAGCTAAAGCGTCAACCATTTGTTTATGTTCTTTGAGACGTTTTTGTTGGGGGCGAATGAGAAGGAAATAGAAAATAACGAATAAAACGACTAACGGTAATAATCCTGCTAAACCTGAACCATTTGCCGCAGCGGGCGCGCCTGCTTCTTGTGCCATGGCAGATGCAATTAATAAATCCATTGTGACTCCTTACATTATAAAGTTGTGAAAATAAATCGGGGTTGGGCTAAAGGCTACAATAATGCCATTTTAGTGAATTGGCTATTATGCCATATTGTTTTGTTATCTGGGGAGTTTAGCCAAAGCTGTTACAGGACGTTAAGAAA
>CAZKST010000224.1:0-5605 GCA_964555395.1 uncultured Thiotrichaceae bacterium | reverse complement strand
CCCTTGCCTGCGAAGGAATGGCAGACATGGAATGCGCAAAAGAATCGCGTAAACGGGCAAAAGCGTTAGCGGCGACTGTGCCAGTGAATTGATAAATCTTAGAGACAGAATTACTTTAACTGTTATTTTTTTAGTAGAAATTTGAATTCATTTCAATAGACCTGCTAGGTTTTAAAAACCTAGCAGGTCTTTATTTTAGATAGCACATAAAAACAAAACCCCCTCCTGTTTAGGGGAGAGGGTTTATTTAAGCTAACTGACGCTGTTTAGCGTTGTTATCAGTCTTTTACAGCACGGTTGCTAATTAATTCATCAACAACAGTTGGGTCTGCTAAAGTGGTTGTATCACCTAAGCTGCTGATTTCATTGGCAGCAATCTTACGGAGAATACGACGCATGATTTTACCAGAACGGGTTTTGGGTAAACCAGGAGACCATTGAATTACATCTGGAGAAGCGATAGGGCCAATTTCTTTACGCACTAAAGCAACTAATTCTTTCTTCAATTCATCCGTCGCTTCAATGCCTGCCATTAAAGTAACGTAAGCGTAAATGCCTTGACCTTTAATGTCATGAGGATAACCGACTACTGCGGCTTCAGCGACTTTAGGATGTAATACTAACGCGCTTTCAACTTCCGCAGTCCCCATACGGTGACCAGATACGTTAATTACGTCATCCACCCGACCTGTAATCCAGTAGTAACCGTCTTCGTCACGACGTGCGCCGTCACCAGTGAAGTAAGTACCTGGGTAGGTTTTGAAATAGGTGTCGATAAAGCGGTTATGGTCGCCATAAACCGTGCGCATTTGACCAGGCCATGGACGTGTGATAACTAAGTTACCTTCGGTCGCGCCTTCTAATACTTCACCTTCGTTGCTGACTAATTCAGGCACAACGCCGAAGAATGGACGAGTTGCAGAACCTGGTTTGAGTGCTGTTGCACCGGGTAATGGGGTAATTAAAATACCGCCTGTTTCAGTTTGCCACCAAGTATCCACGATTGGGCAACGACCTTCACCCACAACGTGGTAGTACCATTCCCAAGCTTCTGGGTTAATGGGTTCGCCCACGCTACCTAAAATGCGTAAAGTGCTGCGGTCAGTTTTCTTCACTAACTCGTCGCCTTGACCCATTAATGAACGAATCGCAGTTGGCGCGGTGTAGAAAATATTAACTTTGTGTTTTTCAACAACTTGCCAGAAACGTCCTGCATCTGGATAAGTAGGAACGCCTTCAAACATGATAGTGGTCGCGCCATTGGCTAATGGACCATATACAATGTAAGAGTGACCTGTTACCCAACCCACGTCAGCAGTACACCAGTAAATATCACCATCATGATAATCAAAGATGTATTTGTGTGTCATTGCAGCATATAACAAGTATCCGCCCGTCGTGTGCAATGCACCTTTAGGTTTACCTGTTGAGCCAGAAGTGTAGAGAATAAATAATGGGTCTTCTGCGTCAACTTCAACGGCTTCACATTCGGCAGAAGCTTTGCTCATTTCTTCGTGATACCATACATCACGCCCTTCTACCCAATTAAGCTTGTCGGAGCCAGTGTGTTTAACCACAATCACTTTTTGCACACAAGGACAGCTTTGAGCAGCTTTGTCAACGTTGGCTTTTAATGGCACACCGCGACCACCGCGTAAACCTTCATCAGAAGTCACTACAACGGAGCATTCTGCGTCTAAAATACGGTCTTTTAATGCGTCAGGTGAGAAACCACCGAAAACGATAGAGTGAACTGCCCCAATCCGTGCGCAAGCTAACATTGCGATAGCGGCTTCAGGAATCATGGGTAAGTATAAGCTGACACGGTCGCCTTTTTTAACGCCGTTAGCTTTCAATACATTAGCGAAACGACAAACTTGCTCATATAATTCGCGATAAGTAATTTTCTTATCAACTTGTGGGTTATCACCTTCCCAAATGATAGCCACTTGGTCGCCACGTTTTTCTAAGTGACGGTCTAAACAGTTGTAGGAAACGTTTAATTTCGCGCCATCAAACCAGCGAATTTTACCTTCATGATAATTCCAGTCTTGAACCTTATCCCACTTTTTAAACCAAGTGAGGAACTCTTCTGCTTTCTCTGCCCAGAAACCATCACCATCTTCAATGGAGCGGCGATACATTTCTAAATATTGGTCGTTATTAATGTAGGCTGTTTTAGCGACATCGGGATTAATGTCATAAACCTTCGACATGCTTATTCTCCTTTGTGTGTTCACAAGTTTTGGCTGTTGGTGATTTGGTGATAATGAAATTCAAAGCAATCGAGTTAAATTTAGAGGATAATAGCCAGCGACAAAGCTTATTAACCATTCACGGCAGACTCGCTTAGAATGGCGTATATGTTATTTTAAGTGCCGTAAGAGTTCAATTGTTCTTACTGTGCTGACTCTCGATTTTAAGAAGCCCTTTGATGTTATAAATTGGGTGTAGTTTAACCTATTCTAACCTTTTTATCAGCTATTTTTCTTGACCCATGTTTAGCTTTGAATATCCTTGGTTAATTTTTTTATTACCGCTTCCGCTATTGGTTTGGAAATGGTTGCCTGCGCAACAGATAAAATCTGAAACAATCATTCGTTTACGCTTTCCCAGCATCCAACGATTACAACAGGCATTTGTTTTGAATGCACAAGTAACTCAATCGCCGCGTCGTGAATATCTGCTATTGAGTGTTATATGGTTTGCTTTAATTATTGCAGGCATGTCCCCACAATGGATTGAACGACAAACGGAAATTCGCCAAAGTGGCTATGACCTCATGTTAGCCGTTGATTTATCAGGCTCAATGCGACAACGAGATTTTTTTACCGATAAAGGCGACCGTATTGACCGTTTAGAAGCAGCAAAACAAGTATTAAGCCCGTTTATTACACAACGCGAAGGTGACCGTATTGGTTTAATTTTATTCGCAGATGAAGCTTATTTGCAATCGCCTTTAACCCTAGATGTGCATTCAGTGCAAGTGCTATTGCAACGAGCGGTATTAGGTCTTGTCGGGCGCGAAACCGCCATCGGTGATGCAATTGGTTTAGCCGTCCGCCATTTACGCGAACGTCCTGAAAATTCACGGGTTCTTATTTTGTTGACCGATGGTAATAATACAGCGGGACAATTAAATCCTATGGATGCAGCGAAATTAGCGCAGCAATATCACATTCGCATTTACACGATAGGCGTTGGCAGTCGCGGCTTATATGAGCAAGCATTAAATGAAAAACCGTTACAAGAAATTTCTGAATTAACTGGCGGCAGTTATTTCCCTGCTACCGATTTAGATGCACTTTCGCAAGTTTATCAACACATCAACAAGAATTTATTAAAAACAGAAGCAGAAACGAGAACTTATATTTATAACACCCCCCTTTATCATTTGCCATTAGGATTAGCATTAATTGCTTGGTTATTCTGGCAGTGGCGATATGGACGACGGCGTTAAATCTCTATTTCCCTGTAAAAATTAGGAAACGTGCTCATGACGAAAATCATCAAAACAGAGGCAGAATGGCAACAACAACTCAGCCCTGAAGCATTTCATGTTTGCCGCGAAAAAGGCACAGAACGGGCTTTTACTGGGCAATATGTTGATTGCAAAGAAAAAGGCGTTTATCACTGTGTTTGTTGTGGTAATCCGTTATTTAGCTCAGAAACTAAATATGATTCAGGTTCAGGCTGGCCCAGTTTTTATGCTCCCTTAAACGCAGAAAGTGTTAAAACTGAGGAAGACCACAGTTTTTTCATGCACAGAGTAGAAGTTGTCTGTAACCACTGTAATGCGCATTTAGGACATGTTTTTGAAGACGGCCCCGAACCTACGGGATTGCGTTATTGTATGAATTCGGTAGCGTTGAAGTTGGAAAAGGATAAATAAAAACCAACGCGAATTTAGTGAGATATTTAAACCAAGTTCAAAGGTCTGTTAATCCTCAAAGAATTAGCAGACCTAAGATGTTCACCGAATTTGCTAATTGCTTAAATTTTCAGAGTTCAATATGTTGCAAAAAAGTGTTTTAAATCGTTATTTAAATCAATTAGACACTCAAACTATTACAAAAGCTTATCAACAATTTGTCGCTTATTTTCATGACAAAGAACGACAAAACAATATTCGTTTAGCAAAAGAGGAACAATTTCAAGAAGGTTTCTTAAATGCTTTATTTGTGCAAATTTTAGGGTATTGCTTAAATCCTGAACCGCATTACACATTAACAACTGAATTTAAAAATCAAAAAAATACCCAAAAAGCCGACGGGGCGATTTTAAAAAATCAACAGGTTATTGCTGTCATTGAATTAAAAGGTACAAAACAACAAGATTTAAATAAAATTGAAGCACAAGCCTTTCAATATAAAAATAATCAAGCACAATGCCGTTATGTCATTATTTCTAATTTTGAAAAACTCCGTTTATATATTGATACTGCATTAGCGTTTGTCGAGTGGGATTTATTCACCCTGTCAGAAACCGATTTTAAATTGCTGTGGTTATTGCTACAGCAAGAAAATTTATTTGCGGATATGCCCGCACATTTAAAAGCTGAATCCTTAATACAACAAGAAGACATTAGCAAAGTTTTTTACCAAAAATATGCGGCTTTTAGAAAAGAACTTTTTCAAAGCCTTGTCGCTTGCAATCCAACCTTAGATAAACTCCTGCTATTTAAGAAAACGCAAAAACTCCTAGACCGTTTTTTATTCCTACTCTTTGCTGAGGATAAATTATTAATTCCCGCGAATACCGTTTTAAGCCTTTTAAATCAATGGAAAGCTGATAAAAACAATATTTTTCTCAATGGACAGCAGCCTTTATATGATTATTTTAAAAAATACTTTTATTTTTTAGATGTTGGTCTAAATAATGAAAAGTTTTCTATTTTTGCTTATAACGGTGGTTTATTTGCAGCAGATGCTTTATTAGAAAGTTTACAAATTGATGATGCTGTTTTATTTGAAGGCTGTCAGGCTTTATTGCAATATGATTATGAAAGCGATATTGATGTTAATATTTTAGGACATATTTTTGAGCATAGTTTAAAAGAGCTTGAAGAATTATCGATTCAACACTTTAATGATGATATAAGCACACAGAAAACTAAAAAAAGCAGTAAACGCAAAAAAGACGGCATTTTTTATACACCGCCCTACGTTACGCAATACATCGTGAATCAAACGTTAGGCGTTTTATGCTATCAAAAGAAACTTTCATTAAATTTAGAAGAAAGTGATTATTTTTTTAGAAAAGCGAATAAAGCCAATCATGCAGAAATTAAAACCTTATTGGATAAATTGCATAATTATCAACAATGGCTATTTGAATTAACCGTTATCGACCCTGCGTGTGGGAGTGGTGCATTTTTAAATGAAGCTTTACGTTTTTTAATTGCAGAACATCAATGGCTGAATACTTTAGAAGCAAAGCTAACAGGCTCTACAATTGTTTTTGATTTGGAAAATTCAATTTTAGAAAATAATCTGTTTGGGGTAGATATTAATGAAGAAAGTGTTGAAATTGCAAAATTATCATTATGGTTAAGAACTGCAAAGCCTCAACGTAAATTAACCGCGTTAAATCATAATATTCGTTG
>CAZKST010000223.1:0-5652 GCA_964555395.1 uncultured Thiotrichaceae bacterium | reverse complement strand
TACATCGCCGCCCGCAAAGCGCGGCGAATTAATTCTTCACTGCTTAAATTAGCTTCTTCTACTGAATGCACCCAGCGGCTGGCTTCTTGTGGTTTGTAACCTAATGCAACTAATGCACTAATGGCATCTTCTACAGGGGAAGTAATGTAAATTTTATGCGGCGGGGTGGTCGTTTCACCTTCTGCACTGGTCACTACAGCAGGGCTGGATAGGCGCAGGGCGGTTAAACGGTCGCGTAATTCTACAATTAACCGTTCTGCCGTTTTTTTGCCGACGTTGGGAATTTTAATCAGGCGTTGAATGTCTCCACTTTGAATGCAGTGGACAAAAATTTCTAATTCCATCGCCGATAAAATATTGAGTGCCATCTTTGCCCCCACGCCATTGACTTTTATCAGTGTTCTGAATAATTCGCGCTCGCTTTCCCGCAAAAAACCATAGAGTAACATGGCTTCTTCACGAATAATTAAATGCGTTAATAAAGTAAGCTGTTGATGTAGTTCTGGTAGTTGATAAAAAGTAGAAAGCGGAGCTTCTATGTCATATCCCACACCGTGTACATCTAGTAGCAGGGTGGGGGGATGTTTTTCTACTAAAATTCCAGTTAAACGACTAATCATATATTTTTACTACAGTTTTTGAGGGGAAATTTACGAGTTGTAAGTTTTAGCGTTTGGGTAGTTTAAGGAGTTTATCTATATCATCAGTGATGATAGAATCCACACCATAATTAAACAAAGTTTGGGCTGTATCGGTGGTGTTAACAGTGAAAGCAACGACTTTGTAGCCCGCTGCTTTAATTTCTGCAACATTTTCTGCGGTTAGAAATTGCCAGTGACAGTGTAAACTCATACATCCTAATGCTTTTAGCCGTACTTTCCAATCTTTGGGAATTGCGTAAGTCAATAACGCACGCGGCAATTCGGGTAAACAGGTTTGAGCAAGCGCAATCACACTTTGGCTGAAACTTGAAATTAAAATCGGAGGTTTATTCTCTATTCCATTCAACGCTTTAGTTATCAAATGTGTCGTTGGAATTTCCCAGCCAATCGTCGGCTTTATTTCTAAGTTAATCCCCAAATTTAATTTTTTGACTTGTTCCAAGGTTTGTTCAAGCGTTGGAATGCGTTCGCCCATAAATTCAGGGGCAAACCATAAGCCTGCATCTAATTTGCGTAATTCATCATAGTTTTTTTGTAGTAGAAATCCTGTGCCGTTAGTACAGCGTTCTAAATCAAAGTCATGGTGTAAAACTGCGCGTCCACAGGCTGAAATGGTAACGTCCACTTCAACAAAACGTGCGCCTAATTCGGCGGCTTTGCGGATGCTTGCAAGGGTATTTTCGGGCGCGTTTGCAGCGGCACCTCGGTGACCAATAATGCGGGGGAGATTTAAGGCTGAAGGCATGGTTATTTGATAATGAGCTGGCGATAATGAATCAAGTCTTGCAAAGTTTTAGGCGTTTTCCAACTGAATTACTGTTATTTCATGCAGGCAGTGGCTTGAAAGCGTTTTTAGCAGCCCTCAAGTGTTTAAAGTAGTGTAATAATTTGCAAGTGCTACAAATTCAGCAACACCAAGTGTTTCGGCGCGGCTTTGCGGGTCAAGTTGTAATTGGGTGATTTGTTCAGCATTGAGGAACGCTTTTAAGTTGTTTTTAAGCGTTTTGCGCCGTTGGGAAAATGCAGATGCCACTAATTGAGCAAAATGTAATTCATTGTGGGCAATATGCGGTTTGTGTTGATAGGGAAAGAGTTGCACAACACTAGATTCGACTTTGGGCGGGGGGGTAAATGCGCCTGCGCCAACATCAAATAGGGCTTCTACCGCACAGTAATATTGTAGCATGACGGATAAACGCCCATAAAATTCACTATCTGGAGCGGCAACAATTCTATCTACAACTTCTTTTTGTAGCATAAATGTCATACATTCAATGCGTTGAGCGTAGGTCAATAAATGAAAAAGTAAGGGAGTAGAAATGTTGTAAGGTAAATTGCCCACAATATTTAGCCGTCGTTCTTCTGTATCTAATTGCGCAAAGTCAAATTTTAAAGCATCGGCTGCATAAATCGTTAAATCGCCTAGGGGTTTAACTTCTGTTTGTAAAAATTCAACTAAATCACGGTCTAATTCAACGACATTGAGTTGAATTCCTTGTTGTAGTAATGGAATAGTCAATGCACCGCGCCCTGCGCCGATTTCGGTTAGGCGTGTTACATTGGCAGCAGTAGCTGCTTGGATGATTTTTTGAATGATGTAGTTGTCATGGAGAAAATGTTGTCCAAAACGTTTGCGCGGTTGGTGCGTAAGAAGGCTCATGAGATATATTTGTGAATTGAGGAAATGACCTGTTAATTTAAGGAATAAAAAGAATTTACTTATTATACCTATTTAAAAGTAAATTGTTTAAAACCTCACATAAAATGCTTAAAGTTGATAAGTTCTACAGTCAAAAATAAGGTTAGCAATGCCTAAATCTCCTGAGATGCCCGATAATTTACGTCAATATTATTTGTTTGATGAGAATGCAACAGATAATCTTGAAGATTTACGGAATGAAATCAAGCGGCTACGCGGTGAAAACGAGTGGCTACAAATCTTATTTGATATTAGTAATGTCCATTCTGATAATATTTCTGGTTTGTTATTAGACCAAAATACAGCTTTAAAAGATGAAACCCAAAATATTAAACAGGAGAATGAATGGCGATTAATTCAATTATTGGATGCAATTCCAGTCGGTTTAGCGGTGTTAGATAATCAAGGTAAACCTTATTATGCCAATCAAGTGGTGCGCCGTTGGTTTGGAGAGTTTCCAAGTAGTTTTTGTTTAGAAAAAATTTCTGAATGGTTACAACTGTATACTGTGGATACACCGCATTTTTATCCTGTGGAAAAATTGCCCTTGGTGCGCGCTTTATCTGGCGAGTCGTGCAAAGTAGAAGATGTGGAAGTGCGGCGCGATAATCAATCTCTTTATTTAGAAATGATGGGACAGCCCATTTATAATGCCAACGGTAATTTAATGTATGCCGTGAGTATTTTTCAAGATATTACACAACGGCGGCAATTAGATATTGAATTAAAACAATTACAACAACAGCATTTAGAATCCTTAGAAAATCGCTTTCAAGACATGGCAAGTAATGTGCCGGGTGTGATTTATCAGTGGTATATTACTGAAAATAATCAACAAGGTTTTCATTATGTTAGCCCCAAATGTTGGGATATTTGCGGCGTAACCGATAGCGATTGGAAAGCGAATCCTACCCTTGTAAAAATTCATCCAGATGACCAAAAACGCTGGCGCGACAACTACAGACAAATGTTGACGCAAGGCACAACGCGCACTTTTGAAGGACGGTTAATTTTACCTAATGGCGATATTCGTTGGTTTCATGATACTGCAAAACCCATGCGTATTGGTCATCGTGAATGGGTATTAAATGGAATTTTGCTGGATATTCAACAGCGTAAGCAAGCAGAGCGGCAATTGCAAATTATGCGTTTTTCCGTAGATTGTTCATCAATTGTGTTTTTACTGATTGATAAACAAGGAAAATTACATTATGTTAATACCGCCGCATGTCGCTTAACAGGCTATTCTCATGCGGAATTATTGCAGCAAACTGTTTTTAATTTATACCCTGCCTTAAATGACCGCCAATTGTGGCAAACACTTTGGCAACGCGTGCGTCAAGAGCAATCTTTTACTTATCAATCTGTTATCAGCAGCAAAAGTTTCCGACAACTTCCCGTAGAAATTACCGTTAATTATCTCATGATTGATGGCGAAGAATATAATTTTGCGTTTATTCAAGATATTAGTAAACGTAAAGAAGATGAAGAAAATTTGCGCTACAGTGAACAGCGATTTAGAGATGTTGCCGAAGCAGCGGGTGAATATATTTGGGAAATTGATACTTCAGGGCGATATTTATTTATCACTGAACGCATTAAAGCAGTGCTGGGCTATGAAGCCAATGAAGTAAAACAGCATACAATTTACGAATATATGCCTGATTTTGAACAAAAACGGGTTTTTCGTTTTTTGCAAAATAACATTATGAGCCATACTTCTTTTTCTAATTTGGAGTATGTCAGTTTACGCAAAGATAATAATTTAGTTTGGCAAAGTATTAGCGGTGTACCGATGTTTAATCGGGCGGGTTTAGTCGTGGGATTTCGCGGTACGGGGCTGGATATTAGCAAACGTAAACAAGCTGAAAATGCTTTATATGAAGCTAAAGCCCAAGCTGAGGGCGCAAATAGAGCAAAAAGTGAATTTTTAGCTAGTATGAGTCATGAGTTACGCACGCCGTTAAATGCAATTTTAGGGTTTTCGCAAATTTTAGAAAAAGATGAGCATTTAAAAGAAAAACAATTATCTAGTGTGCATATTATTCGCCGTAGTGGCGAACATTTATTGAATTTAATTAATGATGTTTTAGATTTATCTAAAATTGAAGCTGAAAAATTAGAATTACTAAATTACGATTTTCATTTACGCGAGTTTTTAGATTCTACAGTGGATTTAGTGCGTTTACGCGCACAGCAAAAAGAGATTGGTTTAATTAGCAATTTTGATGAGCAATTGCCTGAACATGTACATACGGATGGAAAACGTTTAAAACAAGTGTTGCTCAATTTATTAAGCAATGCTATTAAATTTACTGAGCAGGGCTGTGTAACATTGACGGTAAAAGCGCAAGGTGAACACGTTTTATTTGTAGTAGAAGATACAGGGCGCGGAATTCCTGAAACCCATTTACAAGATATTTTTGAACCTTTTCAACAAGTCGGCGACCCCAATTATTCGATGGAAGGCACGGGGTTAGGTTTGCCTATTAGTCGTCGTTTAGTAGAAATGATGGGGGGGACTTTATCCGTAGAAAGTCGTTGGCAACAGGGCAGTCGGTTTTGGTTTGAGATTTATTTATTGCCAGCAAAAAAATTTTTACACCATTCTGATGAGGCAATTTCTCAATTTAATCAAATCATTGGCATTCAAGGCAAAAAACCACGCTTGTTAATTGTGGATGATGAAAGCATTAATCGCCAAGTGATTCATGAAATGTTGGCGGATATTGGTTTTAGCATTTTTGAGGCGGCAAATGGGGAAGAAGCCCTTCATTTCATGCAACAGCAAGTCATTGATGTGGTTATTACCGATTTACAAATGCCCGTGATGGATGGGTATGCGTTTATCAAAGCTTTACGAGAACATGAAGATTTTCAAAAAGTTATTATAATTGCAGTGTCTGCCAGCATTCTGGAAACCCGTTTGGAACATCAATCGGCAACGATGGGCTGTCATAGTATTTTACCTAAACCGATTCAAGCTGAATTGTTGTTAAATCAATTACAAACGCATTTATCTTTGCAATGGATATATCGTCATTCTCCCCCTGAAGTACGTTTGAATTCACAAAAGCAAGAAATTCTATTGATACCTACAAGTGAGCAAGCGACGGAGTTAATGGAGTATGTGAATTCGGGCAATGTGCGGAAAATTTTATTATTTGCGGAAGCGTTAAAACAGCAACACGGTTTAATTTCTTTTGCTGAAGATGTGATTCATTTAGCTAAAAAATTTGAAATGGAAAAGTTGCAGAATTTAGTCAAAAAATTTATATCGCCAGAAGAGGG
>CAZKST010000222.1:0-5722 GCA_964555395.1 uncultured Thiotrichaceae bacterium | reverse complement strand
TGGTGGAGGCGGCGGGAGTTGAACCCGCGTCCGCAAGTCCTAGCCTATTGGTTCTACATGCGTAGCCCTGTCTTTAGTTTAGCTACCCCTCTGCCGACGGGCAGGCAGACAAAGTAGTGAGTCTAGTGAGTTTGACGTAAGTACCCCAGACATGCCCTTACGCGGTTCTATGTATATGACTGCCTAACTCAACGCATAGACACATCAAGCAGCAGTTCAGCAGCCTAAGCTGCTAAAGCGAAAGTTTCGTCGTTTGCGACTATTTTTTTGCAGTGGTTTAACGAGATACTACAACTCGGCACGCCCCTCAAGTTTCGCAACCCACGTCGAAGCCAAATACGCCCCCGTGTGCTTTTTTGAAGTTAATTTACAAGTATTTCAGATTTTTTGTATTTTAACAAGTCAAATCATAAAAATAAAAACGGGATGTCTAAACACCCCGTTTTTATCAGTAACACCTTTCTAGTTTAAAACGTTAATTACAACGTCCGCGCAACTTCTACGCGCTCATAAACTTCGATTTGGTCTTTTTCTTTAATATCATTGTAATGGCGAACACCAATACCGCATTCCATACCCGATTTGACTTCGTTTACGTCATCTTTAAAGCGGCGTAAAGATTCTAATTCGCCTTCAAATACAACGACGTTGTTGCGCAATACCCGAATTGGGTTGCTGCGTTTGATAACGCCATCCATGACCAAACAGCCCGCAACCGTGCCGAATTTGGAAGAGCGGAATACTTCGCGCACTTCTGCCAAGCCAATGATTTGCTCTTTAATTTCTGGTTTGAGCATCCCGCTAATGGCTTGTTTAACTTCGTCAATCGCTTGGTAAATAACGCTGTAGTAACGTAAATCTACGCCTTCCTCAGACACGACGCGCCGCGCACCAGCATCTGCCCGCACGTTAAAGCCAATCATAATCGCGCTAGAGGCTACGGCTAAGTTTGCATCAGATTCGGTTAAACCACCCACGCCGCTTGCCACGATGTTCACGCGCACTTCGTTGTTGGATAATTTCACTAAGGCATCATTTAAGGCTTCAACAGAGCCATTCACGTCGGCTTTTAACACCACATTGAGGGTAACAGCTTGTCCAGCTTCCATTTGGGAAAACATGTTTTCCAATTTGGCGGCTTTTTGGCGGGCAAGTTTGACCTCGCGGAATTTACCTTGACGGAATAATGCAATTTCACGCGCTTTGCGTTCATCGGCAACGACAACGCATTCATCACCCGCTGACGGTGTGCCTGATAAACCTAAAATTTCTACTGGAATCGATGGTGTAGCTTCATCTAACGGTACGCCATTTTCGTTTAACATGGCGCGAATCCGTCCGTATTCTTGCCCTGCTAACAGCATGTCGCCTTTGCGCAATGTCCCGTGTTGTACCAACATGGTAGCAACCGCACCGCGTCCTTTATCTAAGCGCGATTCAATAATCAGACCCCGCGCAGGGGCATCGCGAACGGTTTTTAATTCCAACACTTCAGATTGCAATAAAATGGCATCTAATAATTGGTCAATCCCTTGTCCAGTTTTCGCTGAAACATGGACAAACATCGTGTCGCCGCCCCATTCTTCAGGGACAACGCTTTTAGCAGATAATTCTTGTTTTACCCGTTCAGGGTCAGCTTGTGGTTTATCAATTTTGTTAACTGCAACCACAATCGGCACATTCGCTGCTTTCGCGTGTTGAATCGCTTCTTGCGTTTGTGGCATTACACCGTCATCGGCTGCGACTACGAGAACAACGATGTCAGTGGCTTTCGCACCGCGTGCCCGCATGGCCGTAAAGGCTTCGTGACCGGGAGTATCTAAAAAGCAAATCATGCCTTTTTCGGTTTCTACATGGTACGCGCCAATGTGCTGGGTAATCCCGCCCGCTTCGCCCGCTGCCACTTTACTGGTGCGAATGTAGTCGAGTAAGGAGGTTTTACCGTGGTCAACGTGACCCATAATCGTGACAACAGGCGGACGGTGTTCTAATTCGCCGCTGTGGTCAGTTTGAGTCAATTCGTCTTCAAGTGCATTTTCATTAAGCAGTTTAGGCGTGTGTCCCATTTCTTCAACCACAATCGCCGCTGTTTCTTGGTCAATGACTTGGTTGATAGTTGCCATAGTGCCGAGGTTAATCATAACTTTGATAACTTCAGCCACTTTGACGGACATTTTTTGCGCTAAATCACCAACGGTAATCGTTTCAGGAATAGAAACTTCGCGAATAATTGGCGCGGTCGGTTTGTTAAAACCATGTTGTGGTTCAATGCGACGTTTGCCTTTTTTATTGCGCCCGTGCCGCATATCATCATCATCAAATTTTTCGCGCTCTTTGCCGCCGCCTTTTTTCGCGTCTTTGCCGCCACTACCGCGTGCAGGTGTTGCAGGTTTTTTCGCACCTTTAACTTGTTTACCACCACCGCCTAAGCGGCGTTCATCAACCACTGCAACTAAGCTACTGCTGCTATCTTCTTCTTCATCTATCCCAAAATTTAAGTCAGTCGGCGCACTTGTTGGGGTAGCTTTGCGTTTATTCGCATCAGGACGCGGTGCAGCAGGACGGGCAGCGGCTTGTCCGCCACCTGCATTTGCGCCTGCTTGACGATTTTGTCCGCCCTGATTACCGCCACCATTGCCATTAGAAGCAGAGGCATTTGGTTTGGTGTTATTATTATTTTGTGAGCGATTTTGCTGTGAATTGCGGTTATTTTGGGTATTGTTCGTATTGCCACCCGCATTACGTTGATTATGATTGCGGTTGCCATTTGCTTCTCTGGGCGACTCACCTGCCGTCCGTTGATGATTATTTTTAGTGTTGTTATGAGCAGATGGGGTTGCCGTTTTGGTTTCGGTTGCTGGTTTTGAACGATTATCAGCAATATTATTTTTAGGGTGTTTTATAGAATCTTCCACTTTACTATTCGCGTCGGTTGTAGAATCACTAGCAGTAGGGATTGTTGGATTAATTGGAGTTGTTTCAACGGTTGCAGGCGTTGCAATCACAGAGGAACTGGTTTCTTCTGGTGCATGACTGGCTTCGGTTGTTTTTGTTGCTGTGGTGGGAACAGGTTTAGTTGTGGGCGCGACCGCCTCTACAACGGGCGCAACAGGTGCGGGAACTTCTGCTTTGGGTGCTGTTTCTTTTTCAAGTTCAGTGACTAAACGTTGTTGTTCATCAGCACTAATTTGCAAAGTAGATTGTTTAACATACGTCCGTTTTTTACGCACTTCTACATTGACTGTACCGCTATGAGCACCAGAAACCACTTCTTTATGTTTACGCACGATGGAAACACGGGCAGGACTATTGGAGATGGCAGCCGCAGATGCGGTTTCCTCTGATTCTTTGGCGAAGGGTTGTTTGAGATATTTAAGTAACAAAGTTTTGTCACTTTCACTCATTTTATCATCGGCGTGTTTCGCCAAACCCACATCTTTAAATTGCATAAGCAAACGGTCGACTTGTATACCTACAAGACTAGCAAATTGTCTAAAAGTTACTGCTTCTGCCATATCGTCTCTCTGTTATCAATCTGTATTTCTATCGTTTCCAACTATTATCTGAGCATAGACATTAGAATCGATTCCGAAAAAAAAGGTTTATCCAGCCACTATGTTGTCATTGATATCAGTCAACATAGTAACGTTCTTGTATTATGCAGACTTTTTAGAAGCAGCTGCTGCTGCCTCTTGCGCAAACCAAGGTTCACGCGCTGCCATAATGAATTGACGAGCAAGCACTTCTGTCATGTCATCGCTCATCGTCATTAAATCATCCACTGCTTGTTCTGCCAGTTCTTCCAAAGTTGTCACACCGTGCATTGCTAAAGCATCGGCTAACGGTTGTGTCATGCCTTTTAAATGGCGAACAGTTTTAGGTTGCGCGGGCGTTTCCACGACAGGTGCAGGAGTCGCGCCTTGAATGGCTAATGCTTCTTTTGCACGGCTGCGCAATTCTTTAATAGTATCTTCGTCAAAACCATCAATTTCTAACATTTCATTAATGGGGACATACGCTACTTCTTCTAAACTGGAGAAACCTTCTTCAACTAATAATTTAGCTACTTCTTCATCAACATCCAAATATTGAATGAATAAATTAATTAATGTCTGAGTTTCTTCACGTTGTTTAGTTTCAGCTTGGGCTTCGGTCATCACGTTTAATGTCCAACCTGTTAATTGGCTTGCCAATTTCACATTTTGTCCATTACGTCCAATCGCTTGGGATAATTTATCTTCACGAACCGCGACATCCATGCTGTGTTCATCTTCATCAACTACAATAGAAACGACTTCTGCGGGAGCCATCGCGTTAATGACAAATTGGGCATGACTTTCATCCCATAAAATAATATCAATCCGCTCGCCTGCTAATTCGTTTGTGACCGCTTGCACTCGTGAACCACGCATCCCAACGCACGCCCCGACAGGGTCAATGCGTGCATCATGACTTTTCACAGCAATTTTAGCGCGTAAACCAGGGTCACGCGCTGCACTGAGAATATCGATTACGCCTTCACCAATTTCAGGAACTTCTAAACGGAACAGTTCAATTAAAAATTCAGGCGCAGTACGGCTTAAATATAATTGTTGTCCGCGTTGGTCAGGACGAATCGCTTTTAAATAGCCGCGTAAACGGTCGCCGACCCGTACAGGTTGGCGGGGTAACATGTCTTCACGCGGAATAATCGCTTCAGCATTGCCGCCTAAATCTAAAATCACATTGCCACGTTCGATTTTTTTGACAATCCCGCTGACTAATTCGCCGACTTTATCGCGGAAAGCATCAATCACTAAAGCACGTTCAGCTTCACGGATTTTTTGCACAATCACTTGTTTAGCGGTTTGCGCGCCAATACGGTCAAAGCTAACAGATTCAATCTGTTCACGCACATAATCGCGCAGTTGTAAATTCGCATCTTTTTGTTGCGCTTCGCTTAAACCAATTTGCCGTTCTGGATAGTCGACTTTATTATCTTCAACAATATGCCAGCAGCGAAACGCAGTATATTCACCAGAATGACGATTAATTGAGACTTTGACATCAATTTCATTGTCATAGCGTTTACGCGTCGCGCTCGCTAAAGCGCATTCTAGCGCGTCAAAAATCACTTCAGGGTTAACCCCTTTTTCATTAGAGACAGCTTCGACCACGCGAAGAATTTCTTTACTCATGATGTCCTGTTCCTTCTTTCTCTTCTAATTTTTAATTTTTGTAGAAAGTTTTAAGTCGTCTATCTTGTAGGGAATAATAAGACCTGACCTATTCTGCAACCAAATTGGCTTTATCAATTTGGTCAAAGGGCAATTGGAAGCTTTGCCCATCTTCAGATTGCAGAATAATATGAGGCATTTCTACACTTTGAATGACCCCAACAAAGTTACGGCGCGTTTCTAACGGACGGGATAAGCGAATTTTGGCTTTATGTCCAATAAAGCGTCGATAATGTTCAATCGTATACAGCGGGCGGTCAAATCCAGGCGAAGAAACTTCGAGGGTAAAACTGCCAACAATGGGGTTTTCTACGTCTAATACCCCGCTGATTTGGTAACTCACCCGTTCACAATCTGCTAAATTAATGCCATTGCTATGGTCAATATACACTCGAATTAAAAACCCCCGTCGCCCTTGTGGAAAACGTTCGATTCCGAGTAATTCATAGCCCATTGCACTAATAACAGGCGTTAATAAAGTTTGTAAGCGAAAATCCAGCATGTTT
>CAZKST010000221.1:0-5763 GCA_964555395.1 uncultured Thiotrichaceae bacterium | reverse complement strand
GTAGGAACTTCGCGTAAATCTATGATTGGTTTAGTGTTAGATAAACCTGTCGATAAGCGTTTATATGGTGGGCTTGCGTTAACCAATATAGCAGTGATGCAAGGCGCGCAAATTATTCGCACTCACGATGTGGCAGCAACAGCGGATGTAGTCAAAATGGCGTGGCAAGTAATGCAGGAAAATCTTTAAAATAAGAGGGTGTTAGTGATGTTATCAAAAACAGAGCTAATGTCATTAAAAAAACAACATTAAACTTGAAAAAAGTAATTTTTGTTTTTGCAGAAAATGCTTTAGACTTTCGAGGAAAAAGATAAGAAAGGATTTTTAAGATGTCGTCGGCTTGGAAAGTTGGTAGCGGGGGCAGGATTTGAACCTACGACCTTCGGGTTATGAGCCCGACGAGCTACCAGGCTGCTCCACCCCGCACCAATGTAAGATTTTTTACTTACTTACTCGTTGTAAGCAAGTAAGCGTTGAATTATAGAGATGCTTTGCAAGGATTGCAAGCTTTTTTTTCAAAAAAATGAAATTTTTTGTTTTTTTATTTTCAAGTTTGAAATATCTGCAAAATTACTTTTATAAAACAGTGCTTTATATTTAAGGTGTATTTGAACAAAATCTCCTCTTTGAACACTTGAATAGTGGCTGTTTTTAAAAACGCCTTATTTTTTTCTAAAAAATTTCCAAATTTTCTTTGGACATCGTTTGCCATACGCCATGATAGTAATATTCTAAAGGCTGATAAGCGACTTTATAACGCATTTTGCGACAAGCTTTAATGAAGTAACCTAAATAGAGCCACTCTAAACCCTGTTGCTTACATTGCTCAATTTCCCACAACACAGCAAAAGTGCCTAAACTCCGCGCTTCTAGCTCGGGGTCAAAATAGGTATAGACAGCCGATAGCCCATTGCTAAATACATCAACCGTTGCCACGGCAACCAGTTGATTATCTAATCTAAACTCATAAAAAACAGTATCCGCCCATGAACAAATAAGAAAAGTTTTATAATTTTCTATATTGGGATTATCCATACCGCCGCCGATGTGACGGGTGTTAATATAGCGGCTATAGAGTTGATAATACTCTTGTTTATAACAGGCGGGCACTTGGGAAACGACTAAATCTTGATTGCGTTTCCAAACACGTCGCTGGGTGCGATTAGGTTTAAATAAATTGACTGGAACACGCACAGGAATGCAGGCTTCACAGCCATGACAGTGCGGGCGATATAAATATTCACCGCTACGCCTAAATCCATGTTGAGACAAAATTTCATATAAATTCATGTCTTTAGGCATATTCGGGTCAATAAAAACCGTAGTTGCTTGATGGTCGCCTAAGTAATTGCAAGGATGAGGGGGGGTAGTATATAAATGTAATTGCGAAGTCATGCACTAAACTCATTCAGACGGCTGGCTGCTATTTAAATCATGCTCTAGCAGGTCATTATCAAATTTCCATTCCCCCCGATAAACATCAGGCGCATCACAAGCGCGGTCTAGCCATGTTTTATATTGGATGCGGGGGATTAATTCGCCGCCTAAACTGGCTAAATGTTCGGTATATACTTGACAGTCAATGATTAAAAATCCCCAACGTTGTAATTGTTTAACTAAATGTGTGAAAGCCACTTTCGAGGCATCCGTCATGCGGCTAAACATAGATTCGCCAAAGAAAATTTTACCCAACGTCACGCCATACAGCCCGCCCACTAATTCACCATTAAACCAGCATTCTACCGAATGGGCATAGTCACATTCGTGTAATTGGCAATAGGCTTCTAGCATGTCGTCAGTAATCCATGTGCCTTTTTGTTTGCGTCTGGGCGCGGCACAGGCTTGAACCGTTTCCCTAAAAGCGTGGTCTAAAGTGACTTGAAACATTTTTTTACGCAAAGTTTTGCGTAAACTGCGCGACACTTTTAATTTTTCAGGAAATAAGACCATTCTTTCACTGGGCGACCACCATAAAATAGGTTGGTCATCGCTATACCAAGGAAAAATGCCTTTGCGATATGCCACCATCAGGCGACTGCTTGTTAAATCGCCACCTACTGCCAATAAGCCATCAGGATGCGTTAACGCATTTTCTAAAGGGGGAAAATCGTAAGGACTCGCATTAAACGGAATCCAATACGGTTTACGCATGTTCACTATTCTCCTTAACAATCATCTTAAATCGGCATTAGGGTTTTGCTAACCATGCTGCCCATTCTGTATGTAAAGTGACATCTATCCCTTCATTACTGGCTTGTAACATTAAATAGTGTTGTAAATCAAAAAGCCATTTTACATCCATTAACGCAGGATGTTGTGGGACAGATTTATGTAATACAGTGTAAAGCAATTTCATCTCTTTCAAGGGATAGTCTGCAAATGTTTTCATCTTGTTACTCTTGCGTGTGTTTAAAAGGAGAATGTTCTGCCAATTCCTGCATGTATTGATGCACAGCGGGCGTTTCTTGCGTTAAAAATTGTTTAACGAGCTGAGCAAAACGCGGATTAGCAATCCAATGAAAGGATTTAGTAACCGTCGGTAAAAAACCGCGACTCAATTTATGCTCGCCTTGTGCGCCCGCTTCAAAACGTTTTAAGCGTTGTTCAATACAATAGTCTAAAGTTTGATAATAGCAAAGTTCAAAATGCAAATGCGGAAAATGCTGATGACAACCCCAATGTCTGCCGTATAAGGTATCCTCACCGCGAAAATTCAGCGCACCCGCGACATATTCCCCCAGTGGCGTTTTTGCCATGACTAATAAAATCGATTCTGGCATTGTCTGCGCGACGGTTTTAAAAAAATCTAGGGTTAATGTTGGTGTGCCCGTTTTGCGGTCAAAGGTATCACAATAAAATTGATGAAAAATTTGCCAATGTTGCTCATTGGCTTGATGTCCATTTAATAGCTCAATTTCTAAGCCCGCAAAAGCAGCTTCACGCCGTTCTTTTTTAATTTGTTTACGTTTTTTAGAAGAAAATTGACTTAAATAGTCCTCAAAATCGCGAAAATCATGATTTTCCCAATGAAATTGGCAAGAAATGCGTTGCATTAAATGTGGTTGCTGCTCTAAATAAGCACTATCCCGCTCATCTGTGAACAAATAATGCATGGAAGAGACATGTAATTGTTGAGCAAGTTCTTGCACTGCTTGACACAAACCTGTAGCGACAAGCTCATAATTGGCAGTCGCGGCGATGAGTAAACGGGGGCCCGTAGCGGGTGTATAGGGAATTGAACACACCAATTTAGGATAATAAGGTTGGTTCAACATGCGCTCATAAGCAGAAGCCCAAGCCCAATCAAACACAAATTCGCCATAAGAATTTGTTTTTAAATATAAAGGTAATGCACCCAGCAATTGACCTTGTTCAGTAGCAACGATATATAACGGTTTCCAACCAAAAGGCAATAAACATCCTTGCTGTTCAAGGGCCGCTAAAAACTCATAACGCACGAAAGGATTTCGCTGGTCAATCAAGGCGTTCCATGCAGTTGCAGTCACTGCATTGAGAGAAGAAAGATACTCAATTTTCATGGCGTATATACAAGGCAGGGTCTAAAAGAATGTTTAACAGCATAAAGAGCTCAGTGTCAAAAACAAAGCATTTTTAGAATAAATTTAAATTTGTAATGTTTTTTGCAACAGCAACAAAGGTTTAAAAGCAAGCTATCCGTTCATACTTGAATTAATTTATTTTGTCAGTGAAACTACTTGATTGCTTTAATAAAAATAATCATATTAATGTAATAAAAACAAAATAAATTGAAAAAAATCATTTTTAACATTAAAAAATAAATTTTTATATTTATTTGATACCTAAACTCATTCTAGGAGTAAATCATGAACGCGCCTGTTATGCGCTTAGTGCAAATGCGACATCATCGTTTTATGAGTCGCGACCCGCACGGACAACACCAATTAGCCTATATAGAATGGGGCGACCCAGAAAATTCAGATGTCGTATTATGTTTGCACGGTTTAACCCGCAATAGCCGCGATTTTGACTTTTTAGCGATGGAATTAGCATCACATTATCGAGTGATTTGCTTAGATGTTGCTGGACGCGGGCAAAGTACATGGTTAAATTATCCTGAAGACTATGAATATTCGGTTTATATTCATGATGTTTTAATGTTATTACAACATTTAAAAATTGACGTGGTGGATATTGTTGGCACCTCAATGGGCGGTATTATCGGAATGTCATTAGCGGCATTACCGCATTCCCCTGTGCGGCGTTTAATTTTAAATGATGTAGGGGCTGTTTTACCGCAACCCGCTTTAGCCCGCATTGCCGCTTATTTAAATCAACCGCTCATCACTTTTGCAGAATTAAGTGAAGTTGATGCATATATTCGTCAAATTCATGCGCCTTTTGGACAATTAAGCGATGAACAATGGGCACATTTGGCGCGCTATAGTGTGGGGTTAAATGCAGGTGGGGGTTACCGTTTTTTATACGACCCGCGCATTGCAACTACTTTCCGCTCACAACAAGATATTAATTTATGGTCAATTTGGACAGAAGTCGAATGTCCCGTCATGTTAATTTGGGGCGAACATTCTGATTTACTCACCGCGCCAATTGTCCATCAAATGCGCACTTCACAACCCGCTTTACAATTAGTAAAAGTCGCCAATGCAGGACATGCTCCCGCGCTGATGTCACCGCCACTGACAACCACTATCAAAAACTGGTTATTGATTGAAGAAACGCGCATTGCGGCGTAAAGCTGTTTAAAAGGTTTGCCAACCTTGATATTGAATTGCATGTTCAAGGGCAGGATGAGGAGTTAAATACAGCGCAAATAATTTAACCTGTGCATTGATTGGAATTTCTACAATTTTCGCCGTGTCTGGAAGTTGAGGAAAACAAAAGTGTGTTAGCTGAGTTTCCTGCAAGAAAGTGGGGAGCATTTCTGTATCTTGATAAGTTTGAATTTGACAATCATTGCTTGGATATTCCCACACCCAACTTTGATAAAAAAATGTTGACCGTTCTCCATGAAAATAGTCTTCAAATTTTTGCGTATTGAATAAAATTTGCGGCAAGCCAATCACCAAATTAATCCCGCGTTTTTGCAATTCAGAAATCGCCGCCACCCGATAATGTCCCGCCTTTGCTGTTACTACAATCCCCGTGCGTACAATTTCCTTATCCGTCAATCCCACCATATCTACACTGGGCACTTGTGAATAATAGGGCAACGCGCCAGCGGTCACAGTCGCAATGCTTAAGGGTTTAGTGTTATCAAAGTCCGCTAATTGTTTAAGTTTAATGCCTGCTTCTTTAGTATACGCTTTTTGAATAAACGCATCTAACCCCCGCACACTGTTGATTTTATTCGTGCTTTCAAACGTAATTGCATGATGAATTGAGCCGATAATTATCAAAGCAACACAAATTAAACGGTAAGGCATTTCAACCACTTGCCAAATCGCCCACACAATCGCCAGCATTAACAATGGCGTAATCGGCACAAACAGGCGGAACTCCATAAAATCGCCGCCAACTTTTAAAATATACGCTTGCCAAAGGGCAATCAGCAAAAAAATGCTAAATACTTTTATTTTTGTCGTAAATTCTATTTTAGTGAATAAACTGGCAATTAATAACAATACAAAAGGAAGTAAAAAATAAGAAGTGTAATATAAATAACTAAATAGCAGCCCTTTTTTTAGCATTGAACTTAAAGGTAATGCGCCGACTTTTGCATAAAAAGTATTTGGGAAAATATCACCGTAATAACTATCTTTC
>CAZKST010000220.1:0-5765 GCA_964555395.1 uncultured Thiotrichaceae bacterium | reverse complement strand
TAGCAAAAAATAACATGATTCCAATTAAAAAACTTCCTATTACCTTAGAACAAACAGCAGTTGCAGAATCAGAATATTTAAATAAATGGCAAATCGCCATTAATGCAATTGATGAGCAAAATACAACTCTTGTGCAAAAATCCCAACAAGCTAATGTGAATACAGAAGAATTATGGGAACATAAGAAAATTACTCTCGTAAAGAAAGAACTGAGAAAACATTTATTGCATGAGCAAAAGGGGGTATGTTGTTATTGTGGCGATAAAATAGAAAAACCAAATTTTACAATTGAACATCTTAACCCTAAGAGCAATTTTCCTGCTTTAATGTTTGATTATCAAAATCTATTTGCCGTTTGTGCAGGCGGACAACCGATAAAAGAACATTTTACATTAGATACTGCTATGACAATTGAACAAATCGCAGCAAAATACAATGTAGAAATAAAAAAAGTGACTGTTTCAAGTTTATCAAATCCAAGAAAAGATTCTTTAATTGAGAAAAATACAAAAGTAAAAATAAGACATGGTGAAAGAGCAGATTTACATTGTGATGAATATAAAGAAAATAAAAAAATAACCATACAACCTATTTCTAACAATCAACAAATTTGTAACTTCCACGATGCAAAACAAAACTATGAAGTATGGAGTTGTGAAGATAAAATCAGCTATTTAGAAGATGGTAGAATAGCAATAGACAATGATGCAGACCATCCTACGCTTAAAACACTCAATTTAAATTTAAAAAAATTAAAAGAAAAACGGAAAGCAATTTTTGAACAAACTGAACAATTCTTTTTTTCTCTAAAAGAAGATATTGAGAATGATGAAGAGATTAATTCTTTCATTCAAGAACAAATCAATACACTTGAAAATATGGAGATTGCTGAAGCTTTTTACTTTGTAAAAACTTACTTTTTACGCCAAAAAATCGCAGAAGTATCCTAAAAATCTCCTTTTTCTTTACACCCAAAACCCAAAAATTGTCCCAAACCCTACAAACCGCCATCCGCCCCGCGATAAACCGCAATATAATTAATGCTATAACGAATGGCTTATAGTTTGCTTGCTAGAATGCCTATTTTGACATCTCAGCACCGCGAGGCAGCTTCTGCATGAAACTTCAAATCGAACGGACTTACGTCGAGGCACTCATTGCCCAATTTCCCGAACTCTCTCCCCTCTGTGAACAACTCAAATTCGGCAATAAAGCCGATGTTCCACTCCACCAACTCACAGCAGACCAATTATCTTTTTTGCAAACCCTGTATAGCAACGCAGGCTCAAAAGGCTACGCCGCCCAAATCGGCACGCTAAAACAAGCCCTTACTTATCAAGGTAGACGGTTTGAAGAAGGGGAATTAGAACAAGTCGTTCCCGTGATTGCTGAGTTTCTTGTACAAAATGCAATTCGTGGCTGGTTATTCAAAGCCAATCCCGCAGGCAAACCCCTTGCTTATCTGGTCGCCCGCATTGATTACACCCCCGCAGGCGAAGAAGAAAGCGGACGCATTTTATTAGACTTGAAAGCAAATAGCCTTGCGAAAATCGTCGCTATTCCGTTGATTATTCGCGAACGCGATATTATCGGTAAAAACGTTGCCGAACTGTTCGCAATGAATGGCTATCTTAAAGAAACCCCTGAATTAATCGCAGCGTATGACCAATCCAGCGAACGCTATTTTAAATGGCGAGCAGAATATAATCGCCAATTTTCCGCACGCGGCGTGGGAATTTATGCCGATGACCCCACCGCCTCCCACCGTAACACTGACTGGACGCGCAAAAATAACGTAGTGTTGTCTTCAAGTGGCGGCTGGGCGCGGTTGGTGAATGATGAGGAAATCATCAAAGACCGCGAATTAACCCTTGATGTGACAGGCGATATTTTCGCTAAATACCTTCGCAAAGCGGGACGCAGCACCAATTACAACAGCAAAGTTGAAAGCGCAGTCGAAAAAATTCAAGATTCTGTGCCTGATAAATTATTCACCGAATTACCCGTTCACGGCTATATCTTATTGTTCCATTTGGAATTGCATCATCATGTTTGGGTGCATGTGGATGACATGGAAATTTACGAATATCAGCCCGATTTAAAACAAAAACTCATTTTACCGCCTGAACAAACTGATTTAATCGACATTTTGACTGCTGAAATGGATGTCTTAATGGATGACATCATCGAGGGCAAATCGGGCGGAACGACAGTATTATGCGCGGGTCCTGCAGGCGTGGGGAAAACTTTAACCGCTGAAGTCTATTCAGAAATTATCAAGCGTCCATTGTATCGTGTACATTCTGGACAATTGGGTTTAAATGTTACTGAAATGGAAATTGCCTTAAAAAACACATTGATGCGGGCGCAACGCTGGGGCGCAGTGATGCTGATTGATGAGGCGGATGTCTATATCAAACGGCGCGATGACAATATCGCCGCCAATGCGGTCGTTGGAGTCTTTTTGCGGGTGTTGGAATATTTCAATGGTTTATTATTTTTAACAACAAACCGTGTGAATGATATTGATGAGGCGATTGTCTCCCGTTGTATTGCGTTGATTCGCTATCATCCGCCCGGTCTCAAAGACCGCCGCAAAATTTGGGGCGTGATGATTGAGCAATTTGGTTTACACGTTGAACCCACGTTACTCGATACCTTAGCGGAAATTTTCCCTGATGCAAGCGGGCGCGACATTAAAGGCTTAGCTAAATTAGTGGCTAAATATTGTCATCACAAATCCGTCCCGCCGACTTTAGAAGTCTTCAAACGGTGCAGTATTTTCCGTGGAATGGAATTGGAGCATGTTGCATCGTAAAAATTGATGTAAAAGCTTTTTGATTTTTGCACTCAAAGCCTGCTAATTCTCTGAGAGTTAGTAGGTTTTTTTATTTTCCCTGCCTAAAAAAAACCACTTGACTCAAATCAAGGCAATTCACCTTTGCTTGCTACACACTGATACGGAATTGATTTACTCTCTTTTACTTTGAGGAATACCGTATGTTTTGCTATCAATGTGAACAAACTAAACGTAATACTGCTGATGTAAATAATATCATTCTCGGCTGCGCGAGTAAGCAAGGCAGTTGCGGCAAAGATGAAACTACTTCCGATTTGCAAGATTTATTAATCCTGATAACACAAGCGATTGCACAGTATCAAACGGCTTTAGCTGCAACGAAAGGGCTTGACCGGCAAGCAGCAGAATTTACCTTATATAGTTTGTTTACGACGTTAACTAATGTGAATTTTAACGCCGCTCGCTTTGGCACTTTGATTCAAGAAGCTGCGCAAATTCGCGATCGTTTACGCGCTGAATTAGCTGATGATAGCCGTATTTCTTTAGCGTTTGCAGGGACAACTTTAGTGCCCGCTAGCACAGTAGAAGGGATGTTAGAGCAAGCAAAATTCGCGAGTGTAACCGCACAGCAAGATAGTGTCGGGGAGGATGTGATTGGCTTGCGGGTGTTGATTTTATACGGTTTAAAAGGCGTGGCGGCTTATGCGTATCATGCCTTGATGTTGAATCATCAAAGCGATGAAGTACATTTAGAAATGGCGCGTTTGTTGAATTATTTAACAAGTCAACCTACTGATTTGGAAGATTTATTGCAAAAAGCATTAGAAGTGGGGCAATTGAATCTTAAAGTCATGGCGTTATTAGACCAAGCGAATACAGAAAGCTTTGGTGCTCAACAAGTGACGCAAGTGCGCACTACGCCAATTGAAGGTAAAGCCATTTTAGTCAGTGGGCATGATTTGCATGATTTGAAAGTGTTATTAGAGCAAACGCAAGGCAAAGGCATTAATGTGTATACCCATGGTGAAATGTTGCCCGCTCATGCCTATCCTCAATTAAAAGCTTATCCGCATTTAGTCGGCAATTACGGCAGCGCGTGGCAAAATCAACAACAAGAATTTGCAGCATTTCCGGGCCCGATTGTGATGACTTCAAATTGCATCATTGAGCCGCAAGCCAGTTATAGACAACGGATTTTTACTGCGGGTCCAGTGGGTTGGGCGGGTTTGCGTCATATTCAAAATGGCAATTTCGCGCCTGTCATTCAAGTTGCACAAGCAATGTCTGGTTTTAAAACCACTGAGCCTGAACAAGTGGTTACCGTCGGTTTTGGTCGTCATACCTTATTCGGCGCGGCGGAAACAGTGATTAATGCCGTTAAACAGGGCGCAATTAAACACTTCTTTTTAATTGGTGGTTGTGATGGCGCGGTGCCTGGTCGCAACTATTACACTGAATTAGCAGAACAAACGCCTGCGGATACGGTTGTGATGACTTTAGGCTGTGGCAAATATCGCTTTAATAAACATGAGTTTGGCACAATTGGCGGTTTGCCACGTTTATTAGACATCGGGCAATGTAATGATGCGTACTCCGCCATTGAAATTGCTAAAGCGTTAGCGGGTGCTTTTAATTGTAGCGTCAATGAGTTGCCTTTATCTTTAATGATTTCTTGGTTTGAGCAAAAAGCAACGGCGGTTTTATTATCATTGTTAGCGTTAAATGTGCAAAACATTCATTTAGGGCCCACGTTACCCGCTTATTTAACGCCGAATTTATTAGCGATTTTACAAGAACGCTTTAAATTAAAAGCCAATTCTACAGCGAGCGCAGATTTAGCGGCGGCATTGTCGGCATAATGTTTTGCGCATCGCACACAAATTTTTAGCAAGAGACACAAAACATAAAAAACTCCGAAAACCTGATAAATTTCTATCAGGTTTTCTTTTCTCAAATTCCTGCTGAATGCTTTTGTTATGTCATACACCATTAATCTTACTACCCACGACGCGCAAAATGTGCAATTTGAATGCAATGCTGATGAAGATGTTATCAGTGCTGCTGAGCGTCAGCAGATTTTATTACCGCAACAATGTCGTAATGGCGTGTGTGGTTTTTGCACCGCAGCGCATTTAAGCGGTGAATATCAATTGCGCGATTACAATGAAGCCGCTTTAAGTGCTGAGCAACGCGCCCAACGGCAAACTTTGTTATGTCGCACTTATCCGCAAAGCGATTTACAAATTGCAACAGATTACGATTACGCAGCAATTCGTTTTGGTCATGCGCCTGAAGCACAAATGACGGTTGTAGAAAAAAGCAGGGTGAATCATAACGTGCTGTTTTTGGCAGTGCAGCAAGCGGATAATTTAGACAATTTACTCAGTGCAAATTTATTGGCAGGACAATATATGCACTTGATGCCGTTGGATAAAAGCATTAAGCGGGCGTATTCGCTCGCGAGTCCTGCGAATTGGGAAGGGCGATTAGAATTTTTTATTCGCTTATGGGAAAATGGGCAATTTTCACAGCATTTACAACAACTCAATGTCGGTGATAATTTACTTGTACGCGGAGCACAGGGCGAATTTGTGTTACAGGAAAATGGATTAAAACCGCGTTGGTTTATCGCAGGCGGCACGGGAATATCGCCCATGTTAGCGATGCTACGCCAAATGGCAGAATTTGCCGAACCGCATCCCGCCCGTTTATTTTTTGGCTTGCGACATGAAGCTGATATTTTTGCGCTTGAGCAATTGGAAAGTTTAAAACAGCAGTTACCTAATTTTTCTTATCAAATTTGTTTATCACGTCCATCACCAGCATGGAAAGATAAAACCCAATCCATTATTGCGGCGGTGGCGGAAGCTTTAGACGAATCAAAAGCCACACCTGATATTTACATTTGCGGTTCAAATCGTTTAGTAGAAGGTGTTTTGCAAGTCGCAAAAACACACGGCATTGC
>CAZKST010000219.1:2291-5766 GCA_964555395.1 uncultured Thiotrichaceae bacterium | reverse complement strand
CGCTATTCCACCCTACAACGCTCATCGTGGGAACGAGATAAGCCTCGTTTTAAATTTTTTTAAATTTTGCAAGAGCCTGATAATTTGGAGCGGTTAAACCACTGAAAAAATTACAAGCTTGATAATAACGCATATCTTCAAACCATAATTTTGCTTGGGCGCGGTCTTTCCACCACCGCCGCGTTAATTGGCTAGGGGATTGTAAAAACTCTAAAACGGGCCCGATTAGCGTAGAAGGGTCTCTAAAACATTCCCAATCACAGTCTTTGCAATGCGGACGGTTTTGTAATTGATTCAAATCTAATTCCCAAAACTTCCCTAAATTTTCTTGTCCACGAAAGCCGCAAGGATAAGTATTCATATCGCGGGAATCGACAAAAAAGAAATCGATGCCCCCGTGACAAGCATAATCCGCTGTGTTTTGTACGCCGCGATAATAATCAATTAATGTTCGCAGTGAGCTGCGCGGGGTAAAAATCCGCAATTGTGAGCGAAATTCGGGAATTGTGTCGTATAAAGCTTGAAATAACACAGCTTTTTCACGATTGTTAAAATTGATAAAATCGCCATCTGATGTCGCTGTGTATACTGCATCATGGGAATCTTGCTCAAAATTCATGGGATAACACGCATTTACAATCGTAAATCCCATATTGGCAACATGTTGATAAAACTCGCGGAAAGAGCTTTGACAGAATTGATAAAATTCACTTTCATCTTCTTGATTTTCTGTTAAAAACTTAGGCGTACCGCCCGCACCCATATAGCGATTAATGCCTAAATTTGCGGAAGGATATAAACCGTGTTTATGGAAAATCGGCAGTGCTTTTTCAATGCCTGCCATTACGTCAGGTAAACCGCGATTGCGTTCATGAATGGCAGGATTGGCGGAATCAATGCTAATCCAGAACGTATATAAACCTGATTCTACAAGTGTTTCTGCCAAAGTGTGCATTTTGCTGGCAAAATCGGGGCGATGATGTTGTCTAAATAAAAAGCCGTTCGTGCCAGTGCGTACATAAGGAATGCCCAAATCACGCGCATAACGAATACATTCGCTAATTTGTTTTAAATACAATAAAGGTTCGCCGCCCGTAAACGAAACCGCTTGAATAGATTGCTGCGCCATTGCTTCCAACATGCGTTTTACATCTATTAAATTCAATGTTTTACGGTCATATTCATTTTCGCGGCGCATCCCACATTGGGCGCAAGAGGCGTTACATTGGTCAGTAAATTGAATGACCACTTGCCCCAAAGCCCGTCCTTTTAATAAGCGTTGCCATTGTTTCCATGACCACACAGGATTGTGTGGCTTTGCAAGTTTTTTTCGCAAAGGGGTTTCAGTATTTCGTGTTAGCGCAGTAGAATGCTCAGACGTAGCGTCAATGGCTGGGACAGGCGTGGAAAAGGGAAACTTCATACGCACCTCAAAACAAAAGTGAAAAGTTCAAATTGTTTTTTAGTATGCGATAGTTTCGTTGCAAAACTATGAATAATGTAGCGGATTGGCTGACTTAAGTTTTAAAACGTGTCCAATGTCGTAAAAAGCGGATTACGTCTTGATTTGCTACTAAACTATGATAAGGCATAATGCTGTCTAAACTGGGTAACCATAAGGAAGTCCAGCGTAGCGGTGCGTCTAACCAGAATAAATGGGTGATTTTTTCTAATAATGCCTGATTCATATTAAAATGTGGGTCTAAGTCGTATAATACCCCTTCTAGGGTAAAAATTGCCTTTTTAAACAATAATAAATCGCGGGAGAATTTTACACCTGCGCGGCTTAACGTTTCCACTAAGGTTAAAGCGACCGTCATCGGGGCAAATACGCGGGCATCGTGTTGTTCTAAAGCGTGTTCAATTAATAAAAGTAATTGCGCATCTTCAGGAACAGCTTGCGCCAATTGTTTAATTTCTTGCATAATCCAGCGTTCTTCACGCGCAAGCAAGGCTAAACACAGTTTTAGTAAAGCGTGACGTTGTACATGGCTAAGTTGTCCCGCCATGCTCCAATCGAGCAGTGCAATTTTAGGATAATCGGTATATCCCGCCACCGCAAACAGATTGCCCGCGTGGGGGTCGCCGTGAAAAATCACATTTTCTTGTGCAGAAAAGAGTGGTTGTAAAACCACTGAATCAAATAGTTGTTTTGCCCAGTTCATTTTTTGGGCAGGCGTTAACGCGGCATCGGTAATTTTACAGCCTTCAATCCACGTCATGGCGGTCATTTGGGGCGTGGACAGCGGTAAAACCGTGGGAATTATAATATTAGGTTGATGGACATAAAACGCTTTGGCTTGTTGTAAATGTAATTGTTCGTGTAATAAATCAATTTCGCTTAACAGTGCAACTTTAATATCATCAATAATTTCAATAATCGGTAAAGCAGCCAAGCCATAAAGCTGTCGATGTTGGTCAAAATATTCTGCAATTTTCGTTAAAACTTGCATTTCTTCTTGTAAAAAAATATCAACATCGGGTTTTAATAATTTAAAAACGCCTTTTTGCGCATGATTTCGCCAAGCTGACCCTCGCCATTCAAAAACAACAACGGCTCCGACGCTAGCTTCGGCTAAAACTTCTTGATTTAATATGCAAAATTCAGCATTTTCTGCTAATTGTTGCTGAATAAAAGGTTGATAAACCTCAATACTAAAATAACTTTCGGTAGATTCTAATGGCGTTAGCCATTGTTTAAGACTGGGTTCTAATTGTCGATGTCGCGCTAAAATCTGTCCAAGTTTATGTAATGTCGGAATATTACGCGCTAATTGGACTAATTTTAGTTTACTCAATATGTTATCATTCATCTCTAAAGTTGATAACTCAAGTGATGATGTCGTTTTTTCTGAAGCGGCGGGCGTATCCGCTTCTATCGGCGTTTGTTCATCGCTTTCAGATTCAAGCACGGTGCTTGCTAAATGATATAAACGGTCAACGGATAATCCCGCTAAAAATCGCCGTAACCCCTCATGAATCACCGTTTGATAGGCAACATACTGAGCAGGAATAATAGAAAGTAAATGTGTTTCAGCCAAGAATTGGTCTGCTAACTCTAAGCGGGTTTGCTCATCTTCTAGGCTAAATAACAATAAGGCTAAATCGTTCATAAAAGGAGAAAATTTTGGATCATCAAGATGTTATTACAGATAACACAGATTCATTACAAGACATCGTGTTAAACCAAATGATTGCTCAACAAATGCAAGTTGCTATCTATTTGATTAATGGTATTAAATTGGAAGGACTTTTAAAAAGTGCGGATAAACACACTGTGCAGTTAGAACGTGGCTCTGAACACCAAACTGTGTTTAAACATTCGATTTCTACAATTTCTCCTTTAGTCGCATCTGCACCGAATTCATCTGTTAAATCATTCTCTTAGTTTTATTGTATTTCTAAGATAAATGCACAAAAATTAAATGAAGAGAATATGTATATTTTGTATTAACTGCATGTTAGATTTCACAGG
>CAZKST010000219.1:0-2191 GCA_964555395.1 uncultured Thiotrichaceae bacterium | reverse complement strand
GTGTCATTAATTTATTTAACATATCAATTCATAATTGATTGCGTTGTTTTAATAGAAGGTGATTGCATTATCGCTTTGTTTTGCGGTTTTAGCAAAACAAGCGATAAATAAGGAGGCATCATTTTTAATAAATTCTATAAACAGCGTGCGATTCTAGCCTTGATACTCCTCAATTTGGGATTAAAACCTCTATTATTTTAAAGTAGGATATTGCTCCAATGAAAATCGCCCCTAACAAAAAGTTATGGAATACCATTTGGTATCATTCAACCTTTTTACGCGGTTTTGATTTATTAGACTTATGGAATGCTTCGCATCATTCTCCCGATTTTCGCCATTCTCGCGCAGCACAAATTTCATCCCGCGTTGATGATTTAACCATTATTTCTGCTGCCCTCAGTTTTCTGTGGATTTTTATTGATTTATTGTTGCTTCCTATTGATAAATGGGCAGATTTTATTCTGATGCGTTTATTAGTAGTAATGGCATTTTCCACATTATATTTTTGGCAACATAATTCACATGATTTAAAAGTCGCTTATTCACGGCTTTTAATTTTAATTGCAATTCCAAGTGTGTTTTATATGCGAGCCATGAGCTTGTTAACAGTGCATGAAGATACCGTTATTTTAACCACGGGTTATGAACATTTCCCTTTTTTATTAATTACGGTTGGCGCAATTTTTCCACTGACTTTATTAGAAGGTTTATTTCTCAGTAGCGTTGTATTTGTTATGTTTGTTTTGGTCAAATTTTATTTAAACCAAATTTTTACCTTAGAAATGCTCAATAGTGTTTGGTTACTTGCATTATTAGCGGGAACAGCCTTGTGGACACAATTTGCACAATTACAAATTTTGTTAAATTTATATCGCCAAGCAACTCGTGACCCTTTGACGAATTTATTTAATCGTCGCATTTTAATTGAACAATTAGAAGAATCCATTAGTAATTCAAAACAATTTCAACACCCTTTAAGTGTTTTATTATTTGACTTAGACCGTTTTAAACGGATTAATGATACTTATGGACATTTAACAGGAGACAATGTGCTGTGTAAGTTTTCAGCCATTTTAGAAGAATGTTTAAGCAAAGAGCATTATTTAGTGGGACGTTATGGCGGCGAAGAATTTTTAGCCATTTTACCCGATACGACTAGAGAAGAAGCGGCAGAAGTTGCTGAAACCATTCGGCAAAAATGTCATGCTTCAATGGGATTTAATTTAAATCATGAACCTGTCAGTTTTACCACCAGCATTGGTGTAAGTCAGTGGCAATCACCAGAAACGGTAAATGAATTATTGAATCGGGTAGATGAATGTTTACTTTCTGCTAAGGAACATGGGCGTGATTGTGTGATTATGTCACGCCAAAATAGTTTCTTTAAACTCGATGGCAATCATCAAGCCAATTATGCGTTTACTAATGCCTCTAATGAACGTTAGCCATTACCAATTGCGCAATACTCCCACGCCGATACCTTCAATCATTAACTGCTGACGACTTAAATCTACTAAAATAGGTTCAAATTCTGGGTTAGCGGGCAATAATTGTACTTGCGTGTCATTTAAACGATGGAAACGTTTAACCGTCACTTCTTCTTCAATGCGGGCAACCACAATTGCACCTTGATACACTTCTTGCGTTTGATGCACAGCAAGTAAATCATTGGGTAAAATGCCCGCATCTCGCATACTCCACCCTTTGACGCGCAATAAATAATCAGCACGGGGTTTAAAAATGCTGGGGTCAATTTGATAAGGCATTTCTCGATTTTCCTGCGCTAAAATCGGTGAACCCGCTGCCACTTGCCCAATCACCCACAAACCACTTTGCGGCATATCCCACACACTGCTCAGTTGATTTTCTGCTAATAATTCTTCTTCAGTCATTAATACTTGAATGCCACGCGATTTATTAGAAGTGAGTTTTAAATAGCCTTTTTTCTCTAATGCCCGCAAATGTTGTTCAGCGGCATTAGGCGATTTAAATAAAAAATGGCTAGCAATTTCAGAGCGCGTCGGCGGCACGTTATTTAAACGCAATTGTTGCTGAATAAACTCTAAAATTTCATATTGACGTTCAGTTAAATCACGCATAGCCAATCTCTCATTTAAATTTAGAAATCACTGTATAAATCTACACTGTGATTATATGCAGCTTTCATATAAATACAAGCAAGCTAACTTAT
>CAZKST010000218.1:0-5771 GCA_964555395.1 uncultured Thiotrichaceae bacterium | reverse complement strand
GTGAATTAAGGTTCAGACAAAATGGTGGAATACGCTTCGCTATTCCACCCTACAATACTTAAACTTAATGGCAATGACGCGGGCGCGTGGGAACGCGCTAATTTACACAAAAAATATGATTTAAAAATTATGATAATTACGATTCAGACAAAAAATACCTTAAATCAACAATACAACTTAACTGCATAACGCTTCTATCAAATTAAATGTTTTACAATAAAAATATCCAAACTAAAAACCGATAATTTTTAAGGTTAAATTATAAAGATTTAGCAGAATGTGACTAGAAAAAAGTGATTACAGCCACTAGTTAACCGCTTAGCGAACAAAAAACTACACTTATCACTTAAATTGTAACTACAGTAAATACAATATGTTATCAAAAAGCGACAAAATTAACATATATTTATATATTTTTTTATTAAAAATGAATATCCTTAATTTTCACTTTTCTTATAAATAAACTAAAAATATTTTACTCAATACTCGGCATTTAAGAACAAATAAAAAATAAAAGGTTTTCTAAAAAAACTAGAATTTATTGCAGCACACTAAAAATTGAGGATTTTTTACGCTCTCTATTCCTCAATTATAAAAATAACACAAATAATTGCTTAAATGTTTTTCTAAAAAATAATTGCTTTGGATTTAAATATACTCTATGGAAACAACAGACCAAGATTTTTTCTCTGCAAGCTCTGCCCTTTTTTGTATCATAAATAAAGAAGGAAAAATTCTGCAATTTAAAGGAGGTTGGCATTATTTAGGCTATGACGTACAACAAACTCCAGAAATTTCATTCATTGAATTATTTCAATTAGCTGACCGTGCAACAATTCAACGGGCAATTGAACAATTAAAACAACAAGAATTAGTGATTGTTGAAGGACGAATTCGCGCCCAACAAACCAAACAAAATGAAGGATTTTTGCCAATTTTATGGCAGTTAAACTACAAAACAGGGTATTACTATTGCACAGGAATTCACATCAGCAATTACATGCAGCAGCAAACTAAATACTTGCAGCAAAGTGAACAAAGTAGCACTGAAACGCAACAGTATTTACAACAAATTTTAAATAATATGAGCGATGCTGCCCTATTATTTTCTGAAGAAACTTTGCAAATTTGCACCAGTAATCCTGCTGCAACTCAATTATGTGGCTATACAGCCAATGAATGGCAACATTTAACTATTGATGAAATTACCCCCAAAGGCTTAGAAAAGCTCAGAATTTGGCAAACAGCATTACAACGGCATTATTATGATGTTGCGGCGGCGGTAAAACACAAAGATGGTACTCAAGTTCCAGTCAAAATTACCACATTTAACTTAACGCAAAATGGGCAAAATTTTATCGTTGTTCTATTGCAAAAACAAACACAACATTATTTTGGTGCATTATTTAAATCTTTTCCAATTCCAATTAGCTTGACTAATTTTAAAGGTCAATTTATTGAAATCAATAAAAAATTCCAAGAGTTTTTTGGATATAACCCTGAGCAAATAGAAAGCCTTAGTTTTAATTATCTATTTGCAGAGGAACAAAGAGAAAATATTCAGCAATTGCATAAACAATTGTTGATAAAAGATACATTAACCCCCGTAGAAACTTTAGTATTACGCAAAGATAAACAAACTCATCCTACCCGTTTATTAAGTGTTAAAATTAAAACTGCCGAATTATCTGAACCTTTAATTATCAGCGTATATTTAGAGCCTTTAGCGTTCCCCGCACCTAAAGCAAATGTTGCAACGCCTACGCCTATAACGACTAAAGAAAATATTCAAGAACTGTTAGAAAAAATTCCCTTATTGCTTATGGGATTTAATCAACAACAACAAATTGTTTTATGGAATCACCGTAGCGAAATTATGACAGGCTATTCTCATTTAGAAATGCAAAAACAAGGATTAAGTTTATTGCATTTTACGGCTGAAGAACGACAAGTGGCGATTCAGTTATACAAACAAAAACACGTCACACCGTTTAAAACCCAAATTAAATGTCAAGATGGCGTTAAAAAAACGATTCAATGGTTTGATATTAGCGAAAGCTGTTTTTTAGAACACATAGAAAATTGTTTTCTAGGGGAAATTGTAGAAGCTGAAGACCAGAAAAAGAACTATATGATTGAGTTTTCAGTAATGCTTAAAACCGTATTAGAAAATATGCCATTTGCAATTGCAGTGACAGATGAAAATGGACGTTTTATTTTATGTAATCAAGAATATAGTCAGTTACATGGCTATTCTTCTGAACAATTATTGAATCGCCCATTCATTACCCTATTCCCAAGCAACGCCCATGCAAGTTTATTGCGGCAATATTTCGGTTTCTTAAACAATGATAAACAAGATTTCTTTAAAGAAAACCGTGTAATACAACATCGCTTAGGAAAACTGATTCAAATTGAAGTGATGGCACGCCGAACCCATCCAACGGTAGATAAAACCTATGTTGTTTGGACAGTTACCAAACAAAGTGAAACAATCGCTGCTTAAAAAATTATTGGAAGGCATTAAAAGCAAACTCTAAATTATAGGGCAGTTTTATCGATTTCGTGAGATAATAACCCCAACACTTTAATTTTTAATACACTTATACGCTTTGTGTTTGTCCCAAATGAAAATAATTTTCAATGCAGCGCAATCTTTAAAAAACATGTGTTTACCGATTATCTATATGTCTTTTTAACAATTTTGCCTTGTGATAAAACTCAAAGTATAATTTCAAGCTAACCCTAAGATTTGCCCAAACACCGAAAAATAGAGGAATGTGTTGCATGAAGCCCAAAGGATACCTAAGCATTGGTTTTATTACTTGGTTTGTTGCATCGGTAATTGCACTCCCTTCCGTTGCCGCGCCTAAAGATGATGAAGATGATGACCCACAAGTCGTTGTAAAAACCGTAATTTTCCCAAATGGTGACCGTTATTACGGAGAATATGAAGGCAACGAGCGCAATGGGCGCGGTGTCTATATTTGGGTAAACGGCGACCGTTATGAAGGCGATTTTTTTGAGGGCAAACGTGACGGCGAAGGCTTATACGTTTGGGCAAATGGTGACCGTTATCAAGGCGGCTACTCCGAAGATAAACGTGACAGTGACGGGATATATACTTGGGCAAATGGTGATGTTTTCAAAGGGGAATATTTGGAAGGTAAGCGGGGTAAAGGTAACTTTATTCGTGTAGAAAAAACCGCCGTTGCTGCTGCAACCCCAGCCCCAGAAGCAAAAACTGAAACTAAGCCCGAACATGCAGCAAAAGCCGAACCCGCTAAGACCGAGCCTGCAAAAACTGAACCTGTAAAAGTTGCAACGGCTGAACCTGTAAAAACCGTTTCAGAAAAATCAGAAAAAACTGAATCAAAACCTACTGCGCCCAAAATTGAGTTGATGCAGCCGACTAAAATTGTGGATGAACCTGATGCTTTAGACCGCGCATTGGCAGAATCAGCGGGCGAAGATGATAAAGCCAAACCCACAGAACCCAGTAAAGATGCTCACAAAGCAGAGCCTGCACAAACAGTCAAAACGCCTGCTAAAGAGCCTGCTAAAGAAACTAAAGAAGCGGTAAAAGAACCCGCAAAAGCGCATGAAACAGTAAAGGCCAGTGCAGAAAATCAAGCTGAAAAAGTCGCGACGGCTGCACCTGCTAAAGAAACTCCTAAAGAAGCTGCAAAGCCTGTAGAAAAAATTGCAGAAAAACCAGCGGAAAAACCTGTTGAAAAAGTTGAAAAAATGGCTAAACCAGTCATTCAAGCGGATGCGATTGATAAACCCACTTCTGCTGAAGGACAAGCTGAAACTAATGTAGCCCCTCCTTCTGCGGCAAACAGTTTGCCTGATGGCAAAGTGTCATTTGCATGGAAAAACGGTGACCGTTATGAAGGTGATTTCATCAGCGGCAAACGCACGGGACGTGGCATTTACACTTGGAAAAATGGCGACAGTTACGAAGGCGAATTTGTTAATGGTAAACCGCATGGACAAGGGACATACCTTTGGAAGAACAACGATAAATTTGAAGGCGAATTTGCCGACGGCAAACGCAATGGACGCGGGATTTACACATGGAGCAATGGCGACCGTTATGAAGGGGAATTTTTAAATAGCACACGGACAGGACGCGGCAAAATGACGTGGGTGGACGGTGGTATTTATGAAGGAGAATTTGTCAATGGCGTGCGCCAAGGGGAAGGGGTGTATATTTCCGTAGGCGGTGACCGCTTTGAAGGGACTTTTGATAAAGGTAAACGTACTGGCAAAGGCGTGATTGTTAAAAGCGATGGTTCACGTTATAACGCTGAATTTAGTGCTGGTAAAATGAAAAAGTTGGAAAAAGAAGGCGAAGAAAGTAGCGCGCAATAATTTTTTGCTGTCTATTGTCAAAAAAACTGCTAGGTTGCGAAAATCTAGCAGGTCTATTTAAATAGATTTGCAGGTCTGCCAGTCCTTCGAGAATTGGCAGACCTGACACAAATTTCTCATTTATAGTAACTGCATTTTAAATTGATTAAAGTGGAGTGCAATAGCTTTAGCTATTGCTTTTTAACCATTTGATTGAGCAGTATTTACCTGTTACGACACTGGCAATAGCTGAAGCTATTGCACTCCAGTTAAAGTACGTTTGCTATATTTAAAAACTTTACTCACCAAACCCAAATTTTTTAACTATTCAAGCTCAACCCGTGCGCCGAAATTGTGCACTCCTTTAGTGGGTTGTTGGTTATTTGTTTGCTCATTTCTATAACGCTCATGTGGAAAACGTGAGGAATCGCGACGGTCATCGCGTCTTTCATCGCGGCGTTCATCATGACGCTCTTCACGTCTTTGCTCTTTGCGTTCTTGCCATTCACGGCGTTCTTGTTCGCGTTCACGGCGTTCGCGCTCATCACGTTCACGCTCAATGCGTTCTCTACGTTCTTGTTCACGCCGCATTTCTTCACGGCGTTGCTCTTCTTGCCGTCGCATTCGTTCACGTTGCCATTCTTCTTCGCGCCGTTGCCGTTCAAAAATTTCGCGTTTAATCCGTTCGCGCTCTATCGCTTCACGGCGGAAACGGTCACGTTCAGACTCTTCCCACCGCCGCCGCGCTTCTTCGCGCTCGCGTTCACGCCAGTAGCGGTCGTCGTTGTAGAAATCATGGCGTGTATTTCCATCATAAACAACATGCGTTAAGGTAATGGTGGAATTGACATTATCGCTGTTGTAGTAATAGGTTTCTGTTTCTACATTACGGTTTGCCGTTAAATGATAACGGTATAAATTTTCTATCGCTGCCAATGCAGAATAAGCGCGAGTATCATTAAAATGGGCAATTTCGGGTAATAACTGTGCACGCCGTTGTTGTTCTACACAGGTTAAACGGTCAAGTAAACCTTGTTGTACACGGGAAACTTCTGCACTGTAAAATTTATCCACTTCAACGTCGAGTTGACGTTTAGCTAAATGACGATTAACCCAATTTAATTCTGTTTGTTGTTGGGCGGCATTTAAAGCAGGACACCGTTGATTTGCTTCGACAACTGCCCCTGTAGAACAGACACAACTCTCTGCATGGGCGATGGGTGTGCTGACTAAGAAACTACTAAAAATGGCAGTGAGCGTGGTGTACTTCATAATTGAGTGCGACCAATGCTGACGCATGATAAAAACTCTCCACATTTTGGGGTTCTGATAAACAAGATAGGCTTGCTGTATCCTGATAAAGTTTAGAATGATATTTAACCACTATAGGCAATGTTTATCTTTTTGAGATTAAT
>CAZKST010000217.1:0-5786 GCA_964555395.1 uncultured Thiotrichaceae bacterium | reverse complement strand
TTTTTTCATTAAGTTAATCAAGAAAATTATGTGAATTAAGGTTCAGACAAAACGGTGGAATACGCTTTGCTATTCCACCCTACATATTTAAAAAATCTTTTCAAATTCAAATTAATACACAAAGCACTTAATCTTATGTTGTACAGTCTCCCAAATTTTGAAAATACCCATGTTTTAGTGATTGGCGATGTGATGCTAGACCGTTACTGGTACGGCGGCACATCGCGGATTTCGCCTGAAGCACCTGTGCCAGTGGTGCATATTCAACAGCAAGAAGAACGGGCGGGCGGTGCGGGCAATGTCGCGTTAAACATTGCCGCTTTGGGTGCAAAAGCCACGTTATTGGGCATTGTTGGACAAGATGAAGCAGGGCAAAGTATTCAGCACCGTTTGATTAGCGCGGGGGTCAATTGCGCTTTTCATTATACGTCTGATTTTCCAACCATTACCAAATTGCGGATTTTAAGCCGTCATCAGCAATTATTGCGTTTAGATTTTGAAGAGAATTTTAAACCGATTGAAAGCCGTTTTATTGAGCGCATTTTGAGCGAGTATTTAAAGCAAGTGGATATTGTGATTTTGTCGGATTACGGCAAAGGCACATTGAGCAATCCAGCGGCGTTAATTGAAACGGTGCGCAGTGCGGGCAAGGCGATTTTAATTGACCCTAAAGGCAGTGATTTTAGCAAATATGCTAATGCGACCATGATAACGCCCAATCGCACTGAGTTTGAGGCGGTGGTCGGGCGATGTGAAAGTGACGCGGAGTTAGTGGCGAAAGGCGAGCAATTGCGCCAACAGCTTAATTTAGATGCATTATTAATCACGCGTAGCGAGCAGGGCATGACGTTGATTTGTGCGGAGCATGAGGCTTTGCATTTGCCTGCTCATGCGCGGGAAGTGTACGACGTGACGGGCGCGGGTGATACGGTGATTGGCGTATTGGCGGCGGCGTTGGCGGCGAATCAGAATTTAGCGCAGGCGACGGCGTTGGCAAATGTGGCGGCGGGCTTGGTGGTGGCGAAATTGGGCGCGGCGACGGTCAACCCTGATGAGTTAAGCGATGCTTTGCATGTGCATGGCACGGGGTTGCAGCATTCGCTTAAAAGTTTGCAAAGTGCAGTGAAAGCGGCGCAAGCGCGGGGCGAAGTGGTGGTGATGACAAATGGTTGTTTTGATATTTTGCACGCGGGGCATGTGCAATATTTATTGCAAGCGCGGCAATTGGGCGACCGTTTAATTGTGGCGGTGAATGATGATGATTCAGTGCGCCGTTTAAAGGGCAATTCGCGCCCGATTAATCCTTTAGAAGACCGTATGCAGTTGTTAAGCGCGCTCGGTTGTGTAGATTGGGTGATTCCGTTTAGTGAAGATACACCGCGGGATTTAATTTGTAGTTTGTTACCTGATATTTTAGTGAAAGGCGGTGATTATCAACCTGAAGAAATTGCGGGCAGTGATTGCGTTTGGGCAGCGGGGGGGAAAGTGTTAACGTTGCCTTTTGTAGAAGGACGTTCTACAACACGCTTAATTGAGATGATTCAGGCGGAGAAAATGGGCTAGCGCACTTTAAAAAGAGTGCAATAACTTTAGCAATGGGGACGATATATGATAAAATATTTTAAAGCTTACAAATGAATGTTTGTATTTTGCTTAGGTTTTATTTAATTTAAGCAATTAAAAGCATAATAATAAATTTCTCATACAAGGAGTATTTAAAATGTCCTCTGCTTATAGACGCTATATGTGTTTAGTTTGTGGTTTTGTTTATGATGAAGAATTGGGTTTACCTGAAGAAGGCATTCCTGCTGGCACGCGCTGGGCGGATGTTCCAGAGAATTGGGCGTGTCCTGATTGTGGCGTGGGTAAAAGTGATTTTGAATTACTTCCATTAGAATAATCTTTGATAAATGGCTATGGAAATATTAAGTCGTTTCTTTAAATTTTTTTTGCAATGCGGAATTTTAATCAGTGGCTTAATATTTCCTGTATTAAGTTTTGCTCAGTTCTTTGATGTTGAAAGTCAGCCTGCACAATTATTAGATTTGTCTGTTCAAAAACAACTTGCTCAACAAACCCAAAAACAAGGTATGTTGATTTTCTTTGAAATGGAACATTGTCGTTTTTGTCAGCAAATGCGTCAAACGGTTTTTTCACAAACGCAGTTGCAGCAATTTTTCCGTCAACGCTTTAGAACAGTCGCTTTTAATTTTTCGTTAGATTTCCCATTGAACGATTTTAAGCAACAGCATTTGACTCCCTTAGATTTTATTATGCAGCAGCGAATAAAAGTTTCTCCAACTTTGTTATTTTTGGATACAGAGGGAAATGTATTGTACCGCTTTGTGGGCGTTTCTACCGATGAGCAGGAGTTGCGCTGGTTGGCTGAATATGTATTAAGTGATAAGTTAGATACGATGGATTTTGCGACGTTTAAAACTTTACAACGCTAATTTGTAAGCATAAAAATGAGAATTTATTTATTCTCTTGATTAAATACATTGCTTCATCGTTATCTAATTAAAATAAAAATCAGGTAAATTTGTTTAAGTTTGCTATGATACTTAGCATCTGCACACAGTAGATTTTCTACTTTATTTGTAGATGTCTTGTAAAAAGTAAATGCGAAATTATACACTAAAGCTATCTAATCTAGGCTTAAAAAATAGCGAAATAATAATAAACACAGACAAAAGAAATTGTTCTAGTAACGGTGTAAAAGAGAGGCTTTATGAAAGTGCGTATTGATATTGAGGCAACACCACAAGAACTTCGGAGTTTTTTTGGTTTACCCGACCTTGAACCGCTACAAAATGAGATGTTAGATATTATCCGTCGCAATATGGCAGCGGGGATTGAGGGTTTTGACCCGACAACGTTAATGAAACCTTTTTTACCTGAACAATTTCAGGCTTTAACGGCATTTCAAAAAACGTTGTGGCAGGCAATGATGGGACAAGTTAAAAAAGATGAAGAAAGTCATTAGTTAGGTTATCTGCATAAATGCGAATCGGAAAATGAGGAGAGAAGATTCGCATTTAATTAAATTTTGCTGAAATCGATTTAAGTTATAGTTGTCTTTGCAGGTAATGATTAAGCTTTAAGATATATCCGCTAACAATAAAAAGTGGTTATCACAAAAAGGAGAGGAGATGATGAGTAAAACTATTTTAGTTGTGGATGATGAGCCTAACATTTTGTTGTCTCTCGAGTTTCTGATGAAACAAGCAAAATATACTGTACGCACCGCTCGTGATGGTGAAGAGGCATTAAAGTCTGTAGAAAGTAATCCCCCCGATTTAATGTTGCTGGATGTCAATATGCCCAAACGCACAGGTTATCAAGTGTGTGAAACCATTCGGGCAAATCCTGAATGGAAAAATGTGCGTATCATCATGTTAACGGCTAAAGGGCGCGATATTGAACGCGAAAAAGGCTTAGCACTGGGGGCAGATGATTACATTACTAAACCCTTTGCAACGCAAGAAGTTGTGAATAAAGTCAAAGAATTACTCAGTGAAACGCTCTAAGGTTTGGTCATGCAGATTAAAGCTCGCACTCGATTTTGGTTAGCGTTTTTAAGTGTTGCGGTCATGTTGACCGTGGTTTTTGCGATTGGCGGTTATTTTGCTTTTCAGCAATTTGCTGATTTGCCGCAAGCTCAGCGGGATGCCTTGTTTGCATTTATTATGCTGACGGGCTTTTGCTCCCTTGTGGTGGTTTTTGTCGGTTGGATTGTGGTCGATAATGGCGTTTTTAACCCTTTACAAGCCCTGATTCGTGGCATTGAAATTATGGTGCACACCCATGCGGGGCATGAGTTAGAGCTGCCTTCTTTCCATTTGTTGCGCGATGTGGCTGAAGGTGTGCAGTTATTAGGACAGCAATTGCAAAAATTGCGCGGCGAAGTTGCACAAGCCATTACCAGCGGCGCGGCAAAAGTAGAAGCCCAAAAACAACGTTTAGAAACCATTTTGCGCGATTTAGACAGCGGCGTAATTGTGTGTGATTCGCAAGGTAGAGTGATTTTATATAATCCCGCCGCCATGCAAATTACGGGCAATCATGTTGCTTTGGGCTTAGGACGCTCCGTTTATGAAGTGTTAGCCCGTGCCCCTTTAGAGCATAATTTAACATTGCTCCGCCTGCGAAGTAATTTAAGCACTGAAAATGAATTGTCTGATGACAGACAACTTGCTGAGTTTACAGATATTGTTCAAGACAAAGGCACGTTACTACATTGTCGTTTATTGCGCTCTTTTGATAAAGGCAGCAATCAAGAAAATGGGTTTGTATTAGCGTTTACAGATGTGACCCGCCGCGCCCAAACTTTGCGCAAAACTCACCAGTTATTGCACCATTTATTAGAAGATACCCGCGCCCCGCTGGCGAATTTACGCGCCGCCGCTGAAAACTTAGCCAGTTTTCCCGATATGGACGCAGAAATGCGTACCACCTTTTGCCAAGTCATTTCTCAAGAAAGCGTGCAACTCAGTGAGCGATTAGAAATCGTTGCGAATGAACGCCGTTTGCTGGGACTCGCCGAATGGGCAATGTCAGATACGCATTCAGCCGATTTATTCAATTGTATTATTGACCGTTTACAAAATCGTCAGCCGCATTTGCAACTTAAAATTGTGGGTGAAGCGTTATGGGTACATGTAGATAATCATGCGATTATTTTGCTGTTAGAACATTTAATTACCCGTTTACATCACGCTACGCAGCAAAATACTTTTGAATTAGAAACGTTAATGGGCAATCGTCACGTTTATTTAGACATTAGCTGGCAAGGACAAGCCATTAAAGATTTTGATTTAGAAGAATGGTTAGACGACGAAGTGCAAGGCACAATGGGCGTAACCTCAGTACGCGAAATTTTGCATAATCATGATAGTGACTGCTGGAGTCAAGCCCATCGTCACGCTGGTTACGCATTGTTGCGCTTACCGTTGCCCGCCTCACAGCGGCAATGGGAAAGTCCCCGCGAAAATTTACCCGCCCGTCCTGAATTTTATGATTTCAACTTACCAGAAATGCAAAGTCATTTAGGTTCATGGGCTGACCGTCCGTTGATGTCTTTGGAATTTGTGGTATTTGATTCAGAAACAACAGGTTTGCATCCTTCTGGTGGCGATGAAATTATTTCTATCGGCGGAGTGCGAGTGGTCAATGGGCGCATTCTGACAGGTGAAGCGTTTGAACAACTGGTTTATCCCAATCGCAGAATCCCCAAAGATTCTATTCAATATCATGGTATTACTGATGATATGGTAGCGGGCAAACCGACCATTTTAGAAGTAATTCCTCGCTTTAAAGCTTTTGTCGGTGATGCGGTTTTAGTGGGTCATAACGTCGCTTTTGATATGAAGTTTTTACAACTCAAAGAAAAAGCGAGCGGAATTAAATTTGATAATCCTGTATTAGATACCTTGTTGTTATCCGTCTGTTTACATCCACATACTGAAAATCATTACTTAGACAGTATTGCTGAGCGATTGGGCGTAGAAATTCGCGACCGTCACACCGCATTAGGCGATTCTATTGCAACTGCAAAAGTCTTTTTACGCATTTTAGATTTATTAGTTGCAAAAGGGATTACCACGCTGGGACAAGCAATTGCAGAATCTGAAAAGATTGTTGATGTCCGCAAACAACAAGCAGAGTTTTAGGGATTACGCTGAACCTTAATTCATTTAATTAGCTGTGTTTCTTAATTTTTTTTAGGGAAACCAAGAAAATTAGGAGAATTAGGGTTCAGAAAATCTTGAACTGCGCAACTCCTA
>CAZKST010000216.1:0-5801 GCA_964555395.1 uncultured Thiotrichaceae bacterium | reverse complement strand
AAACTTTTGAATGTATTCCAACAGACCTGCTAGGTTTTTAAAATCTAGCAGGTCTTTGTTTTAGTTTAAATATCCCGCCAAATTTACCTTATTCTAATCTTTTACGCTTTGATGATATACCCTACACGAACAGAAAAAATTAAGCTTTAGGACTCATCTTGATAACTCTATTTATAACTATGTTACACTTAAGTTTCTTAAAAAAATCACCCAAAGCCATTACTAAAATGCACTAAGGATAAAAATAAAATGCGGCGAGTCGTTTTTAATCAAAAAGGGGGAGTGGGAAAATCCACGATTACTTGCAATTTAGCTGCGATTGATGCAGCACGAGGGCGTAAAACTTTAGTGATTGATTTAGACCCTCAAAGCAACTCTAGCCAATATTTACTGGGCGCGGAAAAGGTGGAAGGGTTGAGCAATACGGTTGCCAATTTTTTCGAAGACCAATTAATTTTCTCTTTTCAGCGCAAAACTTTAAAAGATTATATTCATCCCACTGAATTTGAAAATCTCAGCGTTTTACCCGCTCACCGTGAAATGGACAGTTTGCAAGGCAAATTAGAATCCCGTTATAAATTGTATAAATTGCGTGAAGCTTTAGAAGAAATTAACGGCGAATTTGACAATATTTATATCGACACCCCGCCCGCGTTAAATTTCTTCGCGCTATCTGCCTTAGTTTCGGCTGACCGCTGTTTAATTCCTTTTGATTGCGATGATTTTGCACGGCGCGCTTTATATACACTCCGCGATAATATTTTAGAAATTCAAAACGACCATAATAAAAATCTACGCATAGAAGGCATTGTCGTTAATCAATTTCAACCGCGTGCAAAATTGCCCAATCAATTAGTACAGGATTTATTAGCCGAAGGTTTACCAATTTTAGACACAAAACTAGCGTCTTCTATTGTGATTCGCGAATCACATCAAGCAGCTAAACCCTTAATTCATTTTGCAAAAGACCACAAAATGACCCAAGCTTTTAATAGCTTATTTGATGAATTAGCCAAGCGTTATGCGGCAACGGTTGAAGGATAAAGCATGTTAGGACAAACTCGCGGGGCGTTATATGTGGTTGCAACGCCAATCGGTAATTTACAAGATTTTACGCCCCGAGCGCAGGAAACTTTGCGCAATGTCTCATTGATTGCAGCGGAAGATACACGCCACAGCCGTCGCTTATTAGACCATTTTGGTATTCAAACCCATTTGCAAGCCTTACATGAGCATAATGAAAAACAAACGATTCAACAGCTTATGCAACGCTTACAAGGGGGACAATCTATCGCGCTTATTAGCGATGCAGGTACGCCTTTAATCAGTGACCCTGGTTGTCATCTTGTTGCGGCGGCGCATGAAATTGACATTCCTGTCATTCCCATTGCGGGGGCAAGTGCGTTAATTTGTGCGTTATCAGTGGCAGGATTGACGGCGGATAAGTTTGTATTTGAAGGGTTTTTACCTGCAAAAAGCACCACCCGCCGCCAACATTTGCACAGTTTAACCGAAGAAACGCGCACGCTTGTCTTTTACGAAGCACCGCACCGTGCATTAGACAGCATTAGTGATATGGCAGAAATTTTGGGAGGCGAACGCCAAGTCGTGATGGCGCGAGAGTTGACCAAATTGTTTGAAACCGTCAAGCGTTTACCGCTCGCTGCATTGCAACAATGGTTAATTGAACATCCAGAACAACAACAAGGCGAGTTTGTATTAGTGGTAGCAGGTGCGGTTATGCGGGATAAACGTGAAATTACGCCAGAGGCTTTAAAATTATTTAGTTTACTACAACCGCATTTACCTCTAAAACAAGCGGCAAAAATTACCGCAGAATTTACAGGTGTAAGCCGTAATGTTTTATATTCATTAGGCTTACAACAAGCAGATGCAGCACAACAAGAAGAACAAGAACAATAAATTATAGCTTATTCTGAAGCAACAGATTTTTTGCTACGGCTGCTTTTTGCAGGCGTAGAAACAACAACCGCTTCAGTTACAGGAACAACCGCATTATTCACAGGCGTTGCGGGCACGAGTGCAAAGCTAGGATTACTTGCAAACTCATTTAAGTTGCTAGTGAATAAAGCCGCATTTTTTTCTACTAAATCGTTTAATTGCGTTTTAGCATCGCTCACGATTTCTAAAGAAACGCGTACATTGTTCAATAATTTCTTAGTCAATTCTTGTACAAAATCTGCTTGTGTTACAAACACATCTTTGATGTTTTTAGTTTGGCTTAAACCATGTAACTGTTTGACACTGCTTTCTAAATAGATATTAAACACATCTAATTGTTGTTGTGTCAAATTAACCCACAAATTTTTGTGAATGACTGTAACTTTTTGAACTGAATCAACGGTTGTTTTATTCAGCTCTGTTAATTTGCTAAATTGTGCTTGCATAGTGAATCTCCACAAAACGGTAAAAGACAAAGAGCGGGGCGAATTTCAGATAAAAATTTTATTGTGCAATGCACAATATATAGCGAAGTCGTTGAATTCTGTCAAGCAAAATTCGTCAAATTTAGTGCATGGATTAACAGATTTAACTTTTAATAATGCGAATTACATCTTGCGCAGTTTAACATGGGTTTAATTACCACAAGATGTCATAAATGTTAGACATAGCAGAAGAAAATAGATAATAAAAAAAACCTGCTAGGTTTTTAAAACCTAGCAGGTCTATTAAAAAGGCTTAAATTACAAACCACTGAATTTTAGAATATTACTGACTGCATTCAGGTTAATTACTTAGCTTGTTTTTCAACTAAGGTTTTTAACAAAGTTTCAATGCGGTCTAAACGTGCTTCCATATTAGCACGATGTTGTTGCATTGCTTGCATGTTCATGCCGTTACCGCGTCCCATTCCCCCACATGCAGGCGCGACAGGCATAGACGGTGCAGACATTTCAGGCGCGACTGCATAAGGTGCAGAATAATAAGGGTGGGGAGCAAAATTAGGACGACCATAAGCATAAGGGGAATATGGCGGCACGTTATAAGCAGGCACTTCTGGATAAGCGGGCGCGTAAGGCGCGGGCGCAGTTATCATGCTGTCCTGCATCATTAAACTCCGCATTTCTGCTATATGTTTTTGCATCATTTGCATGTGCTCTTGCATCAATGCTTGACGTTGCTCAGGGTCAGTCGTGTTTTGCAATTTTTCCATGTATTCACTCATGGCTTTTTGATGTTCTGCCCGCTTACTCATAATGCTTTGTTGACGCGCAGCTTGTTGTTTTTGCCATTCCTCTTGCTGTTTCATCATTTCTTCATGCGTAGGCGCGGCGGGCACGGGACTAGCGACCGCAGGGGCTGGCGAAGTAGGCGCAACAGCATCAGCAGCAAAAGCAGAATGCGCTAATCCTAATACGATTAAACTTACCAAAACAGACTTATTCATAAGACACACTCCATGCGTTGGATATTGGAATCACTATTAAGAAAACTATATTAGCACACTTTAATACTGCATAGATAATCAAGAAAAAACAGGTTACTTCTAAAAATAAATTACTAAATGGAATAAGTTATGAAAGTGCTCGCTTTAGATACTGCAACTGAAGCTTGTTCATGTGCAGTTTGGGTTGATAACCAAGTGCTGTATCGTTATGCACTCGCTCCCCGTCGTCATGCTGATTTAATTTTGCCAATGTTAACAGAAGTTTTGGCAGAGGCGGGATTAAAAGCGAGTGATTTGGATGCGATTGCTTTTGGACGCGGGCCCGGCAGTTTTACGGGGGTTAGAATTGCCTGCGGTGTTGCGCAAGGGATTGGTTTTGCTTTGGGCAAACCTTTGTTAGCCATTTCAACCTTAGCCGCTTTAGCACAAGCCTATTTCCAAACCTATCCAAAAAATTCAAATCGTTACGTTATTTCTGCAATTGATGCGCGGATGAATGAAATTTACTGGGCGGCGTATAAATTAAATGCGGAAGGGATTGCAGAGGCAATAACTAAAGAACAAGTATGTGCTGTGCAACAAGTGCAACTCCCGTGTCGTGCTTATTGGGATGGCATTGGCAGCGGCTGGAGAAGTGCGGGCGCGACGCACTTGTTAGAAATTGCGCAAGCGCAAAGTGATGAAATAATAGAAATTATCGGTATGACGACTGAGTATTATCCTGATGCAAGGGCAATTTTACCTTTAGCTTTAGCCGCATTAACTGCGGAGGAAACTATCACCGCCGCTGAAGCCAGTCCCATTTATTTACGGGATAAGGTGGTGGGGTGAGTTTGAGCATGTCTGTTATATTTTCATAACTAGGAATATCAAATGACTGGAATTATTCGCCCTAATCTCACCATGCACAGCGCGAGAATACATCGTATCGATATTGATGCCCAAGGACACTTTGCGGTCACAGCATCTGATGATAAAACTGTACACGTCTGGCAGTTGCCTGATTTAAAACTAGAACGAGTTTTGCGTCCACCGATAGGCGAAGGGAATGAAGGAAAATTATTTGCTGTAGCTATTTCCCCTGATGGGCAACAGGTAGCAATGGGAGGATGGGGAACTGGAGAACAAGATAGTATCTACCTCTTTGACCGCGCAACAGGCAAATTGTTAACCCGTCTCGCAGGTTTGCCCAATGTGATTAATCATCTGGCTTTTTCCGCAGATGGGCAATATTTAGCGGTTGCGTTATTTGGTGGTTATGGCATTCGCGTGTATCAACGCACCCCCACTAATCTACAACTGATAGCCCAAGATGATGATTATGGTGCTGACAGCTATTGGATAGAATTTGATTGCACAGGACGACTGGTTAGTAGTTGTTTTGATGGCTATCTACGCTTATACGATGCACAGTTTAAATTACTACAAAAGCAAAATATTACAGGTGGAAAAGAGCCTTTTAGCGCACGTTTTAGCCCTGATGGGCAACAGATTGCAGTAGGGTTTAATGATTCCACCGCAGTCATGGTGGTTTCAGGACGGGATTTAAGCCTTGTTGATAAGGTAGATACAACAGAAATTGATAAAGGTGATTTAGCCAATGTCGCATGGTCAGCCGATGGGCAGGAACTGTATGCTGGGGGACGTTATAGTTCTCAAGGACAAACTTTCTTAATTCATTGGCAACAAAGCGGAAAAGGTAAACGGCAACGAATACCAGTGGATGTATGTAGCACAATTGTGGATTTACGCAATTTACCTAACAATTGCTTATTAGTGAGTTCAGAAACTCCCTCCTTAGTCCTATTCGATAAACAAGGACAATACCTAACCCACCAAAGCACAGAACTTGCAGATTTCCGTGGAATGGGCGAACGATTTCGCATTGCTTCGGATGGTTTACAAATAGGATTTACTTATGAATTATGGGGACAATCTCCTGCGGAATTTTCCCTCCATGATTTCACCTTGAGAGATACACTTACTGAAACTCTCAAAGCACCATGCACTCAACATGAATCCTTACAAATTCAAAATTGGCGCAATGATACTAATCCTGCTCTTAATGGTGAAGTTTTATTTTTAGATGTGGGCGAAATGTCACGCAGTCTCGCCATTGCATCTGATGCACAGCATTTTTTATTAGGAACAGAATGGTATTTGCGTTATTTTGACGCACAAGGCGAACAAATCTGGGTAAAACCTGCACCCAGTACTACATGTGGCGTTAATCTCACCGATAACGGTTTAGCGGTTGCAGCGTTTGGCGATGGCACGATACGCGGGTATCGCCTCAGTGATGGCGAGGAATTGCTGTCATTCCTTCCCCATCCTGACAAAAAACGCTGGGTTGTCTGGACACCAGAAGGCTATTACGCTGCGTCTGTAGGGG
>CAZKST010000215.1:0-5837 GCA_964555395.1 uncultured Thiotrichaceae bacterium | reverse complement strand
CGTCCGCCATCTGAAAAAGAATCAGGCGTGACATTTAAAATACCCATAATTTGCGGCGGACTGCTGAAATGAGGCGAGATAGGCGCAAGGGTAGGAGTAAAAAGATAAGGCATGATAAGAAATCTCTGACAAGTTTATTTAGGCGTTACGCCGCTCGCTTTTATCAAAACCGCTTATTTTTTAAAACCCAATCAATAAAAACGTGGTTCATCATTGGGGCGGTCTTTGAAACGACGATGTACCCATAAATACTGCTCAGGCACATCCCGCACAATTTGCTCAATTAATTGATTGACGGTGCAAGCATCTTGATAATTATTCCCTGTGGGAAAATTAATTAAATGTGGCATAAAAATAACTTTATAATAAATGCGATTCGTATTATCTTCTTGAATTCGCTTAGTAAAAAAAGGAACAATAATTGCGTTACTCATCTCTGCTAAGCGTGCTACTGAGGTATTTGTTGCAGCAGGAATACCAAAAAACTCAGCAAAAACACTGTTTTTATGTCCAAAATTTTGGTCTATTGCAAACCAAAGCAGTTTTTTAGCTTTTAATGCGCGAACCATGTCGCGCACATTTTCACGCGGAATGGCTTTTTCTGCCCATTTCATACGGGCATCTTGGAAAAGTGACTCCATCACTGGATTTTCATGCGGGCGGTAAACCGCATGTACATCTTGACATAGAGAAGTAAGCACTCTGCCGCCGATTTCTAAAGAATTCAAATGGGCACTGAGCATGATAATGCCTTTGCCTTGCTCACGAGCCGTTACAAAATGTTGGAATCCTACAATTTCTGTCATTCGCTGAATGTCGCGTTCTGTCGCGCCCCAAGCATAAAAATGCTCAAACAAACCCATGCCAAGCGATTGAAAATGTTTATAAACCTGTTTTTGTTGTTCAGCAGGCGATAATTCGGGAAAACACAGGGCAATGTTAATTTCGGCAATGCGTCGCCGCCGCCGTCCTGCATAGTAAAAAAGGCTACCAAGCCATCGACCTAAAGTCATCTGCCAATGATAGGGTAATTTGATGAGTAACCAAAAACCACGAATCCCAAGAGTAAGTAATTGTAGTTTCAAATTAAAAGTGCGCGTGAAAATCATGAAAATAACCCGCAATGACATTTGAGTATTTGTGTATGCCTGCATTATTAAATTTTCAGAAGTATAAAGTATTTAAACAAGGAATATTTTATTCATTGTTTTTATTCTCTTTTTCTCTTAACGCTGAAGAACAAGGTTTAGAAAAAGCAGAATTTCAATCACTCATTGAAATGAATTTAGAAGATTTAGCACAAATTGAAGTTACGTCTGCTGCGAAAAAAACGCAAAAATTAACTGATATTCCCGCTGCTATTTTTGTAATCAATGAAGAAGATATTCGTCGCTCTGGCGCGACTAATGTCGCAGATTTATTGCGCATGGTGCCTGGTTTATATGTTGCGTCGATTAATGCCAATAGTTGGGCAATTACCGCACGGGGCTTTAATGATTTTTTTGCCAATAAATTATTAGTGTTAGTTGATGGACGTAGTATTTATAACGCTGAATTTTCTGGGGTTTATTGGTGGCGGGCAGATATTCCACTGGAAAATATTGAGCGTATTGAAGTCATTCGCGGCACAGCGGGCACAATTTGGGGCGCAAATGCGGTTAACGGAGTGATTAATATCATCACCAAATCAGCAGAAAATACACAAGGGCGGGTTGTGAGTGCACGGCTGGGCACGGAGGCAAAACAAGAAATTTTCATGCAGCAAGGCGGGGTGTTGGATGAAAAGAGCCACAGCACCTATCGTTTATATGCTGAGCATCATCAAACAGATACTAGCGCGGCGCGTTTATCTGATTATTACCAAAAAAATCAAGTGGGTTTTCGTGTAGATAGTCAACCTAATGCTAAAAATAGCTTGCGCATTCAAGGCGAAGCGTATGACATGAACAGCGGGCAATATGCGTGGAATGCGGATACGCAAGGCATTGGGCAAAACAATTCTAATAGTTTGCAAATGGAATGGCAGCACAAATTCGCCAGCGATTTGCATTTAAATCTACAGCTTTATCATGATTACGATAAAGTGATTACCTCCGCTTTTGGTTTTATTGCGCAAAATTTTGATATGGAATTACGTTTGCGGCAAAAAATGCGGCAAAACCATGAGTTACATTATGGGATAGGTTGGCGGCGACAACGCAGTGATTTTTTAAATCTTGACCAGCATACTTTGATTGCAGTACATGATCCGCAACTATGGCGCGATTTCATCAATCTATTTTTGCAAGATGAATGGCAAATTGCAGACAATTTGAGTTTAACAACAGGCATTAAATTAGAGCGCAATTCTTATACTGGCTGGCATCATCAGCCCAATGTGCGGGTTTTATGGAAACCAACCGAGCATTTAGCCTTATGGGCGGCGGCTTCACGCGCCACCCGCACACCGTCGCGCATTTTTCATGACACTTATTCTTTTCTCAATGTCGCACAAGAAATTAACGCGGTTTATCCTTTTCCACAACTGCGTAAAACTTTGCTCAGTGATAATTTAGAATCAGAATCTGTGCAAGCCTATGAATTGGGCGTTCGTCATCAATTTACCCCGAATTTTTCAATAGATTTAACCGCTTTTTTAAATCGCTATCATCATTTTACCGTTGCTGAATTGATGGGTTTAGACATTACACCACAAGGTTTACTGGTGACTAATCAACTGGTTAATAAAGCAACCGCAAAAAGCGTGGGCTTTGAAGCCAGTGTTTTATGGAAACCTTTGGAAACATGGAAATTACAAACAGCTTACAGTTTTATTGATGTTGATGTGGACAGTTTAGAACCCAATAACCCCAACATTGATTTAACAGCGGGTTACCACAGCCCACATCATCAAGTTTCGCTCCGTTCTTCGGTTAATTTAACGCCACATTGGCAATGGGATATGTGGTTACGTTATATCAGTGATTCAGGTGAAGTATCTTTATTTACAGAAGCTTATACAACTTTAGACATGCGTCTTGCGTGGGAATTGCCCAAAACCCGTTATTTTGATGCGCTTGAATTTTCCATTGTTGGACAAAACCTTTTAGATAACCAACATTATGAGTATGTAGATTACATCAATTTACTCAACGCCCAAATGCAACGAGGCGTGTATGGGCAAATCCGTATTAAATTTTAAGGGTTTATCATGAAAAAATTTCCGAAAATTCCCGCGTCAGAAATCACCCCCGAAGCGGTCTATATAAACCGTCGGCAATTTATGCAAGGCGTAGTGAACGCCTCTGTTGTTACCGCCGCGAGTTTAATGTTACCGAGCAGTGCTTTATTACTCAGCACGCCCGCCTCAGCAGAAGTAGATGCTTTTCCAGATTTAAAGAAAAGTGAATTAAGCACCACCAGCGAAGCCCCCAACAGTTTTAAAGATGTTACCTCATACAACAACTTTTATGAATTTGGTACGAGCAAAAGCGACCCCGCCCGCTATGCAGAAGAATTTAAAGCTCGCCCGTGGACAATTAGCATTGAAGGCGAATGTGAAAAACCCGAAACGATTGATATTGATGCGTTATTAAAACGCTACCCCGTAGAAGAACGCATTTATCGCTTGCGCTGTGTAGAAGGCTGGTCAATGGTGATTCCATGGGTAGGTTTTAGTTTAAGCGAACTCTTAAAAAATCATCAGCCGACTTCAAAAGCAAAATTTGTTCAATTTGAAACAGTAAAACGTCCCGAACAACTGCGCGGACAAAAAACAGACGCTTTAGATTGGCCGTATCTCGAAGGCTTGCGTATGGATGAAGCCATGCACCCGCTGACTATTTTAGCGGTTGGACTCTACGGGAAAATTCTCCCCAATCAAAACGGCGCGCCGATTCGCCTCGTTGTACCATGGAAATACGGCTTTAAAAGCATTAAATCCATTGTCAAAATTCGCTTAGTAGAAAAACAACCCGATACAACATGGTCACTCGCCGCGCCGAATGAATACGGCTTTTATGCCAATGTGAATCCCGACGTGCCCCATCCGCGCTGGAGTCAAGCCCGCGAACGGCGGATAGGCGAATTATTTAAACGTGCCACGTTGCCGTTTAACGGCTATGCTGAACAAGTTGCGAGTCTCTATAAAGGTATGGATTTGAGCCATTATTTTTAAAGGATTAATTTCATTAATCTGTTTTTTTATTACTTTAATGAGGAAACTTCATATTTCCCGTTATAACTTACCCTAGAATAAGCGCATCCACCTTATTTCAATTTTAGGAAAATGTTATTATGAAAAAAATGCCTTTAAAAACATTGGTTTTATCCATCGCTTTAGCATTACCTTTGTTAAATGCCCCTGTATTTGCTGATTCAAATAAATCAGACAAAAAAGATGACCCAATGGAAACGCCAGTTCCGATTACAACTTCTGTCATGGATGACATGGCAACTCCTTCTACAACAGCAGACAAAGATAGCTTATTAAACAAAGTATTAGGTAAACCGGGTGCACGCGAAGGTTTAATTAAAACGAATAAACAAATTTACTACGCTGGCGACAGCATCAGTATTCAAATCAAATTACCCAGCAGCTTAAAACCCTTCTTAGAAGAAACAGCGCAATTACAATTATTGCTCTACATTCCAACGGGGGCAGTTGTTGCATCTCCAGTTATTGCTGATGGTAAATTCTTTGAAGGCACAATTGATACCAGCGCATTACCTGCGGGTGTTTATCAATTAGGTTTAGTGTTAGTTAAACCCAACGGTGATGCAACCAAAATTGCTGATTGGTATGGTGGTTTTGGCGCATTGTTAAGCTCAACGCGCTTAAAAATCAGCGAAAAAACCAGCTCAGATGCTGAAGACAGTAACAGCGATGGTTTAGTGGAAGGCGACACTAACGGTGATGGATATATTGATTCATTAGTGGGTGATAACGACACCAGTGCAGTTCAACACTTAGTAGATAAAAAAGGTTCAAACCGTAAGTAATTAAAATACAGGGTTAAATCTTAGAAAGCCGCGCCGTTGTGCGCGGTTTTTTTTGAGTAAAATAAATTTACAGTCTATAGCCTGTTTTTACAAAAAACAGGCTATACTTTGTATTTAATCTATCCTTCGCAAAACAGGAACAAAAATTATGGAATTTTCTATTCAAGCCTTAACACAGTTACGCACAATTTTACGCGGTTTTCGTAAAGCGCGAGGTTTAACGCAAAGCGAATTAGCAAAAAAATTAGCGATTACACAACAAAGCTATGCACAATTAGAAGCAAATCCAGCCACAGCAAGTATAGAAAGATTATTTAAAGTGCTGGCTATTTTAGAGGTTGATTTAGTCTTTAAAGATAGAAAAGCGTCATTACTAAAAAACGAAAGTAATTCTACTTTTCAAAAAGTAGCTGAACCAATAAAAACAGTAGTATCACAAATAGAACAAGATAAAACTATTTTTACATTAGCAAAAGATGATTTATTAACAGCAATCAGTATTATGGGAGATAAAGAAAGTTTGAAAAAAATGCTTGATGAAGAGTTAAGAATTGCTTTTGAGGAATATGATGATGAAACATAATACACAAACCTTAATTGTTTGGTTAAATGGTCAGCGTGTAGGTAAATGGCAACATCATAAAAATCAAGAAAGTTTCGCTTATGATACTGATTGATTTAATCAAATGTTTACGTTTAAAACAAGGCGAGTATACCGAAGAAAATATTCCCTAAATCCATATTCATGTTAAAATATGTAGTTAAATTTTAAAAAGCATGAGCTATCATATTTTGTAAATCAAAGAAATTAAATGTATAACACTCGGAATTAATATCATGAATAGAGTTAAAGAAAG
>CAZKST010000214.1:4690-5856 GCA_964555395.1 uncultured Thiotrichaceae bacterium | reverse complement strand
AAGCATTTAACCGCCTAGACAAACAACTGACCAGCTACAAACAAGAAACCGCAATCGGTTTAAAATTTTTTGCCTTGCAACAACTCAACACACTAACAGAAGAATTACACGCCCAAACCCTGCGCGAATCGCCCAAATGGCACGCTTTTTACCTTAAAACATTAACACTACTCAACCACCAAATTGCGCAACAACTCCAAACCGACAACGACCGCGCCCAACTCGCCGAACCCATTGCCCGCAACTGCTACCGCGAAGGCACGCCCCTATTCGGTGATAACCAAAACGACCGCGCTATTTTCATGCAACGCAATGACATAAAAGAAAAATTAAGCTACAGCATCAGCACCGCCGCCACATTACCGCTATTCCTCATTCAAGGACAACGCCGCGTTGGCAAAACCAGCCTACTCAACTTTTTACCCGACATGCTCGGCAGCGGTTTCACCTTACTAAAAATCGACTGCCAAGAAACCAAAACCGAAGACGACGCACAAAACATTATCCATTTTTTCAAAGCGTGCCACACAAAAGCCTGCGAAATTTTCAACCACCCGCAAACATGGCAAACAACCGACGACACCCTTCAAGCTTTTAACCAACTACACGAATTTCTTATCATCCTCAGCACCGCGCAAAAAAACCGCATTATCTTAGCCTTAGACGAATACGAAAACTTCCACGAAAGTCTGCGAAAATGCCCAGACCACGCCGCCGCCCTCCTCGGCGCAATGCGTGCCGCCTCACAAAAACAAAATCAAATCATCTTCCTATTCTCAGGCGCGGCATTACTTTCCGAACTATTTAACCCCGACTGGGGTAAATACTTCGTTCAAACCCAACGCCTACACGTCGACTACTTTGACGAACACACCAGCCGCCGCCTCATCACCGAACCTGTCGCCGAACATATACGCTACAGCGAAGCCGCGATAAAACATCTTTACCAACAAACACAAGGACATCCCGCACTACTCCAACGCGCCTGCAAAGCCCTTGTCGACATCGCCAATCAACAACACCGCCACGACCTTACTGAAAGCGACGTGCAAACAGTCTTCGACATCCTCATCAACGAGCGCGAAAACTACCCACTGCAATGTTTTTGGGATGAATTCTGCACAACGCACCACTGCCATCAAACCGTTTTCCAAATCCTTGACCAA
>CAZKST010000214.1:0-4680 GCA_964555395.1 uncultured Thiotrichaceae bacterium | reverse complement strand
AAAGATATGCTAGATTTTAAAACCTAGCAGGTCTATTAAAATCGGTTTAAAAGACTGGAAGGCTTAACATAAATTACTAAGTTTGAATAATGATTTTCGCCGAATTCGCGTTACGCCTACACGGCTTCATCACCGAAACCGCCGACGGCTGGCAACTCCGCGCCCCCATTTTTGAAAAATGGCTACGCAAACACGCCAAAGTGCGCTACTTGGAACTGCAAAAACAAGGGAAAATTGGAGTGCAATAGCTTTAGCTATTGCTTTTTTAACTGTTTGATTGAACGGTATTTTACCTGTTACGATACTGACAATAGCTGAAGCTATTGCACTCCAGTTATAGAGCGTTTGCTATAGATAAGAAATTACGCAGTTGAATGAAAGAAACTTATAGGATGGATTGAAAATAGGAAGCTTTGTCTCAAAATCATTAAATTAAGTGCAAATGTAGGGTGGAATAGGCGCAAGCTGTATTCCACCGTTTGGGTTATCCTCTGTTTTTGCGCAGACTTAGCAGAGCTCCACGGTGGAATACGCTACGCTATTCTACCCTACAAACCCGCTTAATTTAATGGCTTTGTACTTTTGTCTGGATTGCGTAACTTCTATTCACCTAAAAAACACTCCCTCAAACCCGTTCAAAAATCCCCGCCGCGCCCATGCCTGTGCCTACACACATCGTCACCATGCCGTAACGTCCTTGCGTGCGTTGCAAACCGTGAATTAAAGTCGTTGCCCGAATCGCACCCGTCGCGCCTAAAGGATGTCCTAATGCAATCGCTCCGCCTTGGGGATTCACTCGATGAGTAGGTAAATCTAAAGCCCGAATCACAGCTAAACTTTGCGCGGCAAAGGCTTCATTTAATTCAATCCAATCGATATCGTTTATCGATAAATTCACTTGTTTTAAAGCTTTAGGAATCGTTTGAATCGGGGCAGCTCCCATAATTTCAGGCGCAATACCCGTCACCGCATAGCCAACAAAACGGGCTAAAGGTTTTGCTCCAAAACGTTGCATTGCTTTTTCACTCATCAAAATAAGTGCTGCTGCACCATCACTCATTTGTGAACTATTACCCGCAGTCACTGAACCCGTTAAAGCAAAACTGGGGCGTAATTGCGCAAGTTGGGTAAGATTGGTATCAAGGCGAATGCCTTCATCTTGTAACATTTCGCGGACTTGCAAGGTGACAGTCTGCCCATCGCTTGAGGGTAAAGCTTCGCGGACTAAATAGGGTAAAATCTCAGTTTTAAAAAAGCCTTGTTGTGATGCTTCATGCGCTTTGTGATGGCTGTTAATCGCAAATTGGTCTTGGTCTTCGCGTGCAATATTCCAGCGGTTGGCAACCCGTTCGGCAGTAATGCCCATGCCATAAGCAATGCTGATATTATCATTATGGAAAACCACAGGATTCATTGCGAAATGGTGTCCGCCCATGGGAATGAGGCTCATGCTTTCCACGCCGCCCGCAATCATAATGTCTGCTTCGCCTAAGCGAATTTTATCCGCTGCCCATGCAATCGCTTGCAATCCTGAAGCGCAAAAGCGATTCACAGTAACACCGCTGACTTGATGCGGTAATCCCGCTAAAAGTGAAGCAATGCGTGCGACATTAAGCCCTTGTTCAGCTTCGGGCATCGCGCAACCAATGATAACATCGTCAATCAGACTTAAATCCAGTTGCGGTATATTCGCAAGTGCACCGCGCAAAACATGGGCAAGCAAATCATCGGGGCGGGCATGTCGTAACAAGCCACGCGGTGCTTTGCCAACGGGGGTGCGTTGCGCTGAAACAATGTATGCATCCTGTACCATAATTCCTCCTTACAGATGGTTTAAGCTACAAAATCTAAGGGTTAGCGTTAAGCACCTAGTTGCAGTATTCAAACCTCTGTTCATTGCACCTTAATTCCTTAATACTTTGCCTGTTGTTAGCAGATACTGCGCCCGTGCTTGTGATTTTTCATTTTTCAGCAGTTGCATAAAGGCGCGCTTTTCTAGGTTTAAATACCATTGTTCACTGACTTCTGTATGACTTTCAATATCACCTCCACAGATAACTTCTGCTAATAAACTGCCGATTAAATAGTCGTGTTCAGAAATAAATCCCCCTTCTTGCATATTGAGCAATTGGGTTTTAAGGTTGGCAATACCGCCGCGTCCAACGGCTTTGATAGGTTCTGAAAAAGGCGGGTAATAGTTTGTTTCTGCTAGGCTTCTGGCTTGTTGACAAGCAACATATAACAGTTCGGAAGGATTCATAATAATGACATCCCTTTCGCGTAAAAAGCCGAGTTGTTTTGCTTCTAAAGCACTGCGCGAAACTTTGCCCAATGCAACTGTTTGATAGAGATTTTTTAAATGTTTAAAGGGGTCTTCGGGCATTTGTTGCGCGGCGCGTTGGGCGAGTAGTTTGCAGCCGCCGCCCGCTGGAATTAAACCGATGCCAACTTCTACTAAACCGATATAACTTTCTATATTGGCGACCACGCGGTCGCAGTGCATTAACCATTCGCAGCCACCGCCCAAAGCTAAGCCGTGAATTGCGGCAACCGTAGGAATGTAGCTATAACGCAAGCGTTGACTGACCGCTTGGAATTGTTCAACCGCATGTTCTAATAAATCAAATTCGCCCGCAGCAATGGCAGGGACAATTTGCTCTAAATTCGCGCCCACACTAAACGGGGCTTCAGTTTGCCATAGTACAAGTGCACAAAATTGTCGCTCGGCAAGTTCTATGATGTTGTATAAACTTTCAATTAACTCTAAACGTAAGCAGTGCATTTTGCTTAGGAAAGTTACAATTAATACGCCATCGCCTTGATGCCATGCACATAAATCAGGTGTTTCTAGCACAATTTCTGCCACTTTGGGCGCGGCGGGAAAGCCCATGGCTAATAATTTGCCTTGTAATTTGTTAAGCAAGGGAGAATGCTGCACAGTAGAGGCAAATTCAGGTAATTGAATCAGCGGCGTTTCTAAACCTTCGGGATAATATTGTTTGCGATACACGGGTAATAATTCGCGGTTTTCATAATATTGCCGTGTGGCTGACCATGCGCCCGCTGTTTGATATACGCCTGTTATTTGGCTCACCCATGGTGGTAATGGTGCGCTGCATAACATTTCACCATTAGCTAAATCGGCGTTGAGCCAGTCGGTTACCGTTTGCCAGCCGATGGCTTGCCATAATTCAAAAATGCCTAATTGCCAACCAAATCCCCAGCGCATGGCTAAATCCATATCGCGTACATTATCAGCAATTTCAGCTAATTGAAAAGCAGCATAATGAAAAACATCGCGATGAATTGCCCATAAAAAACGGGCTTGGGGATGTACTGATGCGCGTAAAGCGGTAAAGCGGGCTTTGAGGGAAGGTAATTTTAAAATAGCTTGAATTTCAGCATCAGGCTCTAATGTAGCGTGGCGGTAGCTTTGATTTTTTAAGTCAAAAACTTCTATTTTATCGCCTTGTTTGCGATAAATCCCTTTTTTGCTTTTTTGTCCAAATGCGCCTTGCGAGATTAATTGTTGCAACCATTTGGGCACAATAAATAAAGCATTCCACGGGTCACTTTTTAGCAGCATTGATGTCCCTTTAACCACATAGGCGAAAGTATCAAGCCCTACAACATCTAGGGTGCGGCAAGTTGCACTTTTAGGGCGACCGATTGTCACGCCTGTTAATTTGTCCACAATATCTAGTGGAATTTCAAAGTGTTCAGCGTGATATAACACAGACAAGACTGATAATAAGCCTAGACGGTTTGCAATAAAATTCGGCGTGTCGTGTGCACGAATGACATTTTTTCCAAGATGAGAGGTTAAAAAACTCTCCAGTGCATTGCTTAATTCATCCGACATTTGCGGTGCGCGGATTAATTCCACCAGCGATAAGTAGCGGGGCGGATTAAAAAAGTGCATTCCGCAAAAACGCGGCTGACATTCGGCGGGTAACATTTTAGCAAGTAAATGAATCGGTAAACCTGAAGTATTGCTAGCTAATACCGCATGGGGGGCTAAATACGGCGCGATTTGTTGCAAAACGCTTTGCTTAATATCTAAACGCTCGGCAACGGCTTCAATCACCAAATCACAACCGCGTAACTGGGCTAAATCGTGTTCATTGTAGTTAAGCGGTGTAATGTAATGCGCTAAACTTGCCAAAGCCAAAGGGGCGGGGTCAAGGTTTGTTAAACGTTCAATCGCTTGTTTTGTTTGAAAATAGGGGTCTAAATGTGGGGATTCCACATCAAATAGCAATACGGGAATGGCGGCATTGACGCAATGGGCGGCGATTTGCGCGCCCATCACGCCCGCACCCAATACAGCGATGCGGCGCACGCTAAAATAAGCTTGTTCAGTGTTCATACAGAATCCTTTATTACGCTGGTTGTTATCGTAGAACACCTAAAAAAACACAAGATGTACTTAGAAGTTACACAGTTTAGATAAAAGTAGGATGGGCTGACGTAAGGAAGCCCATCAAAACTGTTTATCGGCACTTGCTCACATAATAAATTGAATTTACAAGAATTAGGAGGCACACTCAAACCGCCAATGATGGGCTTCCTTGCGTCAGCCCATCCTACTCGTTTTTTCATTCAGCTGCGTAACTTCTAATACCGTTAACTTTACAAAAAACTTGTGAAATTTCAGCGTGTTCAATTTTTAATGGCAAT
>CAZKST010000213.1:0-5914 GCA_964555395.1 uncultured Thiotrichaceae bacterium | reverse complement strand
TCCTTGATTAACTTAATGAAAAAATTAAGAAAATTAAATTAATTAAGTAAATTATGGTTCAGACTTCAAATTATTTTAATGCGGTTGGTGACTAGCTTCTACTTTTTCAGCAGGTGCGGAATGCGGATGTGTAAGCCGTTCCATAAAAGCGAATAACAAACCCGAAACTACAAAGGTTAAATGTATAATCACCAACCACATTAAATCTTCTTTATTGTAGTGATGAATATCAAAGAAAGCTTTGAGCAAATCAATAGAGGAAATTGCGACGATAGAACCGATAACTTTAATTTTTAAAGAACCATAATCCACATTACCCATCCATTCAGGACGGTCAGAATGGTCTTTAGCTTCATCAATTTTAGAAACGAAATTTTCGTAACCACTAAAAATAATTAAAATCAGCAAATTGGCTATTAGCACTAAATCAATCAAGCCCAGAATAGGCAGCACCAAAGCAGTCCCTTCCATTGTCCAGATGACTGTGAACATATCCGCAAATTTCATTAAGAATTTTGCGAGTAATACTAACAACGTCACGACCAGCATTAAGTAAAAAGGGGCTAGTAACCAACGACTTCCAAAAATAAACTTCTCAAGTGCTTTTTCAATTCTCATAGGTTTACGGCTCGCGTTAGGTTGATGACATAATAGTACGACTATTATACTGCATTGCAATAAAAAGCAATAGGCTTAACCGTAAACCTGAGTTATTTAGTTGGTTGTATAGGGATTATTGTTAGGTGTTAAGTTAGGTTGCATAGGCGATTGTGGCAAGTTTGCAGGTAAATCTGCTCTGCGTCCCATTAAACTTTCCACTGCATCCATAAAATTATTACCTAAAGTATAAATACTCATATTATCAGGTAAATAGCCGCGCACGTTTTGATGAGCCGTTGCCATTGATTTTGCAATTTCCACCTTCACAAAAGCATCTGCTCCCGTTACTGCATAAGCACTTAAGCGTAATTTTTGTGCCTCAGCTTCGGCTTTGCCGATTTCTAAAATCCCTTGCGCTTCTAATAATTTTGCATCACGTCCGCCCGTCGCTTCTAAAACTAGACGTTGTTGCTTAGCTTCAGCATCTAAAATAGTTTGTTTTTTCATCGCTTCAGCCGAGAGAATTAATTGCTGTGCTTCTTTTTCTGCTTTTAAAACCCCTACTTGCTTATCACGTTCTGCTTCTACAACCCGCCGTTTTAAATCTGCTTGCGCTTCAGCTTCGGCGCGTAAAGCTTCCGCTTGTGCTGCTTTGGTTTGTTCATCTGCTTTTAAGCGACGTTGTACCGCAACTTGGCGTTCGGTAATTTCACCGATGTATTTAGGGTCTAAACGAATTCCTTCAATAACAAAGTTTTCAACGATAATACCGCGTTCGCGCAATTCACCACTTTGCGCAGTCAAATCTTTAAAAATATCGGATTGTAATTGCACTAACCCTTGTCCTGAATAAGCTTCAATCGCACTACGACGGGTTGCTTGGTCTTTCACAACTCGCATAACGACAGGACGCAACATCCGTTCTGCAACTCTATCCCGCACAGTTTGATGCAATTGCACAACTTTGGCAGGGTCAATGCGCCATTGCACACTCAAAGAGATGTGCATATCCTGCCCTTCGGCAGATTGCACTAAATATGCGTCTTTTTCGCGTCCTTCGGCAAATTCTTCTATTCTGCCATTGACATCATTCATCACAAAAACCTGTAATGATAAAGGATAGGTAAAGATTTTTTGTGTGAAACCGGGGAATAAAATATAAGTCCGTGCCGCATAGGGTTTGCTATCTACCCCACCGCTCCATGATTCTAAAACACCGACTTCATTTCCTTGTACAGTTGCAATTTTAATAAAGAAAGGAGATAAAATCAGAATAATAAAAATAATAAGGATTAAAACAATTAATTTAGACAGGGAGCTACTTAACCAATGTTTTAAGCCTGCTGCTTTGGCGGGTTCTTGAGAAGATGAATTGCTCATTGAATTAAACAAACCTGAAGAATTTTTTTCAGCCACAGCCATCACTCCTTATAAGAAAAATAAGCAAATGAATTTAATCAAAACGTCCTTGTTCTAAAATCCGTTTGATTTTATCAAATGCTAAGATTTGTTTTAACAAAGTCCAGTTTTGGCTAAATTTGCTCAAACCGCTAACATTTGAAATAAAAAGCCCTATAACCATACCAAACGTAAAATCTCCTATCCCGACTAGATAACCTAATATCGCTAAACAGCAAAAATAAAAAAGGATTAAAAAATAAGATTTTCTACTCGCATTAAGCATATACCAAATACTAGGTTTTTTCTCTTGTAAATCTAGGTAGATAGTTAAAATTTGTTTTTGTAGAGGAGTGAGTTGTTTCTCACTATGTTCCGCTTGTTCTTTTAAAGACGAAGGCGCAGAGTAGGGATTGTTTTCCATAAATCAATTTTCCTAAACACGGCTAAAGCTGTCAGTATAATGCAGGAAAAGAAGAGAAAACAGAGATATGAAAGAAAATAGCAAAAACAGGAACAAAAAATGGGGGGGATTAACGGCACATCACACGCAACCGTCGTATGATGCGCCTACCTGCTTCATCTAGGTAGGAGTAGTGAAGCTAGGTTAATAACTATATATCAATAATAATGCCAACTTTTGAGTCGCCAGATAAGCTATTGAAATTAAAATTAAAAATTGTTTTTTGTTTGTCCAACCGTCACAATCACAAATTTATCAGGCTGAATTAAATTGCGGAGTGCTGTCAATATTTGCACGTTTGTCGTTTGATTGACAGATTCAACATATTTATTCAAATAATCTAAAGGCAATTGATAAAAACCGACATTTGCAATATTTGCCACAATTTTAGCATTACTATCTAATTTTAAAGGGAAACTTCCCGTTAAATTCGCTTTTATCACTGCCCATTTTTCAGGGCTAACGCCTGCAATCATAAATTGCTGAAGTGTCTGTTTAATCACTTCTATGGTTTGCTCTGCTTGTTCATTCCGCGTTTGCGCGCCCATCATAAACACACCCTTACTTTTGAGCGGCGATAAATAACTATAAGCAGAATACGCTAAACCGCGTTTTTCCCGCACTTCTTCAACCAACAAAGACGCGAACCCACTGCCGCCTAAAGCATGATTTGCCACCAATAAAGGAAAATAATCAGGATGTTGACGTTCAATTCCAACTTGTCCCATTAAAATGGTGGTTTGTGTAGAAGGATGTTCAATATGAATGACTTTTCCTTCTGTCAACGATTTGACAGGAGGTAAAGCCGCCGCTTGCTCACCTTCGGGTAATTTAGCCAATAATTGATTAGCAATTTCTGCGGCTTGCGTTTTATCTACTGCCCCAACAATAGCTATCACTGCATTTTTAGCGACATAATACTTATGATGGAATGCTTGCGTATCCATAGGGGTTAACATTTTTACGGTTTCTTCCGTACCTTCCTCGGGATTTTCATAAGGATGCCCCGCAAAAATTGCATGATAAAACGCATCACTGGCTAAACTGCGGGGTGATTGCTGCTTTTGTTTTATCAACATTAATAATTGCTGCTGATTACGTTTAAATGCCGTGGGATTAAAATCAGGTTTTGCCAAAAAATCAGATAAAATATTTAAAGCATTAGATAAAAGAGACGAATCCGTCAAACTGCGCAAGGAAATCATTGCACTGTCGCGGTCAACTTCAAAACCTACCTGAACACCCAAACTGTCTAATTTTTCGACAATTTGGTCAGCTGTCATATTAGCCGTTCCTTGATTAAGCAATCCATTGGTTAACATCGCAATACCATTTTGCGTCCCATCTCGAGCACTGCCTGCATCAAATACAAGATGTACATCTAACATTGGTAATTCAGGCGCAGGCACAAAATAGACTTGTCCACCATTTGCAGTTTGCCAATGTTGAATTTCGGGTAAAGCGAAAACGGTATGACTTAAGAAAATGCTAAACCAAAAGAACACGCTATATTTTTTTATCATTTTATCAACCCTTATCATTAACTCTGGTAAAACTGCGTTATGTATACTTGCTTTTTAAGTTTATTTCAAATAAGGCTTATTAAAATTTTGGAAAACAAGAATATAAATAGAAATTACGCAATTCAGATAAAAGCGCATCATTGATAATTTGGTGTACACTCTAATTCATTTTAAATTCAATTTATTATGTGCACTAATACCCATAAACAATCTTGATGGGCTTCTTATCATTAGCCTATCCTACAGCTTTCTTTCATTCAATTGCATAACTTCTACATAAAGTTTAGATAAATTTAAATTCATAGTAGTGCCAAGCAAATAAGGAAGTTATAATAAAATCTTTTGAAAAATTGGAAAAAAAGAGATGTTAGAATGTCTTAATCATCAAAGTCAAACCAATGTTGAAAGCGCAATTGTAAAGTAACACACAAGTTTTGTGGAAATTGTTACTTGCGGTTTAAGTAATTCTCTTTTTTATTAATCATTATACTAATTAAGAATTACGCAATTGATAAGCATAATTGATTTAATACGTTTTTTATCTACTCCTAATTCATATAATTAACCCTGTTCCTTAATTTTTTCATTATGTTAATTAAATTCAGACAAAGATTAAATTGCATAACTTCTTAATTGATTGACGTTTAAAATATTAAAAATATTACAATAAAAAAGGAATTTAAATGCACCCTATTCAAACTTATTTAAACGAATTGCAAATCGCCATTGATGCAGGTAATGCAACTGAACACACACACCGCCCTGCGTTGCAAAACTTGTTGTGTGCATTTTTACCTGATTATCGGATAACCAATGAGCCACGCCGTATTGCTTGCGGTTCGCCTGATTTTGAAATTGCACAAAATAATATTCCGGTTGGACATATTGAAGCAAAAGACATCGGCATTAATTTAGATAAAGCAGAAAATTCGGAACAATTAGCGCGTTATTTCGACTTTATAAATAATTTATTATTAACGGATTATCTTGAATTTCGCTGGTTTATTCAAGGAAAACAACAGTCTGCAATGACAGTGAAATTAGCAGAACGAGATAAGCAAGGGCGTTTAAAACCTAATTTAGACAATTTTGCACAATTAGAACATTTATTAAAAACTTTTGTCACCACCCAAATTATCACGTTACGCACGCCTGAAGAATTGGCGCAAAAAATGGCACTGATTGCGCAAAATATTAATCGCAATATGTTGCTTGCTTATGCACAAGAAGATAACAAAGGCAAATTGCACGACCAGTTAAACAGTTTTAGGATGATTTTAATCGATACCTTAACGGTAGAAGAATTTACCGATATGGTGGCGCAAACTATTTGTTATGGGCTATTTGCCGCTAAGTGTAGCGCAGATTCAAGTCAGCCGTTTAATCGCTTAACCGCGAGTCATTTTGTACCTAAAACCAATCCGTTTTTAAGAAATCTCTTTAATCAAATTGCAGGAATTGAATTAGATGACCGTTTAGTCTGGATGGTTGACAATTTATGCGCGGTATTGAATCGGGCAGACATTGCGGCAATTTTAGCCGATTTTGGACGAAAAACACGACAAGAAGACCCCGTCGTGCATTTTTATGAAACTTTTTTAGCGCAATATAACCCTAAATTGCGAGAAATACGCGGGGTTTATTACACGCCTGAGCCTGTTGTGTCTTATATCGTGCGCTCTGTGGATTTAGTGCTTAAAGATAAATTTAAGTTAAAACAAGGATTAGCCGATAATTCTTTGTTAGAAAATGGCGTGCATAAAGTGCAAATTCTTGACCCTGCAACGGGAACGGGCACATTTTTATATTCTGTTTTTGCGACAATTTTCGAGAAATTCCGCAAAAATAAAGGCATGTGGTCGGATTATGTTTCTAAACATTTATTGCCACGGGTGCATGGTTTCGAGTTGTTAATGGCGGCTTATACCGT
>CAZKST010000212.1:0-5951 GCA_964555395.1 uncultured Thiotrichaceae bacterium | reverse complement strand
AATTACTGCGCTTTCCCCTTCGCCTCTACCATCAATCGCTTCATTTCCCGCACCGCCGTTGCCATACCGTCAAATACTGCGCGGGCAACAATCGCATGTCCAATATTCAATTCACAAACCGCAGGCAATGCCGCAATTGCTGCAACATTGTGATAATGCAAACCGTGTCCCGCATTGACTTGTAAACCTAAACTATCCGCATATTCAACCGCTTGCACAATTCTAATAAATTCACTTTGTTGCTCTTGGTCGGTTTTTGCTTCGGCATAACGTCCTGTGTGAATTTCAATCACGGGCGCGCCGACTTTGTGCGCGGCAGCAATTTGCTGTAAATCGGGGTCAATAAATAAAGATACTTTGACATCTACACGACTTAAACGCTCACACGCACGCTGAATATTTTCAAATTGTCCGACGACATCTAAACCGCCTTCTGTCGTTAATTCCTGACGTTTTTCAGGCACTAAGCACGCATCTTGTGGGCGCACTTGCTCGGCAAAACTCAGCATTTCCTCAGTCACTGCCATTTCAAAATTTAAACGAGTTTGCAATAAGGCTTTCGCGTGCAAAATATCGCAGTCTTGAATATGGCGGCGGTCTTCGCGCAAGTGCATGGTGATTAAATCCGCGCCCGCTTGCTCGGCAACTAAAGCAGCATGAACAGGGTCAGGATAGCGCGTATGGCGGGCTTGCCGTAAAGTCGCAACGTGGTCGACGTTGACCCCTAAACGAATGGGACTAAAAGTTGTTTTCATAATTTTTTAAATAAAATAGCAGGTTATAAAAAATAAAACCCGACAGTTGTTAATTGTCAGGTTAGTATTAGCTTAATTTAGACGATAATTAGCGTTTTTTCTCGTTTTTTGACAGTTCTAAATCTAAACGGTCGCAAACAGTTTTTAACACTTGCAACCGTGCATAACGTTTATCGTTAGATGGAATCAATGTCCAAGGCGCAAATGCAGTGCTGGTTTTTGCCACCATATCATTGATTGCTAACACATAATCATTCCATTTATCACGATTACGCCAATCTTCTTCAGTAATTTTGTGTTGTTTATACGAAATTTGCTGACGTTCTTCAAAACGGCGTAATTGCTCATCTTGGCTGATGTGTAACCAGAATTTAACAATGATAACACCATGTTTTGCCAAATTTTCTTCAAACGAATTAATTTCTAAATACGCCCGTTTCCATTCAGCTTCAGTGGCAAATTTTTCCACGCGCTCTACCAAAACGCGCCCATACCATGAGCGGTCGTAAATCGTCGCATTGCCCGCACGGGGAATATGTCGCCAGAATCGCCATAAATAATGATGCGCCCGCTCTTCATCGGTCGGCGCAGCACTGGAAATGACACGGTATAAACGCGCATCCATTGCTTGCGTAATGCGGCGAATGCTGCCGCCCTTGCCTGCTGCATCCCAACCTTCAAACACGGCAATTAAGGAGCGTTTATGCTGATGTGCATCCCACGCAAGCCGATGTAATTTCGCTTGATATGATTTTAATTCCGTCGCATATTCTTTACCACGCAAGCGTTTATCCAAATTTAAAGTATCTAAAATCGTTATTTTTGAACGACTTTCTACTTTAGAAACTTCAGTCGCGCTGTCGACTTTTTTATTTTCTTTGCTGACGGGCGGTAACGCTAAAGGAGTAGTTGACAAGGATGTTTTTAAAGCTTTTTTCTGTTCAAATTGCGCAATTGCTTGTGTGATATGCTCCAGCACACTTTTAGCGACGGTAATGTCACGATAACGCGGGTCAGAAGCTTCAATAATATGCCAAGGTGCGATGCCTGAATCGGTATGACGAATTGCCCGTTCTGCGGTTTTTAAGAAATTATCATATAAATCGGCATGATACCAATCACGCTCTGAAACCATCCGCCGCGTGTATTGGTCTTTTTCTAATTTCTTTAAACGTTTAACTTGGTCATCTTTGGATAAATGCAACCAATATTTGATAATTAACGCGCCATCTTCGGCAAGCATATTTTCAAATCGCCGATTTTGTTCCAGCATTTCATCCACTTCGGCATTATTGATTTTGCCGTAGGCAGATTCTTGAATGGGTTCATAATACCACCCTCCAAAGAAAATCCCGATACGCCCGCGAGCGGGTAAACGTCGCCAATATCGCCAATAATACGGACGCTCACGCTCTTCATCTGTCAAACCTTCAATCGCAAAAGTTTCTAAACCGCGTGGGTCTAACCATTCATTTAAAGCGTTGACGACTTCGCCACGTCCTGCGGCATCGATACCCGAAATGATTAAAATAACAGGAATATTAGTTTTACTTAACGCAAATTGTGCTTGTAATAATTGGGCGCGCAATTCAGGAATTTGAGCTTTAAATTCTTCTTTACTTAAACTGCGTCCGATTTCTGCGGCTTCAAACATGGTGCTATTTCCTCCGTTATTATTGTGATTTAAAGGTTTCGGGCAATTTTAGCGCACTATAAAAGGCTATCAATGCAAAAATTAACATTAATCCCATACCTGCTTGATAAGCGGTTACTGAATAAATGCGCACATTGTTAAGCAACACGCCATCCCAAAATTGGTCTAAAACTGTTCCAAATAGGGGTTGTAAAATGGAAGTCCCTAAAAATAGCCCCATATTAACCAAGCCAATCGCTGTACCTGCAAGCGCGGGTTTAACCAGCTCTTTTGCCATTGTGAACGTTATCACAAAACAGCCCGCACATGCACCAATCAAGGCAAATAGCACATATAAAGCGATGCCTGAAATTAAAGGATGCCACATCAAAATTGCCCAGATAACACAATAGCACAATGCACCTAAAACCACTAAAGGTCTGCGTGATTTTAAATAATCAGAAATTCCGCCCGCAATGAGCGCAATCAAGGCAAATGAAAAAAGCGTCAAAGTGACATAAGTTGAAGCTTCTTGACGTGATAAACCATGTAATTGCGTTAAAAAAGGCATTGCCCATAAACCGACGAAAGCAAAAAAACTGCCCATGCTGCCAATATAAACTAAAAAGCCTGTCCATAACGCTTTGATAGCAAACACTTCTCGTAAATTTAACATCCAATCTGCAATTAATTGCTGAGTAGAAACAGGCGCGGTATTTTGCACTGTATTTGCATTAACGGCTTCAAAACCGACTTCTTCTGGACGATTACGCACAAAAATTGCCGTAACCACCGCTAAAATTAGCGATAATCCCCCAATTAAAATAAAAACCCATCGCCATGAAAACCAATTGAGCGCATAAGATAAAGGTACGCCCGCGACAATTGAGCCTAAATTACCGACAAATAACGATAAACCGCTAATTGTGGCGTAATAACGGGCGGGAAACCACAAGCTATTGCTTTTCATAAAAGCAATGAAAATTCCTGACACGCCCAATCCCACTAAAAAACGTCCTAACATTGCTATTTCAAAGCTCGGCGCAAGTCCAAAAATTAACGAACCAACTCCCGCCACTGCATTGCTAATCACCACTGTCCAACGTGTACCGAGTGTGTCGGCGAGAATGCCAGAAGGTAATTGCATGACGGTATAAATATAAAAATACATGGCAGCTAAAAAGCCTAATGCTGTGCCTGTTGTGTGAAAGGCTTGCATTAATTCGTTTGCCATTACGGCGGGGACAACGCGCTGAAAGAGGACAAGCATATAGGACAGGGCGAGGACGATATAAATTGCCCAGCAGACTATCCAGAAAAAAGTTTTTGAGGAATTTTGCATAAGAAAGTTAATTCTGATTAAGAAAAGAAAATAAATGTTGTTTAAATTAAAAATAAGAAACTTGTCGTTTTTTCGTCAGGTTTAATTATAAATAGTCACTCCTTTGGTTTGAGGAAAAATACGCCTCAAAAAATGCCTAACGAAAATAAAACACTTTAACTTAGTTCAGCAAAAACAGGCTGTCAAATTTATCTCAAGAAAATGGCAATTTTTTTGCGACTACTTTTTTACAAAAACAATTTTCTATTTAAAAAAGTATGCGCTTTAAATACTTAAAAAACACCTGTGGGGTAGTCATTACGCATTGGTGGGATAGTTATTTGCTAAAATGGTTTTATTTGCATAAATCCATTTTGGTGATTCTTCTTATTGCCCATGTTATGGCGGGTAGCGTTTGGTTATTGAAAGAACAAGGGTTATTACAACCTTTAGATTTATATGGTTATGATGGCTTATTAACAGGACAACCCCGCGAAACTAATATTGATTCACGAATTACTTTAGTTTGGTTAGAAGATGAAGACCAACGTTTATATGGTTGGCCATTAGCCGATAAAGAACTGTTAAATGTTTTTCAAAAATTACAAAGTCATCAACCTTTAGTCATTGGCTTAGATATTTATCGCGATTCACCCGTTCCCCGCAATAGCACTTATTACACTGCATTAATTGACTGGCTTAAGCAACAAAGCAATATTGTTTTAATCAAAAAATTTAGAGATGAACAAGGAAAATTTGTCCGTGCTTTACCAGAATTTGAACATTCACATAAAATTTCGTTTAATGATTTAACGGTAGACAGCGGCGGATTAATTCGGCGCGGTTTATTATATTTAAGCGACGGAGAAAGAACGTATGAAGCTTTTAGCTTAAAATTAGCCTTAGCTTTTTTCTTTAAACATAAAATCAAAATCACAAGCAACCCTGCAAATTCTAGCGAATTGATTTTAGGCAAAACGATTTTATCGCCTTTAGATAACAATTTCGGCGGCTATGTCAACGCCGACATGGGCGGTTTTCAATTCATGCTAGATTATCCCGCCGCGCCCTCCGAATTTAACCATTTAAATATTCGCGACATTTTAAAAGACAATATCGATACAACTCTCATCCGCGACAAAATCGTGATTATCGGCGTACGCGCAGAAGGCACGCCCGACTTTTTATATACGCCCTTTGGACGCTGGATTGCGGGCGACGAGCGCGTTGCAGGCGCGGCGGTACATGCCTATATCGTCAGTCAATTGCTCAATATTGCAACGGGTGTTTCCCAGCCTTTACACAGCTTAAGCGATACACAAGAGGGTTTATGGTTATGGTTGGTAGTATTACTGGCAGCGGTTTTAGTGTTCAGTGCGCAATCGATGTGGTTTATTGGGATTATGATGGTCGGCGGCAATGCGCTGATTATCGCGGTCAGTTTTGTCGCGTTTCAATCGGGACTCTGGATTGCGATGGCAAGTCCCTTGTTAGGTTTTAGTTTAACCATTATCACCAGTTTGATTTACTTATCCAATCAAGAAAAACAGCAACGGGCGGTATTGATGCAATTATTTTCGCGGCATGTGTCTAAAGAAGTTGCAAATGTGATTTGGGCAGCACGGGAGCAATATCTGCGCAATGGGCGATTACGTCCGCAACGTTTAACTGCGACGGTGTTATTTACCGATTTACAAAACTTTACCAGCGTTGCCGAGCACATGGAGCCGCAAGTATTGATGGACTGGTTAAATGAATATATGGAAGTGATGGTACATGTTGTGGAAGAACAACATCATGGACAAGTCAATAAATTCATTGGTGATGCGATTATGGCGTTGTTTGGCGTACCGTTAGCAAGTCAAAGTGTTTATGAAATTCAGCGGGATACGGTCAATGCGGTTGAATGTGCACTAGCAATGCGCGAAGCATTGGCGGCATTAACTGAGCGTTGGCAACAGCGCGGCTTGCCTCCGATTCGGATGCGGATAGGGATTTATACGGGCGAATTGGTGGCGGGCAGTTTAGGCAGTGCGCAGCGGCAGGAATATACGGTATTAGGGGATACGGTTAATATTGCTTCCCGTTTAGAGAGTTTTGATAAAGAAATTGATAAAGAAGTGTTATGTAGAATTTTAATTGGTGAATCAACTTTGCATTATTTGCCGCCCCGCTTTGCCACTGAGTTTGTGGGGGAGGTGGTGTTAAAAGGAAAGGTGGAGGGGGTTAGGGTTTATAGGGT
>CAZKST010000211.1:0-6018 GCA_964555395.1 uncultured Thiotrichaceae bacterium | reverse complement strand
ATTTAACCCAACGCTTTTTAGGCGCGGGGCAAAATTTTGATACTAATTTCGTTGGCAGTCCCGCCGACATCGTCGCAGTAACTTCTACCGTGTTCCTTAAACCTGAAGAAAATACTGCACAACTCAGTATTGAAGTGAACAACGCGCTACGGGTAGCACAAGCCCCTGTGGACATTCGCGCCCCGCATGTGGAATTAACCGCTTCCGCCATCACTTCTGGCAAACCTGCGCAACAACGGGAAATTGAGCAACTACAACGGATTGCAGGCGATTTACAATGCAGTCAATACACAAAAGTGTGTCAACGGACTGTCGACTTGTTTAATGAAGCGGGCAAATATGAAGTGTATTATTTTGTCACCGATAACGAAACTCACGATATTTCGCCTACACAACGCTCTGTGGTGTATAAGAACAAAGTCGGAAATCAAGCCCCGATTGCGTTCAAATTGCTCGCACCGAGCACGGGTACAACGACCGCCGCGCATTTACGGTTTAGTTGGCAAAACAGCCGCGACCCTGATAGACAAGCGGGTGAAGCGTTGCCGACTTATACCTTCATGATTGCTAAAGATAAAGCATTTGAACATATCATTTATCAAAAAGAAGAGCTACAAAGTCCGACTTTGTATGTAGGTGATACGCTGGAAGATTTAGCGACTTACTATTGGCGTGTATTAGCGATTGATGCTTATGGCGCGACAACAGCAAGTTCAGAAGTCTTTCATTTTTCTATTAATATGACAAATGCCGCTTTTGGGCGCGATGAGCGGGTAGATAATAGTTTAAACAGCAATGGACAAATTATTACCTTACCATTTGGGCAGCTTGACCGAATTGATGCGAATTTCTTGTATAACACGGCAAGCGTGCAAATCACGGTCATTCCTTCACAAGTACATTTAGATAAAACAGCGGATTTGCTAGCAATTGCGGTAGCAAATGGACAAGTATTTGCATTGGATAGCAGCGGCGGCGTGCAGTCTTGGGCGGGCGGTGATGCAAATTCGATTGCCGCCTTGCGGACGGGGGTAAAATTGGAGCAATCTATTGATTTTACACTGGCACGAGCGCAGTTGGCAAAAACCAATGCAAGCAATTTGACTTTGTTTGTAGGGTATAGACTAGGCGACCAAATTGTATTTAATGGCGGTGAGCCGTTGCAAATTGGGGATTAACGCGAGTTCGGCGAGTAAAATTTATCTCGTTTATCTCGTTCCCATGCTCTCGCGTCTACTGCCATTATTTGGATTGTAGGGTGGAATAGCAAAGCGTATTCCACCAAAAAACGCTACAAAATTGTCTGAACCCTGTCACACAATTCACTTAATTTCCTTAATTTTTCATTATGTTAATCAAGAAAATCAAGTGAATTAAGGTTCAGACAAAACGGTGGAATACGCTGCGCTATTCCACCCTACAATTCTCATGCTTGCTTAACTTAATGGCTGTGACGCTCTGGCGGCGGGAAAGGTGGAGAATAAGGTTTATCTCGCCTTTTGCAAAGAGAAGCTATAGCCAACGCACTTTAACTGGAGTGCAATTGCTTCAGCTATTGCCAGTGTCGCAACAGGTAAAATAATGTTCAATCAAAAGGTTAAAAAGCAATAGCTAAAGCGATTGCACTCCACCTTAATCAATTTAAAATGCGGTTACCATATAATCCAGTCATAATCACTCGCCAAACGATTAACTTAATTAATAGCTAAAGCGATTGCACTCCTTTTAAAGTGCGTTTGTTATATAACACTATGTCAATAAACAAGCAGTTATTTTTAGTGAGCTTCCTACTCCTTTGGAATAACCGTTTTAATCTTTGATTACACACCTTGTTATAGAATAGTGTTATACCAAAATAGGGGAGCTAATATTATGAAGCATTATATTTACGTTTTTTTACTGCTATTTATTTATACCACCGCACCATTAGCCAATGAATCTACTAGAGCTGAACAAAGTATTAACAATCAATCTTTGACAGTGAAACCCTTTGAGCCTTTAGTATTGCGTCCTGATGATGCACAAACTCGTGTAGCCGCGCCCTTGACCAAAGGTTCTCACCTACGAGTTTATATTCCAAGTCTTTCTTATATATATACTTCTCATTCAATCAATGGGGCTTTTTTCCGCCCTGCCAATAATGAACGCGGTTGGGAGTATGATTTAGCAACCAGTCATCGGCAAATAAATGATACAAGCTATGAATTTACCTTGCGACGTGGGGTAGAATTCCAAGACGGAACGCCTTTTAATGCGGATATGGTATTGCTAAACATGCAATACTTTAAACAAAAACCTTTTTTATTCTCAAAAATTCATGAAACTTTTGATCGGGTAGAAAAAATAGATGATTATACCGTCCGTTTTTTCTTAAAAGAAAAATATGGTATTTTTTTACATGATGTCATTTGGATGCAATTTTATACCCCTGCTTATTTAAAAAAATTTGGATGGAATGGCAAACCAACATGTCCGAATTTAGCCGAAGCGGGTCTATATGGGATTGGTCCTTATATTTTGCAGGAAGGTTATATTGAAGGCGATAGAAAAACCGCAAAAGCTGAATTAGTCGCTAATCCGCGTTATTGGGATAAACGTTATCCGAAAATTGAAAGAATTACCGTTTATACAGAGCTGAATGCAAATCAGGCAAAAGATTATGTTTTATATAAAGAAAATTTATTAGATATTACGCCTATTGCTTTTGAACGCAAAATAGAAACTTTATTATCACCTTATGCAAAATTAGTGATTTCACCCTCTACGGATAATTATGCAATTCATTTAAATTTGCGTACAGGTAATCCGCATTTATTAGATAAATCTGTACGTGTCGCCCTAAATCAAGCAATTCATCAAGCAAATTTATTGTCTTTTACTTATGAATATGAAGGAGAAATCGCTTCTGCGTATGTTTCTCCGAATTTTGCGGGGGTGAAATCGGCAATGCTGCGGCTTCCTGCTGATTCAACCATAAAAAATCCTTACGACCCTGATAGGCAGGAAAAATTACGCGGTATTTTAGAAGGCTTGACTCTAAAAGTCTTTACACAAGAAAGATTTATGTTTTTATGGCGCGGGATTGAATACCAACTAAAAAAAGTTGGGGTAACATTAATTTTTGAAGTCACGGAGCGTGAAACAGATATTTTTAGTCAATTATTAGTCACTAATGCGGGTAAAAATACAAAACCTTGGGATTTATTGATTTGGGGAAATGATGATTGGTTTTATAATCATCCTTGGTCAGCTTTTCTGACATTACGCACGCATAACGTTTGGAGTACCATTTCTCCTGATCCGATATTGGATAATTTAGTAGATGATTTATTCAAACTACGGACTGATGAGAATGAGTACAATAACTTGATTTATAACATCATGCGCCATACTTATGATAATGGTTATATGTTATTTGTACCTGCGCCTGCAAAAGTTTTTGCAGTAAATAAAGAAGTTATTTTTACGCCTTACAAAATGGCGGCGATGCCATTATGGGAAATCGAGTTGACTACACAACACCCTTCTATTCGTAAAGAAAAAGAGTATCCTACCGACCTACAAAAACCTATTGAAATTCAACGTAAAAATCTTCATGGAGAAGGTTTATGAAAAATTTCAGCATTGCCACAAAGTTTATACTTTTATCAATAGTGTCTATTGGGGCATTAGCTTTTGTGGGTATTTACGGCGTGTATAACTTACGAAATAGTTATGATTGGATTCAAAATGTTTATTCCACCGCTAAAGATTTAGCAAGAGGCGCGGAGCAAATTCGTTTACCATTAGGACAGCTACAGGCACTTTCACTGCTATTAGTTATTGCACCTAACCAAAATTTGCGCGATCAATATCAAGAAGAACAGAAATCGTTAATTAAACAGTTAGAAGATAATTTTGCGTCATGGAGTAAAACAGAAAATAATCAAAGTTTTTCTGCTTTATTAAAGTCTTGGGAACAATATAAACGTGCTTTAAATTATACTGCTGAACAAGCTACTAGTGGCTATCGAGAAGCTGCTTTCCTCAATGTAAGCAATGCGGAACGTGCACAATATGTACAATTTTTGCAGCTTTTTCATGAGTGGAGTAGTTTGAAAGTTGAACATGCTCAAAAAATTCATGATGCGGCGCAAGATAGTTATATTCAAACACAAAATATAGCTATTTTTATACTGATTTTTTTTGCATTAGTTGTTCTTTTATTTAATTTTTATACAGCACGGTTGATGGTGACTTCTCTGTATCAATCTGTTGATATTGCAGATGCTATTGCAAAAGGTGATTTGAATAATCGAATTGAAATTAAAGTGCATGATGAGATAGGTAAATTGTTGCGAGCACTTGAGCAAATGCAGTTGCAATTACGTCAGCGGATTATGGAAGAAAAACGGATTACGGAGGAAGCGTTGCGGATTAATCAAGCCTTAGATAGTGTGACAACTAATGTTTTAATTGCGGATAATAATTTGAAGATTATTTATTTGAATAAATCAGCGCAAATGTTGTTTAAAACGGAATCTGAGAAGTTGCAGCAAGAGTTGCCACATTTTAATCCTGATGATTTGCTTAATAATTCAGTGGATATTTTGCATAAAAATCCTAAAAAACATCGGCAATTGTTAGAAAATTTGCAGAGTAGTGAACATGCACGTTTAGATTTAAATACTCTTTTGATTGAATATATGGTAACACCTGTGATTAATGCGGAAGGGGTGCGGATTGGTTATGTGAAAGAATTTAATAATCGCACCATAGAAGCGGCGACAGAGCAAGAAATTAATGCGGTTATTCATGCGGCTTCGCAGGGGGATTTTGAACAGCGTATTAAGGTAGAAGGGCGGAGTGGTTTCTTTCGTACAGTCGGCGAAAGTTTAAATCAAATCATGGATTTAAACCAGCTTTCGTTGCAAGATACTATGCGGGTATTTGCAGCGTTTGCGCGGGGTGATTTAACACAAACGATTGAAAATGAATATAAAGGTGCATTTATTCAGTTGAAAAATGATGCAAATACAACAGTTGCGAAATTAACAGAGGTAATGGCAAGTATTCAAGTTGCAGCTGAAGCGGTGAATGCAGGAGCTGAAGAGATTTCGCGGGGTAATTTGAGTTTAAGCCAGCGAACTGAAGAGCAGGCGGCGGCGTTGGAGGAGACGGCGGCAAGTATTGAGGAGATGACGGGGACGATTCAGCAAAATGCGGATAATGCGCGTCAAGCCAATCAGTTAGCGATGAATGCGCGGCAGTCGGCGCAATCGGGGGGGGAGGTTGTAAATACGGCGATTGGCGCGATGATAGAAATTGATAGAAGCAGTAAGCAAGTAGCTGAAATTGTAACTGTTATTGATGAAATTTCGTTTCAAACGAATTTGTTGGCTTTGAATGCGGCGGTTGAGGCGGCGCGGGCGGGTGAGCAGGGGCGCGGGTTTGCGGTGGTGGCAAGTGAGGTGCGTAATTTAGCACAACGTAGTGCTGCAGCTGCTAAAGAAATCAAGGGTTTAATTCAAGATAGTGTCGGAAAAGTGCAGGAAGGTAGCCGTTTGGTGAATCAGTCGGGGGAAACGTTGCAACAGATTGTTAATGCTGTCAAAAGAGTGAGTGATATTGTGGCGGAGATTGCCGCAGCGAGTCAGGAGCAGGCGGCGGGTATTCAGCAAGTGAATAAGGCAATTAGTCAGATGGATGAGATGACGCAGCAAAATACATCGTTAGTTGAGCAAGCGGCGGCAGCGAGTGAGTCGATGCGTAATCAAGCGCAGCAGTTAAAACAGCATGTTGCTTTTTTCAAATTGCCACAAAAAATAATGGTAGAAAAAGTGCCTGTTAAAAATATTACGCCTGTGTTAAAGGCGAAGTTGTCAAAAGTTGGGAAAGTGGCTGAAGTGGCTGAAATACCTGCTGTTCGTTCGCAGACAGAGCGTACTCATCTAGTTACAAAATTAACGAAACAGACATCTTCTAATAAAGTTTTGCCGAAAACTATGGAAGGTTCTTGGGAAGATTTTTAAATTTTCG
>CAZKST010000210.1:0-6056 GCA_964555395.1 uncultured Thiotrichaceae bacterium | reverse complement strand
TATGTGAATTAGGGTTCAGACAATAAGGTGGAATACGCTTGCGCTATTCCACCCTACTTATACTAAATAAAAATAGCTTGCTCTTGTGAAACTGGTACACAACTTACAATACAATCTTCGCTCACGGGTTTTTCAGCTAAGCGGTGTTTTAGTAAATACGTCAGCATTTGCCCTTTGCCTTTCACTTCAATCCAGCCGCGTTCTTCAAAAGCATAGCAATCTTTTAAGCGTTCAAACGTAGTTGCAGATACTTGAATTTCCCCCGCAATCCCGTGTGATTCCATACGGCTTGCTGTATTGACCGTATCACCCCATAAATCATAAATGAATTTTTTCACGCCAATCACCCCAGCAATCACCGCGCCAGTGTGAATGCCAATTCTGATATTTAAATTGCTGCCTTCATCACATAAACGAAATTCGGAAATAATGTCACGCATGGCTAACGCCATTTCGGCAATGCCGCGCACATGATGATTACACGCCAGCGGCACGCCGCCGACTACCATATAAGCATCGCCTATCGTTTTGATTTTTTCTAAACCGTAAGTTTCTGCTAAATGATCAAAGGAAGTAAAAAGTTGATTAAGTAATTTCACCATTTTTTCAGGCGAAACTTGGGCAGATAACTGTGTAAAATCAACTAAATCCGCAAATAATACCGTTGCCTCTGGATGATAATGCGCAATCGGTGAAACCCCCGCTTTTAACTGTTGCGCAATCGGCGCGGGTAAAATATTGAGCAACAAAGATTCTGCCTCACGATTTGCCAGTTGTAGCGCATTTTCGCGGGCTTTGATTTCTTCTACTTGTGTAGCAAGACGTTGAATCATCAGATTAAATTCGCGCATCACATCGCCAATTTCATCTTTGCGCGTCACAGTCAATAAATACGGCTGCGGGTCGTGGCTTTTAACAGCATAACTGGCTTCCATTAACGCATGGCGCAGGCGAATAATCGGCGCAATCACAATCGGGGCTAAAGCAATAGAAGTTACCGCCGTTACAAAGAGACAAATAATTAACACTAACCCCGCAATTCGCCAGATATAAGCAATTACTTCATTTTGTATAGTTTTTGCATCAAATCGTAAAATCAATACAACTGAGTTAACCTGTTGACAATTAACTGCTTGACAGTATTGCAACTTATCTAACAAATATTTAAATAAAATTTCTCCCTCTATTTGCTCATGAATTAGCCACGCGACGTTATACACTGTATCTATTCGTTTACGAATAACGGGCTCTTTGCGCAATTGCTCAATCACATCTTGATAATTGATTTGTGGCATTTCGCCAAAATTAGCCACTAAAGTACCGTCAGGTAAATAAATTGAACCGCCTAAAACGGGAAAGTTATGAATAATCTGACGAGTAGATTGAAAAATAGTTTCAAAATCTTTTTTGTGATGACTGAGTGCAATCACAGGGGCAAGACTAGATAAACCAATTTGCTCAATATTTTGTAGCAATTCGCTTTCGCGCCGCTGTACAGAGGGCAATAAAATAATCAGCTCCACAATAACGATACTGATAAATACCCACAACACTATCGTACGCGATAAACGGGCTTGTACTAAGGAAAAAAACAACATAACTTTTTGTGGCATGACGGAATCACTCTGAAAAAACGCAAAAGGTGCTATATTTCCATAACAATGCAACATTAAAACGCTTTTTTACTAAAAATTATTAACTTATGACGTTTGAAAATCCATCTTCAATGACAACAACGGCTGAATTAACCCCTGCAACCGCAGCCCATTATCAGGCAATTTTAGAAGCAGCGTTATTAACTGCCGACCAGCCATTAAATATTGAACAATTAGAACAATTATTTAGCCAAGACCCGCAACCCCTGAGCCGTTCACAAATTCGAGCTTGTTTAAAACAATTGCAACAACAAATGAGCGCACGCGGAATTGAGTTAGTAGAAGTCGCCAGTGGTTTTAGGTTTCAAGTTAAATCACAACTGCACCCTTGGCTAAAACAATTAATTCGCCAGCGTCCACCGCGTTATTCGCGTGCTTTATTAGAAACTTTAGCCATTATTGTTTATCGTCAACCCATTACCCGTAGCGAAATTGAAAAAATTCGAGGCGTAAGTGTTGGCACAAACATTATTCGAACTTTGCAAGATTATCAATGGATAAGAGTATTAGCGCACCGAGACAGCCCAGGTCGCCCTGCTTTGTATGGTACAACAAAAGCGTTTCTTGACCATTTTAATTTAAAACATTTAAATGAATTACCCACATTAAATGAATTGCAACATTTAGAACTACAACCTGATTTACCAGAGACTGAAGATGAGAGCGCACTGGACGCTCCGCACCCGTTAACTTCGGCAGCGCATTCAGCCACTTCAACGTCTAAACCTTAAACAAGGAATTTTTGTATGATGCCTGCGCCGTTTCCTATCACTCAATGTCCCTATCAACATCCTAGCCATACTTTACTGTATCAACCGAATGCAGCAAAAGCTGAGCACGTTTCATACCCATCGCACACCGCTCCCGTGTCAATGACGAGCCGCCCGCCTAAATTTTTGCTTTCCCCCACCACCAATCCATTATTGCATTGGGATAATGTTGATACTGTTTTATTAGATATGGATGGTACATTGCTAGATTTACATTTTGATAATTATTTCTGGCAACATTATTTATTAGTACGTTACTCGCAGCAGCATCGTTTACCTTTTCTACAGGTACAACAAGAATTACAAGTCTTGTTTAAACAACATCAAGGCACGTTAAATTGGTATTGTCTCGATTTTTGGCAACGACAATTACAACTAGATATTATGCGACTCAAACAAGAAGTTGCTCATCTCATTAAATTGCGTCCATTTGTGATAGAATTTCTCAGTTCACTTAAACGACTGAATAAACGTGTGGTTCTAATTACCAATGCGCATCCTAAAATTCTTGAATTTAAAATGCAGCATATTCAATTGCAAACTTATTTTGACCAAATGATTAGCTCACACACTTTAGGTTATCCTAAAGAAGATGCGCGCTTTTGGGAAAAGTTGCAAACAGTTGAAAATTTTAACCGAATGACCACTTTATTTATTGACGACAGCCTGCCAATTTTATACGCCGCAACCAATTTCGGAATTCGTTACGTTTTTGGAGTCGCACAACCCGACTCTCATAAAATTGCGTATGCACAGCAACCTAATTTAGTGTTGTTAAACTGTTTTTGTCAAATTACGCCGTTTATGTTTGAATAGGGGTTAATTTAACAAAGATAAATACTTTCCTAAAACGATTGAAGCTATGCCCAAAATGAAAATCAAAACAAAGTTAATTTTAACGTTTGTTACCTTAAAACTGATTCCTATCAGTATCATTGCATATATCGCAACGACTTCAATTCAATATTTAGGAAAAGACTTTTCTCAAGATTCGCAAGAATTATTATTAAAAACAGAGAAAGTCATTCAAGAAACTGCTGACATTGCAACTAATGACAGCATTAGTGCACTTGATTACAAATCACAAATGATGCTTGAACAAGCAACGGTGAATATTGCAAAAGCCGTTGCTGATTTCTTATATGAGCGAGATAATGATGTTTTAACGCTCGCTCAACTTCCTTTAAATCAAACTGTATTAACCCAATTCTTTCAACAGAAAACGCGCAACATTACAGTACATGAATCTTATCATTTTGATGCAAATAAACAAAAATGGGTAAGTGATAAACCCATTATTGCCAATCCTGAAACTGTAAATGAAATTCTGGAAGAAAATAAAAAGAATTTTCATAAAAATAAACTCCCGCCTTTTAATAAACAAAAAATTTCCTTGTATAAAGAAATTTCTTATTTTGATTTAAATGGACAAGAAGTTTACAAAGTTTCTAGCATTGATAAAACTTTAAGAAATATTGCAGATAAAAAACAAACCTACTGTAAAGCTGAAGACTATTTCACCGCAGTACAAACTTTAAAACAGGGTGAAATTTACGTTTCAGATGTGATTGGCGAATATCAATCTTCAAAAATTAACGGCACTTACACCCCCGAAGCCGCCGCAAAAGCAGGCATTCCGTTTGAACCTGAAAAATCTGCTTATGCGGGCATAGAAAACCCCGTCGGCAAACCCTTTGAAGGGATTTTACGTTTTGTAACCCCTGTTTATCAAAATGCTAGAAAAGTCGGCTATTTAACACTTGCGCTTGACCATCGCCATTTAAGCGAATTTACCGATTTTGTGATGCCAGATGAGCGATTTGTCAACAATATTGCCGATGCAGCGGCGGGCAATTATGCGTTTATGTGGGATTATGTAGGACGTTGCATTGCCCATGCGCGGGACTATTTTATTGTTGGTTTTAATCCAGACACGGGCGAAAGAGTGCCGCCTTGGGTTTCGCCTGAAATTATTGCTGATTGGAAAAAAAGCAATATCAGTTCTTTAACTCAATTTTTAGAAACGTATCCCGTTTTTAAAGACCAACATTTAACGCGTTCTTTAGATAAAGAACAATTGCAACGTGGAGAAATTGCTTTAGATTGTCGTTATTTAAGCAAAGCTCCCCAATGTCATGGCTGGTTTCAAAGCATTAATGATGGCGGTTATGGTTCTTTCATGATTAACTGGGATAATGTGCAAAAATTAACCACCGCCGCCGCAATTCCTTATTACACAGGACAATATGGTAAAACTAAAATTGGCTTTGGTTTTGTGACAGTGGGCGCGAATGTTGATGAATTCCACAAAGCTGCTGTACAAACTAAAAATAAATTAGAAAACATGCTTGCCCAACAAAATAAAGTAATGCAGCAAATGGTTGAGGAAAGTCAAGCCACGGCTTTTAATAAAGTTCAAAATGTCGCGTTTAATCTTTTATTAGCTGTAATTGCTTTAGTGGTCTTTATCGTGTTTGCTGCTATTTTAATTGCCAATAACTTTACTTATAAAATTTATAAATTGATTGAAGGGGCGCAAGCCTTTGCTAAAAATCAATTAGGTTACCGAATTCACATTGAAGAAAAAGACGAATTTGGACAATTAGCCTATGCTTTTAATAGTATGTCTGGACAATTGCAAGAATTAGTCACGCAATTAGAAACTAAAGTAGAAGAACGCACCGAAGCTTTAAAGAAAGCGAATGAGGAAATCACAGAGTTAAATAAACAACTCAAAACTGAAAATATTAGAATGGGGGCAGAATTAGCGGTTACTCAACAATTGCAAAAAATGCTCACACCTAAATTAGTAGAATTAGCAAAAATTGAAGATTTAGATGTTGCAGGATTTATGGAACCGTGTAATGAAGTAGGGGGTGATTATTACGATGTACTGACTCATGCAAACGGTTTAAAAATTGGCGTAGGTGATGTTACGGGGCACGGTTTAGAAAGCGGTGTTGTTATGTTAATGTTACAAACTGCCATTAGAACTTTAGTAGAACATAAAGAAGTTGACCCTGTTAAGTTTATGAGCACCATCAATCGCACGATTTACCATAATGTGCAACGGATGGGTTCGGAAAAAATGTCCACGTTATTATTAGCCGATTATTCCAAAGGTCTATTAACGGTTTATGGACAACATGAAGAAGTGATTATTGTGCGAGAAAATGGCACAATTGAAATTATTGAAACGCAAGAGTTAGGTTTTCCTTTAGGATTAGAAGAAAATATTGAAGCTTTTGTTGAGAAACATCCTGTGCATTTGTTTAAAGATGATGTTGTTGTGTTCTATACGGATGGGATTACTGAAGCCGAAAATGAGGAAGGAGAATTTTATGGAACGGGGCGTTTAGCGACTTTAATTTCGCGTTTGAGAGCAGGCACAGCGACTGAAATTTGTCAAAATATTGTGGATGATGTAAAAGCGCATATCGGTACATATCGCGTTTTTGATGATATTACTTTATTGGTTATGAAACGCAAATAACTAAAATATGTAGGCTGGAATAGCGCAGCGTATTCCACCATTTTGTCTGAACCTTAATTTACTTAATTTTCTTGATTAACATAATGAAAAAATTAAGGAAATTAAGTGAATTGTGTGACAGAATTCAGACAATTTTGT
>CAZKST010000209.1:0-6063 GCA_964555395.1 uncultured Thiotrichaceae bacterium | reverse complement strand
CTAAATTATCCGTATTGGGACGGCGACCCACTGCCCAAATAACCGTATCAAAACCGTCTAAATGAGTTTCGGTGCGACTGCTGACGCGAATCCCTGTAGGGTGTTGTGATAACGCGGCGACGGCAAAACCCATTTGTAACTCAATGCCTTGCCGTTGCAAACTGTCAGCTAAAGCAGTGCTTAAACCTTCGTCAAATAATTCAAGCGGGCGATTTTCTAAACCGATAACCGTTACTTTTGCACCTAAAGCATTTAATACGCCCGCTAATTCTACGCCGATATAACCCGCACCAATAATTGCAACTTTATCAGGGCGTTGTTGTAATTGGAAAAAGCCGTCGGAAGTAATGCCCAATTCTGCACCCGCAACAGGCGGCACAATCGGACGGCTGCCCATTGCAAGCACAATGTGCTCAGCTTGATAAACTGTGTCACCAACGGCGACATGATGCGCGTCGACTAATTTTCCCCAGCCTTGAATATGGGTGATATTTAAAGCATCGGTGTAACTTGACCAGTAGCGATTAATCGCTTCGGTGTAGGCTTGCCGCCCTTGAATTAATTTTTGCCAATCAAAGCCTTGCATTTGCACTTGCGCACCGTAACCAATCGCATCATGTGCCGCGTGGGCGAGATGTGCGCCGTACCACATCACTTTTTTAGGTACACAACCTTGATTAACGCATGTGCCACCAAGGGGAGACGCATCAATAATCGCAACCCGTTTACCGTGCGCGGCGGCACGCTCTGCGACGGCTAATCCACCACTTCCGCCGCCGATGGCAATTAAATCAAATTGAGTATTCATCATTTTGTCCTTTGAAATCGGCGGGCGGTGTTTGCCACCCGCAAAGCTTTGAAAATTTTGTTAAATGGCTAATTAAACAGCTTGTCCTGCGTTAAACCATGCTTCTAAATCGTCTGAACCGCCAATACGTTTGCCGTTAATAAACACTTGTGGCACGGTGCTGGCGTTGGCGATGGAGCGCAAAGAGCGGTCGGTGTAATCGCGGTTTAATTCTAATTCTTCGTATTCGATACCTGCATCTTGTAACATGGCTTTTGCTTTGGCACAGAATGGGCAGCCTTTGCGGGTCATGATGCTGACATCAAAAGGTTTTTTTGCAGTGGGGGCGATGTAATTTAACATTGTATCCGCATCAGAAACTTCAAACGGGTCGCCTTCAACAAAGGGTTCAATGAACATTTTTTCGACTACGCCATTTTTAACTAACATGGAATACCGCCATGAGCGTTTGCCGAAGCCAAGTTCATTTTTATCGACTAACATGCCCATTCCCTCTGTAAATTCGCCATTGCCATCGGGAATAAAGCGTACATTTTCAGCATTTTGATTGACTTTCCATTCATTCATGACGAAAGTGTCATTGACAGAAACGCAGAGAATATCGTCCACGCCATGCGCTTTAAAAGTCCGTGCTAATTGGTTAAAGCGTGGCACATGGGAAGAGGAGCAAGTGGGGGTAAATGCACCGGGTAATGAAAACACGATGACGGTTTTACCTGCAAAAAGTTCGTCGCTGGTGACATTTACCCATGCGTTATTTTGACGGGTGCGGAAAGTGACGTTAGGAACTTTTTGACCTTCTTTAGATTGAAACATGATGCTTCTCCGTTCTGTAAAATGAGATAAAAATTAATTTACGATTTAAAAAATAGAACATTGTGTGTTAAAAAAAGCCGCTGGGGGCGGTTACATTCTGTTCTCGTTCAACATGAGCAAAGTATAGGGAAAACTATTTCATCAGTAAAATAGTATGTTTTTATCACTGTGTTCTATTTTTTGGATGATAGTTATTCTCATCGCACAAATAAAAAGACCTGCTAGATTTTTTTAAACCTAGCAGGTCTCTATGTAGGGTAGGTAGGGTGGAATAGCGTAGCGTATTCCACCATGTGGTTGATATAGAAAATAATTTTATCAGATTTTGCGGAATTTCATGGTGGAATACGCTTTGCTATTCCACCCTACAAATACATTAATCAAGCTGCTTGCTGACAAAGTAAATTTTGTTGATGAAATATAAGCAGTTGTTGCCATACTTCCAATAAATTGTTAAAACAAGGTTGTTGTTCAATAAGCTTTTGTAATTTTTGTTGATTTTCTTCAACGCGAAATTCACCTTCTCCAGAAATAAAACTAGCGATTTGTTGGGCTAAGATAAATAAAATATAACTCAAGGCTTCAAATTTAGCTTGATTCATAACTGGTGAAGAAGAAATGGCGTAACTGAATTTTTCTATATCAACATTAATGCTTTGCGCATACGCCATCATTTTGCCTAAATTTGCTGCTTGCGCTTCATTAAAAACTTGTCCCATGAGCCAACTGGCTATATGTGTTTGTCCACAATGAATACTTGCACCTGCATCCCATAAGCCCCCACTTAAACATAGTTGAATAATTGGACGCTCTCGATTGGCTTGTCCAATGATAATATCGGATTTTCTACAATTTTCTGCCCCTTTCGGACTGCTACGGACTAATTGGCATAAATTGGAAAAATTACTGGGTTGCGTGAGAAAAACTCCTTCGGGTGTTAAAAATCCTGATGCTACCCCTGTTCTATTGCTAAACTGATTTTGTAAGATTTGTAGTGTGTTGGCATTTAACATGTGGAATCAATACCTTCATAAACGCGTATTTCATTAAAAAACTTTCATTATGAATAGACTCGTTGTATCTTTCTTTATGACAAGCTAAAAAATAAGCAAATAGGCAATTAAATTTATAAAACTAGCATTGATATTGATTTAGATGTGCTAAAACGCTGTTTTACTTAATAACCCATAAAAAAACGGCATTCTACAAAGAATGCCGTTTATAAGAGAAACATAATTTTTATTTTGATTAAGCGACAAACCGACACAACTCGCCTTTTTCTTGAAAATTAAGCATATTATCCCAAACTTGTACTAATTTAGCGAAACAAGGTTGTTGTGCAAATAATGCGTCTAGCTGTTGTTGATGTTTTGCAATGGCTTGTTCGCCTTCGCCAGAAATAAAACTGGATAATTGCCGCACAAATACAAATAAAATTTGACATAAACATTCAAATTTTTTCTGACTCATCACAGGTGCGGAAGAAATGGCATAACTAAATCTTTCAACATCAGCATCAATTTTTTTTGCATACGCCATCATGTTGTTCAAATTGAGGACTTGCGCCTCATTAAAAACTTGCCCAATCAACCAGCTGGCAACATGGGTTTGTCCTTGGTGAATACTTGCACCCGCATCCCACAAACCGCCGCTTAAACAAGGTTGAATAATGGGTTTATTTAAATCTACTTTGCCAATTGCAACATCTGATTTTCGACAATTCGCCGCGCCTTTTTCTGTCTTTCGAATTAATTGGCACAATGGAGAAAAATTACTAGGTTGGGTAATCGGTAAACCATCAGGATACAAGATTAATGATGCAACTCCAGACAGTTGCGTAAATTGGTCTTGCAATATTTGCAATTTTTCTACGCTGAACATTTTTGAAAAATCCCCGCGTAAACTGGACAATTTAATTACATGCACATTGTCCATCTCCTCTCTCCTTAGCCATGTTCAAACGTGGCTTATCCCTGAAAAAAATCAGAATAAGTAATTGCTTACATTATGATTACTCACTTCTCGCGCTTTTTAGGCAACACAAAGACACAAATCCCCTTGTTTTTGAAATAACAGCATATCATTCCATATTTGCTGCATTTTGGAAAAACAGGGCTGTTTTTTAAATAATTCGTCTAATTGTTGTTGATTTTCAGCAACTTTTAACTCACCTTCAGCAGAAATAAAACTGGTTAATTGCCGCACAAATACAAACAAAATATGACAAAGCACTTCAAATTTGGCTTGATTCATCACTGTTGCAAATGAAATGGCGTAACTGAATTTTTCAATGTCCGCGTCAATTTTTTGCGCGTATGCCATCATACGATCTAAATTCAACACTTGTTCTTCATTAAAGACTTGCCCAATTAACCAACTTGCAACATGGGTTTGTCCGCGATGAATACTCGCGCCTGCATCCCACAAACCGCCACTTAAACAAGGCTGAATAATTGGGCGACTTAAACTCACTTGCCCAATTGCCACGTCTGATTTACGGCAGTTTGCTGCCCCTTTTTCTGTACTGCGAATTAGTTGGCACAATTTAGAAAAGTTACTCGGTTGCGTAATCGGTAAACCATCAGGATACAGAATTAACGACGCAACCCCCGACATTTGCGTAAATTGGTCTTGTAAAATTTGCAATTTTTCTACGCTAAATAATTTAGAAAAATCGCCCCGCAGATTGGACAACTTAATAACGTGCACATTGTCCATCATAATCTCCCTTGTGATTTCCTTATAAAAAGGAAAACTCATTATTATAAAACCTAAGCATTTTTTAATGTTTTGGAATGCCTTGGTTAGATATATATTATAAGAAAAATTTTTCAATCTTTTTCATTAGAGTATTATTTAATTTAATTTTTACAATACTCTAAATTATAAAAGGAAGTTTTTGCAGTATATTCGTTATGATTTTTTTCAATGTAATTTAGTCATTACTTTGCAATTTTGTTATTTCTTTACTTTTTCGTAAGCTACTAAAGCCGCGTCACGGGTTTTAGCAAAATCTAAAATTGCTGTCGGATAACCACACCGTTTAGCTTGAGCGGCGGGCGGGTTATGAATTTCTTTGCTATCTAAACTTGTCAATTCTGGCAACCAACGGCGAATATAATGCCCTTGTGGGTCAAATTTTTCGCTCTGGGTATAAGGGTTAAAGATACGATAATACGGTGCAGCATCCGCGCCACATCCTGCCACCCATTGCCAACCCAAAGAATTATTGGCTAAATCAGCATCGACTAAAGTATCCCAAAACCAATGCGCGCCTTGATTCCAATGAATTAACGCATTTTTTGTTAAAAATGAAGCGACTAACATCCGCACGCGGTTGTGCATCCAGCCTGTTGCCCATAATTGCCGCATTCCTGCGTCGATAATCGGAAAGCCCGTTTTGCCACATTGCCAAGCGTGCAAAACATCGGTATCTAAAGGCGAATTCCATGGAAATTCTAAATATTTTGTGTAAAGCGGTTCTTTGCTGGTGTGTGGGAAATGGTAAAGCAACTGATAAGCAAATTCGCGCCAATACAATTGACGAATATAACTTTCACAGCCTTTAGTATTTTCACCGCATTTTAGCGCGTGATAAATTTGGCGCGGCGAAATTTCGCCAAAATGTAAATAAGGGGAAAGCAGGGAAACGCCGTCAGTTGCTGGATAATCGCGCCGCTCGTGATAATCTTGCACTTTATCCATTTGCAATTTTTCTAACAAATTCAACGCGCCTTGTTCGCCGACTGTCCATTGTTGATATAAACCTGAATCCCATGCGATGGTTGGCAATAAACCCAACTCAGCCAAAGGCGTATTAACACAACTGACATCGGGCGTAGGGATATGTTCAGGCTCAGGCAAGGGACGTGCGACAGGCTCTAAAATTTGGCAGGCTTTCCAATACGGCGTAAAAACTTTATACGGTTCATCTTGTTGATTTTTAACAATCCAAGGTTCATTTAACAGCGCAGAATTGAAGCTATCAACAATCACACCTTCAGAACGTAACATTTTTTTGATGTGTGCATCGCGATGAATTAAATGTGGTTCGTATAAACGATTCCAAAAAACAGCAGTCGCGCCAGTATGTTGGATAAACTCATATAAAGTGTGCAAGGTATCCGTTGATTGGGCGATTAACAACGGCACACGCTTTTCAGCTAAACGCTGTTGTAAAGCGGCTAAACTGTGATGCAACCACCACCGACTTGCCGCGCCGAGCCGCCAGTCTTGTTCATCGTGCGGATTATGGATATATAACGGTAAAACGGAATAACCCTGTTGAATGGCATGAGAGAGGGCGGGATTATCTTGTAGGCGAAAATCGCGACGAAACCAGACAATAGCGAGCGACATACGGTTATCCTTGTAATAACGAATGAGTAATTCGTGTATCTTAATACAAGATTTGGGGGGCTGCTATTAATAAGAAAAAG
>CAZKST010000208.1:0-6076 GCA_964555395.1 uncultured Thiotrichaceae bacterium | reverse complement strand
CTGCTAGGTTTTGAAAACCTAGCAGGTTTTTTATTGGTAAATCTAAATTTATACAACCTGAACTAAAGCATCATGCAATTTACGCAATGCTTGTCCGCGATGACTGAGTTGATTTTTAACTTCTAAACTCAATTCTGCGGCTGTGCATTGATGCGTTGGCAACCAAAATAATGGGTCGTAACCAAAGCCTTGATTGCCTTGCGGTTGTTCTAAAATAATCCCCTCCCAAGTGCCGCTGAAAATCATCGGGGTTGGGTCAAGTGCATGTCTTAAAAAAACTATTACGCATTGGTAGCGTGCCGTGCGTTGTGCGGTTGGAACACCGCGTAATCTTTCTAATAACAACTGGTTATTTTCCACGTCGCCCGCACTTTTTCCTGCAAAACGGGCAGAGTAAATACCGGGCGCGCCTCTTAATGCGTCCACTTCTAAACCTGAATCATCTGCAAGGGCGGGCAATCCCGTGTGTTGTGCAGCATTGCGGGCTTTAATCAGTGCATTTTCAACGAAAGTTAAACCCGTTTCATCCGCTTCAGGAACATTAAAATTACCTTGACTCACTACATCAAAAAGTTGCTTATCGCCTTCTTTAAACAAGTGAGCAATTTCACGCGCTTTACCAGCATTATAAGTGGCTAACACAAGCGTTTTCATTTCATCAATTCCTCAATGTAAAGTTAAGGTGTTGTGTTATTAGTAGCTTGTGTAGAAACAGGTAAAATAAGTGCGCTACTTTCTTTAGCATCTTTGCGTTCTTTTTCTTCACGTTCTTCTAATTCTTTTTCTTGTTTGTCTTTTAAGCGCGTTAAAGCATCTTTCATTTGATCCATCCAACCTGCAAATTCAGATTGTAAAACATCTTCCGATTGGGTAATTAATTCAGTGATATTTTTTTGTTGCGCTTGTTCTAAAGGACTTAAAGCAATCCACCAATGCCGTAAACTGCTTAAAGAAGCCGCTGCTTGATTAGATTTGCGTAAAATATCTTCTAATTGCCGTTGTTCCATATAAGAACCAATGGCAGCAACAACGGAGGTTGTTAAAGCAATCCATAATTCCAAACCTACGGCGGCTAATAATGTCCCAATCCCGCCGACAATTAACGTTATCCATTGTAAACGGTTAAATTGTTTAGCCGTTTTGTTGGTTCTGGATAAATAATAACTTAATTGGTCTTCTAAACGGTAATTTAAGTAACGTTCTGGTGTTAAAGGAGAAATGCCATCATCTTGAGCGGCGGTGCTATAAAGTGGTGGAATCACTCCTTTATAAGCATGTAATGCAGAAACATTAACATCTGTTTGCATTAATTGATTAGTAATAATTTGTAGTTTCTTAGAAAGTTTTACTTCACGAGTTTCTGTTTTAGTATTTTCTTCGCTGTATTCTGCGGCTTGAATACGGTAAGTAAAAATTTCGCGTTTAATGGCTTCTGCACTGGCGCGAAGTAAGAGCCATTTTGTGCCCGAATTAAAACGAGTGGCGGCGGCGAGTAATAAAGAAACCGCTATAGGAATGAATAAAACTAAGAATTGTATTGTTTTAACTAGATAGTGACCGACTAATTGAAAACCACCTTGACTCATGGCAGCAACAAAATCTTCAAATTCATTTTGCACTAAAGCAAAGAAAGTTCCCGCAACGCCTAAAATAATAATCCACCATTGTAAACCACGAAAACGGTCGCGATGTAAATTAGCATTTAAATCATAAACCGCAAATTGTTCCCATGCTAATTTTAAAGTGGTATCGCCGCGCAATAAGCGAAAAATGAGGCGTTCTAATTCATCGTAGGTATTTTGAATGGAAAAGAAATGCAGTTCGCCTTCTTCCATAATTTCTGCTAATAACGGGTCTTCAATAAATTCGGGCGGATTGCGATATAAATTTGCAATTTCATCGGCTAAGCGTCCGCTACCTTCGATAACCAGCACGGGAATTTTTAAACGCACACTGCGCACGACTTCTGCTTTGGCTAAATTGCCACCGTTTACCAAAATAGTAATGGCGGGCACATTGTGCTTTTTAATTTCTTGCGCAATGTTATACATAACATCCACTTCTGCGCCCCATTCTTTGGCTTGCACTAATAAAAAGTGGGTATGATTAGGTTCTAACGGGACGCATTCGGTGTTGTTTTCATTGCTATTTTGCGCTGGAAAAGTAACACAACATTCAGGCACAACACCGACTAATGGTACTTTATAGCGACGTTCGGCAAGGCTTTTACCTAAAATTGCCATGACACCTGAATCTGTTCCGCCTGAAACAAATGCCGCTTGCACTTCATGTGCAGCACGAACAACGGCACGGCTAAAAAGTTGAAATAATCGGGGTTTTACGTCGTCGTCCATTTTTCCCGCACCGCCCGAGAGCATAATCAGTGCATGGGGCGTGGGCATCGCTAACGCTTTCATTGTGCTTTCAGCATCGGCATTGGATGGGAGGTGCGCACAATAGGCTTGATTACCATTAGGGAATGTAATCGCTGATAAAGATGAATCAGCGGCGGGTTCGGGAGTATGTTCAGCGGAATCAGATGCGGTGGTCATAAGCGTTGGTTTTTCAGTAGAAATTGAGTCGTGAATTTAAAAAGTAATTGGCTCTTATTTTGGTAAATTTTTTTTGCTTATTACAGTGAATATGCGCATAACGCGCAAAAATTAATTTTCTAACAGACGTGGCATCAATTCCACTAAATTGCAAGGGGCGGTGCGATAATCCAATTGTGCCTCGATTAATTTTGTCCAACCTGTACGACATGCGCCTGAAGAGCCTGGTAAACAAAAAATAAATGTCGCATTGGCAACGCCTGCGAGGGCTCGCGATTGTAAGGTAGATGTGCCGATTTCTTCATAGGATAAAAATCTAAACATTTCGCCAAAGCCATCAATTTGTTTGTCTAACAAGGGCAAAACGGCTTCGGGTGTACCATCACGCCCTGTTAGTCCTGTGCCACCTGTGCTAATCACCACTTGTACATTATCATCGGCAATCCAGCGAGAAATGTGCGCCCGAATTTGATAACGGTCATCAGGAGCAATGCGCTTTTCTGCCAATTTGTGTCCTGCTTCGGTTAATAGTTTAATTAATAGTTTACCCGAACTGTCATTTTCTTCAGTGCGTGTATCAGAAATCGTTAAAATCGCAATATTTAATGCTTTAAATTGGCGGGGATGTTGAGCATGGGGGTCATCATGGATATAAGTTGACATCGTTATTCCTCGTAGCAGCAGATAAGATAAAAGTCATAATCAGATGTGATTAAGTAAGATTTATTCCTTAAATAAAACTAAATTTATATTTAATCTTATGATAACAACATATTTACCTATAAAAAAACAACAGTAACAAATGAATAAAATAATTTAGCTATTGAATAAAAGGGAAAAATTCAATATAATGCCCGTTTTTCTCGCACGCGCTGCTTTCAAATCCATGATTTTATTCTGTGATTTCTCACGACAAGCTGACAGTGCGACATTAAACGAATCTCTACATTTTATTTGTAATATCTTAACAAAAGGCGGATTTAATATGTACGCGGTCATCAAAACTGGCGGCAAACAATACAAAGTGAGAGCAGGCGATGTGTTGAAAGTTGAAAAACTCGCTGTCAACGAAGGTGACAGTGTCGACTTCGCTGAAGTATTGTTAGTAGGCAACCCTGATAAAATCTCTATTGGTACACCTATTGTTGCAGGCGGCAAAGTTGTTGCTACTGTACAAAAACATGGTCGTGCTGACAAAATTAAAATTATCAAATACAGACGGCGTAAACACCATCGTAAACAAATGGGACACCGTCAACATTATACTCAATTACAAGTCACCCGCATTGAAGCAGAAGGTTTTGATGCAGCGGTCTTAGCAGCCTAATTTTACGGGGTAACGGAACATGGCACATAAGAAAGCTGGCGGTAGTAGCCGCAACGGTCGTGATTCACAAGCGCAGCGTCTGGGCGTTAAACGTTTCGGCGGCGAATTTGTGATTGCAGGCAACATTTTAGTTCGTCAACGTGGTACACGTTTATACCCCGGCTTAAATGTCGGTATGGGTAAAGATCACACTTTATATGCTAAAGTGGATGGCGAAGTAAAATTTGAAACTAAAGGTCCTTTTAACCGTCATACTGTGAGCATTATTCCTGCCGCAGTTGAGGAGCAAGCAGCTGCTTGCTAATGTTCAGTCGCTTAGGCGGGCTGAAACAAATTATTCAGTGACTTTTAAAAAAGAATCCCGCGACAGCTTCGGCTGAAACGGGATTTTTTTTGAGTCGCGCAATCTTAAAATAACGCATTTTCAGCGTAATACATAAGATTGCATTTCTTTAGGTTGTGGTTAATCTTATGAGATTTGTTGACGAAGCAATTATTGATGTGGTTGCGGGTAAAGGTGGCGATGGCTGCCTCAGTTTTAGACGGGAAAAATTTATCCCCTTCGGCGGTCCCGATGGTGGTGACGGTGGCGACGGCGGTAGTATTTTTTTAATTGGCGACAGTGGATTAAATACACTCGCCGACTTTCGCTATTCACACCGATTTAAAGCCGACGACGGCGAACGCGGCATGGGTGCACAATGCACAGGACGCTGTGGACAAGATTTATTTGTGCGCGTGCCGTTGGGAACATTGGTACTTGACCACGAAAGTGATGAAGTTATCGGCGATGTTATCGCTCATGAACAAACTTTATTAGTGGCTAAAGGCGGTTTTCACGGCTTTGGCAATTTACACTTTAAAAGCAGCACCAACCGCGCCCCGCGTCACACAACGACGGGCAGACCGGGTGAGTCGCGCCGTTTACGGTTAGAATTACAAGTGCTGGCGGATGTCGGTTTGCTTGGTTTACCGAATGCGGGTAAATCCACCTTTATTCGCGCTGTTTCAGCGGCACGTCCCAAAGTGGCGGATTATCCTTTTACCACATTGCATCCTAATTTGGGTGTCGTGCGGATGGATGTCGATAACAGCTTTGTGATTGCTGACATTCCGGGCTTGATTGAAGGTGCGGCAGATGGCGCGGGCTTAGGCATTCAATTTTTAAAACATTTATCGCGCACCCGTTTATTGCTGCATCTGGTTGATATTTTACCGCCGAGCGAAGACCCCGCGCACGATGTAGAAACCATTTGGCAAGAGCTGCAAAATTACAGCGCAGAATTAGCCGAGCGTGAACGCTGGTTAGTGTTTAACAAACTAGATTTATTATTAGAAGAAGAACAACAAGCCCATTGCCAAGCGATTTTAGATAAACTGAATTGGCAAGGTCGCGTTTTCCATGTATCCGCGTTATCGGGCACAGGCTGTCAGGCGTTATGCCGTGAGGTTATGAATTATCTCAACGAGTTAAAAGCCCAAGAGCCACCAGAACCGCCTGTTGCAACGCCTTCGCCTGCGTCTGTTTGGATAAAACAGGATGCTGAGGAAGATTTGGAAGAGTAGTTGTTTAGCGTATAATGCGCAGGATTGATGAGACATGTAAGTCGTTTCATTAATCCTGAATTTTTTTAAACTTGTTTGTCAGTAAAAGAATGACTAAGCTTAAATTTTAAATTGGAGAATTTAAGATGGCAACTGTAACGGTTAAATTAGATGAAAAGTTAAAAGAGGAAGCTTTTGCTACTTTAAAGAAACTAAACATTACACCTTCGGAAGCTATTCGTTTAGTATTACAATATATTGTTGAAAATCAAAGTTTACCTATTCAAAAAGAGACGGTAACTCTCAATAATGAAATAGACGATGAGGATGATTTGCAATTGATTGAGATTGTAAGAGAACGGCTTAAAAATCCACAGAAAGGAATTAAGGTTACTTTAGATGACTTATGAGCTTGTTTTTGACCAAAATGCTTTAAAGGAATGGAGAAAATTAGATGATGAAATTCGTAACCAATTTAAGAAAAAATTAAGTAAAATCTTAACTGCATTGCGTATAAAAAAACATAATAAAATACACACTTTTCCTTACTTCAAAACTTAAAAAACTCAACAAAAATCTGCGTTTTTTTATCTTCTCCCCCTTTATAAAAAACTATGTCTGACCGTCAAACTATCGCAAAATCAAAACGCTG
>CAZKST010000207.1:0-6171 GCA_964555395.1 uncultured Thiotrichaceae bacterium | reverse complement strand
GTGAATTAAGGTTCAGACAAAACGGTGGAATACGCTACGCTATTCCACCCTACAATTCTCACACTCGTGTTAACTTAGTTATTTACAACGTAAACGTAAAATCCTGAATCAATGCCCCTGGTAAACGCATACTTTCACTCGAACGGCTGCCATAAGTTTGACTTTCTGCAATAAAATCACGCTCTGCGGTCAAGGCTAATAAATTATCACCGAGCAAACGGTAAAGCGTTTCATCAAAACGCATCACGTTAATCGGTGCGACAATTTCACCTTTTTCTACCCAAAAACTGGCAAAGCGTGTCATGCCCGTAATCCGCGCCCCGCTAAAATCAGAATAATTTAAATACCATAAATTATTGATATAAATCCCAGTTTCTAAAGTTTTTAACACTTCCGCTTGCGCTAATTGTCCCGCCGCTAAATCAAACGAATCCGCACCTTCTTCGCCATTGGGCGTTAAATTAAATTCCTTAGCCGAACGTGGCGAAATTAACGGCGTATCTAATTGTCCCGCTTTGATTAACGTCACGCGCTCCGCTTTGACAAACCCTTGTTGCTGAAAAGGTGCGCTTAACCCTTCGCTTAAATTTTCCTGTAATGTAACACTGGGATGTAAACGCGCTTCTCCGTCCAACATTTTTAGTAACGGTGTTTGCTTGCTGCGCTGTGCTTTTAAAGAAAAACCATCCCAATTGAGCATTTGAATCACTTCCGAAACCGCCGACGGCGCGAGGAAAACTCGATAAGGTTGCGGGGTTAAAGTAAGTGCGGGACGCTGCAATAACGCTAATTGTTGCCTACAATGGTTAATTTTCGCATGAAAAGCAGCATTATCCCAGACAAAACCCGCATAACTGCTTTTAACCGCTTTATCCGTGCTGTGATAAACGCTCCAATCTAAATTAAAACTATAACTTTCATACCAATGCCGCAAACCTAAATTATTGGCAAAGCCTTTAAACATCACCCCACTGGCATAAAATCCAACAAAATCTAAACCTTGCACGGCTTGCAAAATGACATCTAACACATCCGCCGTCGCGGGTAATTGATTTTTATGTTGCAGTTCTGTCGACTGCGCTTCAGTGGCATACAATAAATATGGGTCATCAGGAACAGCCGTTAATTGTGTGCGTAACAGCGTTATACTTTCAGCGAGATAAACTTGGTCAATGGCTGAATCGCCGCTTAAAGTCAGCTCTTGTGTAACATGTTTTTGTCCTGTAATTAACTCAAGCGTTATGTAACGCTGAATCACTGTACCCGCTTGACGAATTTTTGCATGGTTAAAACGAATAAAATCAGAATCTTCGCCTTCAAAATAACACAATAACACTTCATCTGTGTGTAACTGTTTAAAGGCAAAATCGGCTAATTGATAAAAATAAGAACGCATCATCATCCCTTAAAAAGTTAAACCCCACCAAAAACATCTACTTGTGAAAATAAACACGCGGGCGACGCATGACCAACGCGAATTAATTGGCTCGGTTCGCCTTTGCCACAGAAAGGAACGCCATAGACTTTTACCGTCTCCGCCGCGCCAACGTGCTGCAAATTGCGCCAAAATGTCGCTGAAATGCCGCGATAATTGGGTTTTTTCACTAAATGGGTGAGTTCTCCATTTTCAATTAACTGTCCCCATTCACAGCCAAACTGGAATTTATTACGCGAATCATCAATTGACCATGACTGATTAGTCTGCATAAATACGCCTTTTTCCACTGAAGCAATCATTTCCTGCAATGAGCGATTGCCCGCTTCAATATTTAAATTCGCCATGCGGTCAATGGGGGCGCGATTCCAGTTAGAAGAGCGAGAATTCGCAACACCACTTAAACCCGCCCGCTGTTGTGACAGCGTGCCGCCGAGCGGACGTTGCAAAATACCATCGCGGATTAAATAGGTTTTTTCTGCCGTGCTGCCTTCATCATCATAAGCGTAACTGGCTAATTGTTCTGGAATCGTTGGGTCAAAGGTCACATTTAACACATCTGAACCGTAACGATAATGACCGAACATGTCTAAAGTGACAAAACTTGTGCCTGCATAATTGCGCTCATCGCCTAAAATGCGGTCTAATTCTAAAGGATGTCCAATAGATTCATGAATTTGCAGCATCATTTGGTCGGGCGCGAGTAACAGCGACATTGTGCCCGTCGGACAATTGGGCGCGGCGAGTAATTGTAACGCTTCATGGGCTAAATGTTGTCCTGCGCCAATAAAACCAACCGCTTGCAAACGCTCTAAACCGCCCTGCTGTGAATTGCCGTGGGCGTTAAAACTGCGTTTTTGACTATCAGTGCCGTCGTAGGCTGTGATTTGAATATCCGGCAATAAATAATGATGCTGTTGTATAATTTCGCCGCCGTGATTGGTTAGATAAAGTTGTTGTTCTTCAATGCTTTTTAACGAAAATTGCCAGTCAACAATATGCTCATGGATTTGGCATAATTCGGACTCTTGTTGCAACACTGCGATTTTATCGGCAAGACTCACTTGTTCCCAAGGTGTTTGCAAAGGGGTTTGATATTTGCCTTGTAAATGTGGCAAAGCGATTTTGTCAAAGTCCACAACCAGCCGCTGGCGCGTTTGTTTTGCCCAGTGTTGCGCGTTTTCTAGCGCATTTTTTAATCCTTGTTCGCTTAAATCGCTGGTCGCAGCATAGCCATAACCGCCTTTATCGATGATTGTAATCAACACGCCATGTTGCTCAGTATTCATCAAGGGTTGCAATACATTTTGCCGCATAGATAAACGTTGACTGCGGCTATTCAAGGCACGCATGGCGCAAAAATCTACAGACGGCATGAGTTTTTGAAAGCGTGTTTTTAAGTGTTCTAACATAGCAATCCTTTTTTGTTTGAATCAGGATTTAGGGGATTTTTGAAGTTAATAATTGTCTGAACCTTAATTTACATAATTAATTTAATTTCCTTAATTTTTTCATTATGTTAATTATGAAACACAGTGAATTAAGGTTCAGACAAGTTATTTACTACTTCCCCCATTTTTCTCTTGTTTTTCCTGTCCCTCGCGGGCAGGGGGAGCTTGTGGCGACGGCACAACGGGCGCGGGTTGTAGTTTGGTCAATATTTCTAAAATTTGTTGTTTATCCCATTCATTTTTAACAGTCTTTAACCAATCTTTGTAATATTCAATAGGATTTTGCAGGGTTTTATCCTCAGTGCTATATTCGCCCGTTTCTACATTCAGCACAAAAATTGCAGAATATTCATCGCGTAATGGGGCATTATAAGGCAACCAGCGGTCGGTGTTGATTTGTAAATGAGTTGCATCTTGCCATTGTTCTATATCAACGCTACCCGGATAAGGATTGATGTTATAGCGTGCTTCTGCTGTTTGTTGTGCTAATAAGGGCGGCAAGGGAAAAATATCAAGGGCAGGATGACCTTCGCCAATAGATGCAACGGCTAGCCATTGTTGATTGGGCGAAATTTGAAAATCAGTGACGTTGAGAAAAGAAGAAGTAATTTCTAATTTCAAAGTGTAATTATGCGGACTAAATAAAAACCAATGCGATTCTTCATTAGTGCTAATCACACATAATTGACTACATGCTTGTTGATAATTAAAAGCGCGACAATTCAAGCTGGTTAATTCGGTAGGAATTGGTAGCGATTTACAGTTTTCTGCAAAACAATAGTTACTTATTAAACTGAACATTAAGATTTTAGAAAAAAGTAATTTCATAATTTTTATACTCTATTTAACAAGTAGTAATAGAAAAATGAATGCGTTCTTGATTATTTTCCTATAAATTAAATTCTACAATCATGGGTTTATGGTCAGATGAATCTATGTGATGCAGAATATGTGCACCTTTTTCTTTTTCAGTAATGCCACGATAGAAAACATGGTCAAGTGGCGGCAATCCTAACCAGCGTTGTAAACCATAAGGTTCACGATGTTTAAAATTCACCGCTTTTAATTTTAAACGATGGGTCATTGCATTTAATGCTTCTAAACGCTGTTGATTCCATGTATTAAAATCCCCTGCCAAGATAATTGCTCCTTGATGCTGAATTAAATTGTGTTCTAACTGATGTAATTCTTGTCTAAATTTTTTAGTCGTAACAAAATTAATGGCATGGGTATTAACAGTTAATAAAGAAAGTTGATTAGCAAATTGATATTCTACAATTAAAGAAACTTTAGGCGTATTACTAATCGGTTCTGCATGTTTGGTCATTAAAGGCTGACTATTCACAGGACGAATGTAAGAGCTGGTCATTACGCCTGCATAACTTTGGTGAAAAGTTTCTATTAAATTGGGTGCAAAAACCCAGCCTAATTGATGTTGTCCAAGCAGGGTTTGCATACATTTTTGCAAACGAACTTCTTGCATAAAGATTAAATCAGGATGGTGATGCGCAATAATTTGTTTAAAATCACTTATCCACTGTTGATGTGAACATTGTTTTGCAATATTCCAATTGAGGATTTTTAAGCTATTTTTCCGAATAATGGTATCTTTAAATTGGATTTTATAAATCAGCGTTTCTGTAGCAGCACGAAGCATAGGTTGTTTTATTCTATTATTTTAGTTTGATAAACAGTTTTTGGTGGTTGGGAATGTAGCAAAAATATGATGATGGTTAATGTATTTATATGGAATGCTCGTTACTATAACAACAGAAAGATGTAATGCGTTTATAGGTATCGTATTTAATTTATTTTGACCGAGAGAAAATTCAATGGAACGCGAAACACGCTTTATTAGTAAGATGATCAGCAAAACAATGGCACTCATTTTAGCAGGTGGACGGGGTTCACGTTTAGGTGCATTGACCAATTGGCGCGCTAAGCCTGCTGTTCCATTTGGGGGAAAATTTAGAATTATTGATTTTCCTTTGTCTAATTGTCTCAATTCACAAATTAATAAAATTGGGATTGTTACACAGTATAAATCGCATTCTTTAATTCGCCATATCCAAAAAGGCTGGGGCTTTTCACGCGGTGAAGGGTCTAGTGCTTTTGTGGAATTATTGCCCGCGCAACAACGTTTAGATGAAACTTCATGGTATGCAGGGACAGCGAATGCAGTTTTTCAAAATATTGATATTATTCGTAGTTATAATCCTGAGTATATTTTGATTTTAGCAGGTGACCATATTTACAAAATGGATTATGGCGAAATGTTAAAATCTCATCATGAAAACAGAGCTGATATGACTGTAGGTTGTATTGAAGTACCGCTTGCAGATGCAACAGGCTTTGGCGTAATGCAAATTGATGATAATCATCGGGTGATACGCTTCCAAGAAAAACCACAACAGCCTACGCCTTTACCCAATGACCCTAATCATGCTTTAGCTTCAATGGGGATTTATGTTTTTAACACGGCTTTTTTATATAAACAACTGTTGATTGATAGTCAGAATCCTAACTCTAGTCATGATTTTGGCAAGGATATTATTCCGTCTATCATTGAAAAATGGCGCGTGTTTGCGCATCCTTTCCGTGAAAAAGATAGAAAAACAGGCGAAGAGCGGCAAGCTTATTGGCGCGATGTTGGCACAATCGATTCTTATTGGAAAGCGAATATTGAACTGACAGAAGTCACACCTACTTTAAATTTATATGATAAAGAATGGCCTATTTGGACATATCAAGAGCAAACGCCGCCTGCAAAATTTGTTTTTAATGATGAGGGACGACGCGGAATGGCGGTTGATTCTTTAGTTTCAGGGGGGTCTATTATTTCAGGCTCACATATTAATAAATCTTTGTTATTTACTAATGTAATGGCGCGTTCTTGGAGTCAAGTTTCTGAATCCGTGATTTTACCTGATGTGGAAATTGGGCGACGTTGTAAAATTACCCGCGCTGTTATTGATAAAGGTTGTAAAATTCCAGAAGATACCGTTATTGGTGAAAATATTGAAGAAGATAGACGGCGTTTTTATGTGACTGAAAGCGGGATTGTTTTAGTTACGCCAGATATGTTAGGGCAAGATGAGCATCAAGCTCAGTTAGTAGAAACACGGTTAGATAGCCAAATTGCGGAGCAGGATAAAGAGTGGGGCGTTAATCGTTAATAAAAAGACATTAATTTTTCGCGCTAAGGATAGAAGTTAGTAAATTACCCCCAATCATTGGGGGTAATTTTTTTAGATAATTGCAACGCAACATTTTATAGTATGGCAA
>CAZKST010000206.1:0-6178 GCA_964555395.1 uncultured Thiotrichaceae bacterium | reverse complement strand
GAATTAAGGTTCAGACAAAACGGTGGAATACGCTGCGCTATTCCACCCTACAATTTCTATGCTTGCTTAAATTATGCGAGTTTGATTACTGCTCTAAACTTTCTAACAATGCTTTTAATGCTTCTGTACGTTGTGCTGTAACTTCAGTTAAGCAATTGCTTAAAAAACCCGCAAAACCCGTGCCGCCGCGATTGTTATAAACGACGACTTCGCAATGCTCATCACGGTATTTTAACCATGTTTTTTGTGCTTGAGTAAGCAAGCTTTTTTGCTCTGTAAAGTTATCGTGATTCATCACTTTTTTGTAAATGCTGTTTAATTGTGCATCCGCTTTTTTGTAAGCTTGTTCGGCACAATAGTTATCTTCGTATGTCCCTTGCGGATTATTGCAATCAACTTGGGGGTCTTTTGCCATAACTTGGCTGCTAAGACATAACAATACACTGGCTAATACGACGGAACGCATGTTGTTTTCCTTAAAAGTGGAACGTGAATTGTAGATACAGCAAAAATATAACCATGTTACTCTAGCATCCAATCAATTGCGCCATTCTCCTGAGTGCAGGCTAAATTAGGCGGGTGTTGTGGATTTTTCAAAAAGTTTTGAGTTAATAATAAAGCACACTGTTGATTGCTAATAACACTGTGGGATAATCCTTTAAATTCAAAAAAATACCCTTGTTTGAAATGGCTGGCGGCTTGCTTGCCCCATGTACTAGGTGTAATGGGGTCATATTCTCCACTTAAAAATAGCGCGGGCAAGGTTTCAGAGCTGACGGCTTGTTTATATTTTTTGTCCACGTTAGGCACTTGCCAAATATGGCATAAATCATATTTCAACGCGGTTTTTGTGTAGGGAATCAGGACTGTATTTTGTAAATGCTCAGTAAATCTGGCAATGTCTGCCTCTGTTCGCGGTGAGTTATTTTCTTGACACTCGACAGATAAATATACGGGTGTACTAAAATTAGGGTCTAACATTACGTCTAAATAATTGCTTGCGGCTAAATTGAGCAAACTGTTATCGCTTTCATTAATGGCGCGAATCATCGCGGGTAACATGCCTAATAAATCCGCTTGATACATGCTTTGTAAAAACACATCTAATAAACGTGAATCTGTTAATACAAAATTAAGCACTTGTTCTGAATATAAAGATTTTATTTCTAAAGTAATGGGCGTGGTGCGTAATTTTTGTAAAGCAGCATTAAATTCTGTAGCAAGTTGCGGGTAAGCGGTTTGACATTGTTTATCGGCGGCACATCCTGCAAATAAGCGGCTTAAGGCGTTATCTAGCAAAGCAGGTAATTGTTCAATGCTTTGTACTTCTAAAGGATAAACCCCTTCAGCAATTAAACCGCGTAAACGCTCAGGCGTTTGGCGCGCAATGGCAAGCGCGAGTTTAGTGCCATACGATTCGCCATATAAAGTCCATTGTTTACCGCCCAGCAGTTGCATTAATTCATTGGCATCTTGTGCAAAACGCTCTGTGTTTAGCTCAGCTAAATTAATCGCTTGTGTTTGTAAACGCTGATAGCAACTTTGTACGGCTTGTTGTATATTTTTTAAATCGGTTTCATAACTTAAAACTTGAGAAAGATTTGTTTTAACTGTCTCAATAAATTCTGGGCATTTTAAATTAGGTTGACTCATGCCAACCCCGCGCTGGTCAAATAACACTAAATCTGAATCGGTTTGTAAATGACTTAGCCATTGCCACCAATACGCGATATTATCGGTTTCTAATAAAGTATTGCCGCCGGGACCGCCTGATAAATAAAGTATAGGGCGAGTTAATTCAGTGACTTTGCCCGCTTGTTGGCGAACCACGACGACGGCTAAACGGTGTTGTACTGCGCTAGCGGTTTTTATCGTTGCATTCTTTGCTTGACTTGGAATTAAATAACCACAATAAACATGCAGTTCATTGGGGACATTAAACCAGCAATTTGTCCATTCAAGACGTGCCCCATTCTCTAATTTAAACGCATCATTTGCCGCTGGAGGGGCTTGTTGAAATAGCGTGACACCACCATAAAGCATTACTAAAATGCAGCTGATTAATATCAAAAAGCGATGAACTAAAGAAGTATTTGCAGTCATTCTAAAAGCTTAAATAAAGTGGAAAATAAGAAAGCACGATAATAATTTCGTTTCATTCTATGCAGCAATATTTTTGTAGAAAAGGAATGAAACATGTTAATTTTATTTGGCTGGTTTTAACGTATTGTATCTAACATGGCATGATTTTCTGTGTTTATCAACAAAGCTCTTCATTTTAAAACGATAAAATTGTTATGAAATTTTTTGTAGTCAGTGGTTTATCGGGTGCAGGCAAAACGATTGCGTTGCACAGTTTGGAAGACATGGGCGTTTATTGCATTGATAACTTACCCATTGCTTTACTGCCTGCTCTAGCTGCACAAGCACCTGTTTTAGAAACAGAACATGAATCTATTGCCGTTGGAATTGATACGCGGACGACAGATAACATGGAAATGTTATTAGCCGCTTTTGAGCAAATGCAAATTCCTTATGAAATTGTATTTTTAGATGCTAGTGATGCAGTATTAATTAAACGTTATAGTGAAACACGGCGTAAACATCCTTTGACCACGCCTGAATTGGCTTTAGCCGAAGCTATTCATTTAGAACGTAATTTATTAGAACCTATCGCCGCCCGCGCCAATATTCGCATTGATACCAGTCAAATGAATGTGCATCAACTCCGCGATATGATTCGCCAATATGTGGGAGCGGATTCTGAACAAAATTTATCCTTGTTACTGCAATCCTTTGGCTATAAACACGGTATCCCCCAAGATGCTGATTTTATTTTTGATGTACGTTGTTTGCCAAATCCCCATTGGCAGTTAGAATTACGTCCATTAACGGGTAAAGACCCCGCAGTGATTGATTTTCTACAAAGACAAAGTAAAGTACAATTATTACTACAACAACTCTCACAATTTTTGCTAACGTGGATTCCTGAATTTATTGAAGGTAACCGCCGTTATATTACAATTGCGATTGGCTGCACGGGTGGACAACATCGGTCAGTATATGTGGTAGAACAACTCGCCAAACTTTTGCGGCAAACATATAAGGGCTTGCAAGTGCGACATCGTGAGTTACCTTAACCACGCTTCACTCACTTTAAAGAAAACACGCTTTAAAGTCATATCTATTTCAACCATTTAAGAGCAGATTGTATTATGAGTGTTGGCATTTTGTTAATTACCCATGATGATATTGGCACGAGTTTAATTGATACATTACAGCAAACCTTTAAAATTCTCCCCCTAAAAATCAGAGCATTATCGGTTCATCAATCAGATGATCCATTGATTTTGGGGTATCATGCAGAAATTTTATATAATGGTTTAGAAGAAGGAGACGGCGTATTAGTGCTGACAGATTTATTTGCCGCAACTCCCTGTAACATTGCCTGTAGTTTACTAAAACATTATCAAGTACGTTTAGTGTCTGGGTTAAATTTACCCATGTTAGTTAAATTAATGAATTATGCAAAATGTGATTTAAACAAGTTAGCTGAACTTGCATTGGCAGGCGGATGTCAAGGCATCTTAGATGTCGCACAATTGGTCAAAGAATAAGCAGTAAGCGCGATAGATAAAGAATTTGCACCATTTTAGGGAGCGTTATTCCTGTTAGGAATACTTGAAATTTAATCCCTAAATCAATATGTATGCCATACAAGCTCTTTTCATCAATCAACTATATGAATATAAAATAAAAATATAAATATATCATCTAATTGGATAGCGACTTGCATAGTCACATCATATAACGTCTAAATAAATAATGCCATTTTGATAGAAAAGAGAGTATTTTGTGCAAAAACAAACTATTATGATTGTAAATAAGTTAGGCTTGCATGCACGCGCAGCAGCTAAATTGGTTAAATTAGCGTCTTCATTTGACAGCGATATTACAATTCGGCGAGAACAACGTGAAGTAAATGGTAAAAGCATCATGGGCGTGATGCTACTCGCAGCAAGTAAAGGGACAAATATTGAGTTAACCGCTTCTGGCAATGATGAAGAAATTGCGATTGCGGAGTTAGCAGAATTAATTGAAAACCGTTTTGGAGAAGACGAGTGACCATTGCACTCCATGGGATAGGTGTTTCAAAAGGCATTGCTATTGGCAGAGTTCATCTTATTGACCATGCTGAAATTGAAATCAGTGAATATACCTTATCCCGCCAAGATTTAGAGGCAGAAGTACAACGCTTACTCAACGCCGTTGCGGTGGCACATGCGCAATTGCTGCATATCCGCAACCATGCTGCGGCTTCAACCTCTTCACAAGTTGATATTACTTCCTTTATTGATACCCATTTATTAATGCTGGAAGATACTTTATTAGTCGACTCTCCCATTCAATTTATCCGCGAACAACAATGTAACGCCGAATGGGCGTTAAAACTGCACTGTGATAACCTAGTCAAAGTCTTTGATGATATGGACGACCCCTATCTCAGTGCACGCAAACAAGATATTGAAAATGTTATCACCCGTTTGCAACGCATTTTACGCGGCTATACCGATTTACCCATTGACCCCGAAAACGCCGATTTAACCAATACTATCATTGTTGCCGACGATTTATCGCCCGCCGACACGGCAATGATGCAACATAAAGGCGTACTCGCGTTTGTCACTGAATACGGCGGACACACTTCACATACTGCCATTTTAGCCCGCAGTTTAGCCATTCCCGCCATTGTCGGTTTGCGGCATTTACAACCTTATATCAAATCGACTGATACTTTAATTGTCGACGGTTTTAGCGGCACAGTATTAATTGACCCTGATGAAACCCTGTTGCGCTATTACCGAATGCGGCAGCGGGAAGAAAAACGCTATCGCACCGCCCTCAATAAAATCAAACATGCTCCCACCCAAACTCTCGACGGAATTCCCATTGCATTACAAGCAAATATTGAATTCCCTGAAGACATGGTGGCAGTACGGCGCGTTGGCGGCGAAGGGGTAGGACTTTATCGCACCGAATTTTTATTCATGAATCGCAACGCGCCGCCTGATGAAGAAGAACATTTTGACGCTTATTTGCGCGTCATTCGGGCATTAAAAGGCGGTACAGTCACCATCCGCACCTTTGATTTAGGCGCGGATAAACAATTTGATACTCGCGTGCGTGAAGATGGCGACATTCCGCCCGTCAATCCCGCGCTGGGTTTGCGAGCGGTGCGTATCTGTTTAAAAGACCAAAGTTTATTCCGTCCACAAATTCGCGCCATTCTGCGTGCTTCCGCCTTTGGTTCAATCAAAATGATGATTCCAATGGTTTCTGGTATGCAAGAAATTCAACAAGTGCGGGCAATTGTTAAAGAAATTCAACAAGAACTAACGCAAAAAAATATCGCTTTTGATACTAAATTACCGATTGGTGTGATGGTGGAAGTGCCATCGATTGCCGTTTGCGCTGATTTATACGCGCCTTTGGTCGACTTTTTTTCCATTGGCACAAACGATTTAATTCAATATTCACTCGCCATTGACCGGATTGATGACAGTGTTAGCTATTTATTTGACCCCATTCACCCTGCCTTATTGCGTTTGATAAAACTCAGCATTGATGCTGCCAATCGCGCCAATATTCCCATTAGCATGTGCGGTGAAATGGCGGGCGATAGTCGTTATGTACGCCTATTGCTCGGGCTAGGTTTACGGTGTTTTAGTGTCAGTCCAGAATCTTATTTAGAAGTAAAACAGATTATTAATCAAACAGATATGCAAGGTTTATCTCGTCTCTGCGCAAAATTATTAAAAACGCCCTCCTCTGCTGAAATCCAGCAATTATTGACACAAATCAACTCATTACCGCCTTCTATTCAACGCTAAACAACGGTTCTCAACAATTTTAAATTATTGTTTTTAACTTGTCTGAACCCTAATTCGCATAATTAACATAATTTCCTTAATTTTCAAGGTTTTTAATTAGTAAAAGTTACGCAGTTCATCTTTTATCTCATTCCCATGCGGGAGCGTCACTGCCATTAATTGTAGGGTGGAATAGCGAAGCGTATTCCACCAAAAAACGCCACAAAATTGTCCGAACCCTGTTACACAACTCACTTAATTTCCTTAATTTTTCATTATGTTAATTATGAAAATTATGCGAATTAAGG
>CAZKST010000205.1:0-6260 GCA_964555395.1 uncultured Thiotrichaceae bacterium | reverse complement strand
ACCCTACAATTCTCATTAACAGTTTTAAGGCATTAACCTAACCTCAATCGGTTCAGCACTAAAAATTAACGTCCCATCAGTCACTAAGCGATAGCCATAATAAAATTTCAAAGTCAACGGGGCAAAATTCAGTTTACCGCTATAGGTCATGGGGCGATCAGCACAGCCCAGCAAAATTTGCTGTTTTAAAGTTTCATCACTACGAAACGCATCTAAACGAACAGGGAAAATTTGCACTATTTCTTCTTTTCGCAATGCGAGTGTTTCACGCAATGGTAAAATTTGCTGCGATAAATTTCCAAAAACATCAAGCGGTTGCATCCAGCCTGTACTGTTAAACACAAAAAACATCGGCAAGTCATCAGAAATACTCGCTTCAATCACGACAAATAAATCCGCTTGCGCGCCTATATGCGCAGGGTCAACCGTAATTAAACCGCGAATATCTAAAGTATCATCACTGCGCACTGTCACAGGATTTCCATAGGCATTGATATCTTTATAAAAACGGGTACTGGTTGCTAAAAATTGCCCATCAGCAGTAAATCCAACACCAAAAGGTGCAGTGCTCATGGTGGCACTGCTAGGATTATCGGTGGTATTGAGGCTCGGCGGTGGATTAGCAGCAGCTTTTAAGGCGGGCGTTGTGCCATAAAAACGAAAATTATCAAAGATTAACATGCTTGCTGCATGGCGAAATTCTGGGGTAGCTAAATATAAACCAACGGCTTGAATATCGGTAAATTCATGCGCTTCAAAAGTCGCAAATTGCTTTAAAAATATCATGTCGCAATCAGTAGGACCATAATATGCCCAGCGAGAATTGAGCGGATTAAATTCTAAAGTATCCCCTGAATTTCCGACATTTGCTTTAGGGTCATTAATTTGCTCTAACGGGTCATTTGCTGCCAACATATCCAGCGATACTTCACTGATAAATAAATTATTGCCGTCTTGAATAATCACGCGGGCTTCTTGAATATTGCGGCGATGGCGAACGGCATCAAACACAATACGGCTGGTGTCATCCAGAATAATCCGCTCGGCAGACGCGCCCCCATTGACAAACGCGCTTTTTTTCCACAAAAACACACTTGCCCAATTCACTTGTGCTTCTGGAATCGCTAAAAATGCTTCTGACATGCTTGTATAAGCGGGGTCAACTGCAAAAAAGGTCATATCTGCCCAATACAATTTATCAACGTTATAGTTATTAATCATCCGCCGAATATTGCTAGGAAAACTTGGGTGATAACCTAATATCATTGATGCCCCATCTGGCTGCACGCTGGCTTGCGCAAAAGAACGTACTAAGGGATAAGTGCGCCCTAAACTGTCAGTGACTGTTTGGTCAGCCGTTTGCGTGTAATTTGCCACCATCCCTCCATAAAAAACAGAGCTGGGACGGTCATTGCGATAAGCATTTTTTAATGTGCCTGCAACACATAAAGCTTCAGGATGTAAAGGTTTATCCTCTTGTAAACTAAAGGGAATACATAACCGAGAATCATTTTTTACACCATCGTTATCTACATCTAAGCCCTGCTCTGCTTGAGTTTTACGACCATAAGCGACTGAACCTGATTTATCTCCGCGTTGAATAACATATTCATCCCACCATTGCAGAAATTTGATGGATTCGGCATGAGCTGTATTTAGTGATGCTGCATAAAATACAGTAAAAAATAAGAGTTTTCTCAACATTCATTTTTCCTTATTTAAACATTAAAGCAATGATTATACTTATCTTGCTTAAAAGAAACTCGCAAAGTTATTCCCACTCAACATATAATTAAAAATTACGCAGTTCACTTTTATCTGAACTACAATTCACTGTGTTTCATAACTAATCTAATTAAACACCTTAAAAATTAAGGAAATTGAGTTAATTATGTGACAGGGTTCAGACAATAATGCAATTCGTTATTTTCATTTCAAAATACTTAAGTGAGAAAATCACTTAAATAATGCGTTCTATCTTTAGAATAGTAGCAGTTACAAGCAATATAACGCATTTTTTCATTTAACATTGGTTATCTATTGTTTTATACAAACATCCTTTATTAGCAATATTCACTCCTAATTAAAATTCTAAATTATCAATGACTGCAATTTCTTCTATTCCTTTATCTGAACACACGCCTATGATGCAGCAATATTTACGCATCAAAGCAGAATTTCCACACATGTTATTGTTTTATCGCATGGGCGATTTTTACGAACTATTTTTTGAAGATGCTAAACGCGCCGCACAATTGCTGGATATTACCTTGACCAGTCGCGGGAAAGTGCAAGGACATGATATTCACATGGCGGGCGTGCCGTTTCATGCGATTGAAGGCTATTTAGCTAAACTCGTTAAAATAGGCGAATCTGCCGTCATTTGTGAACAAATCGGCGACCCTGCGACCAGTAAAGGCATTGTCGAGCGCAAAGTAACGCGCATTATCACGCCGGGTACATTAACAGATGAGGCTTTGTTAGAAGAGCGTCAAGATAATTTGCTGGTTGCAATTCATCATCAGCAAGATTTAATCGGTTTAGCCATTTTAGATTTAGCCAGCGGGCGATTTAGTGTGAGCGAAATGCGCGGGCAAATGGCGTTGCTTAGTGAATTAGAACGTTTACGTCCCGCTGAATTGTTAATTAGTGAAAACAATAGTTTAGTATTACCTAATCAATTGACAATGCGTAAACAGCCTGAATGGTATTTTCACAGCGAAACAGCACAACGTTTATTAAATCAACAATTTGGCACATTAAATTTGGCGGGCTTTGGCTGTGCTGAATTGACTGTAGCAATTAGCGCGGCGGGGTGTTTGCTGCAATATGCACAAGATACGCAACGTACTGCATTACCTCACATTCAAGGCTTGCGTTGGGAGCGGCGCGAAGAAACGATTTTAATTGATGCCGCAAGCCGCCGCAATTTGGAACTAGACAGCCGCATTAATTTTGGCAAACGCGAACATACCTTAATTGGCGTATTAGACCAGTGTGCAACCGCGATGGGGAGTCGTTTATTGCGCCGCTGGCTACATCGCCCCTTGCGCGACAAAACGATTTTACAAGCCCGTCATGCTTGCGTTGGGCAATTGTTAGAATTAGGGGTGCAAAATCAATTATTTGAAATTTTAAAAGGCGTGGGCGATATTGAGCGCATTTTAGCCCGCGTGGCTTTAAAATCCGCCCGCCCGCGTGATTTAGCGCAATTACGCAATGCTTTAACACGTTTACCCCATTTATTGCAGTTTTTAAGTGATTTAAGCACTTTTCAAGCATTTAAACAGAATATTTATGAATTTCCAGAATTACAACAGCAATTACAAGCGGCTATTGTAGATAATCCCCCCTTTTTAGTGCGTGATGGTGGCGTGATTGCCGACGGTTATGATGCTGTTTTAGACGAATTACGCAATTTAAGCAGTCATGCCGAACAATTTTTAGCTGACTTAGAACAACGCGAGCGACAAGCAACAGGGATTAACACGCTAAAAGTAGGTTTTAACCGTGTACATGGCTATTACATTGAATTTGGCAAAGTTCACGCGGAAAAAGTGCCCGCCCATTATACCCGTCGGCAAACCCTCAAAGGCGCAGAGCGTTATATCACAGCGGAGTTAAAAGCGTTTGAAGACAAAGTATTAAGCGCGCAAGAGCGGGCTTTAGCGCGTGAAAAATATTTGTATGAGCAAGTCTTAGAAAATATTTTAACTCAATTAGCGGCATTACAAACGACGGCGGCGGCGGTGGCAGAAATTGATGTTTTAAGTTGTTTTGCAGAGCGCGCCGATAATTTACGTTTATATCCGCCTAAATTTACAACTGAGCCTATCTTAACTATTGAAGATGGACGACATTTAGTTGTTGAAGCAGTGCAAGAAACGCCTTTTATGCCTAATGATTTACAGCTTGATACTAAACAAAAAATGCTGATTGTCACGGGACCCAATATGGGTGGAAAATCGGTTTTTATGCGACAAACTGCATTAATTGTTATTTTGGCACATATTGGGAGTTTTGTTCCTGCAACAGCGGCGATGATTGGCGATATTGATGCTATTTTTACCCGCATCGGTGCGAGTGATGATTTAGCAGGGGGGCGGTCGACGTTCATGGTAGAAATGACAGAAACTGCTAATATTTTGCATAACGCAACGGAAAATAGTCTGGTGCTCATGGATGAAATTGGACGCGGGACAAGCACTTTTGACGGTTTATCGCTTGCGTGGGCGGCGGCTGATTTTCTGGCGCGCCGTATTAAAGCCTATTGTCTCTTTGCAACGCATTATTTTGAATTGACGACATTACCTGAAAACTGTCGCGGGGTGGGCAATATTCATTTGGATGCAGTTGAACAGGGGGAAAATCTGGTTTTTCTGCATAAAGTAAAGCGCGGCGCGGCAAGTCGTAGTTACGGTTTGCAAGTGGCGGCGTTGGCGGGCGTTCCGCGCATTGTGATTGATGCGGCGCGTAAACGCTTGAAACAATTAGAAGCACAGCAATTACAATTAACTTCGCAACAGTTGGGATTAACATTAGCCACTGCAACGACAACGGAGAATGCTACGGCACAACATCCTGTTATTGCTGAATTAGGAGCTTTAGAGGTTGATAATTTAACCCCACGTCAAGCTTTAGAAATTCTTTTTCAGTGGAAACAAAAACTCTAATATTTTGCTTAATGTGTTGTTTTAACTTGTGAGGAAACTAAGATGAGAAAAAGCTTTTCTTTATTTGGTTTATTTTGCTTAGGAGTGTTTTTTATGACGACGGTTCAAGCTTGCCCAGATGTGTTAAATTTTGAAGTGCGTCCACTCAATACCAAAACATTTGTTAAATTGTGTGAAGTCTATCAAAATAAAGTAGTTTTGATTGTTAACACAGCAAGTCAATGTGGTTACACGCCTCAATATGAAGGTTTAGAAACGCTTTACAAAAAGTATAAAGAAAAAGGTTTAGTGATTTTAGGTTTTCCCTCTAATGATTTTGGCGGGCAAGAGCCTGATAATGAAGATGAAATCCAAGCTTTTTGCCGTTCTACTTATGGCATTGAATTTCCAATGTTTGAGAAAGTCGGTGCAAGTGAGAAAAATGCACATCCGCTGTTTAAAGCTTTAGCGGTTAAAACGGGTGAATTTCCACAATGGAATTTCCACAAATATTTAATTAATCGTCAAGGCAATATTATTCAAAGTTTCCCCAGTAAAGTTAAACCTGAATCTGATGAGTTAATTAAAGCCATTGAAAAACTGCTTTAAGAAACTGTAAAGCAAGTTTCTTATGGATAGGGTTGGTTAGCATTAAGTTAAATATGTAGGGTGGAATAGCGAAGCGTATTCCACCATCAAACGCCACAAAGCTCAAAGCTCCAAAAAATTATTAAAAACAATGCGACTTGCACCTATTCCACACTGCATTTGAGCTTAACTTAATGATAGTGGTTGCTTAGGTGGGCTTACTGTAACGGAATTGAATCGGATGGCGGGTTTATTAATTTCGCCTTTTGACCTTGCAGGGATTGCGATTTTAATTTCCGCAGGTCAGCGGGTTGCGTCAGTGTTAAAACCAGCAGCATACGGCGCAATTGCTGGCACGTTGTTAAAAGCTGTTTTGCATGGTGTTTTGTTTTAAGTAAAAATAAAAACCTTATAAACCTATCGACATCACAGAAAATCACTGTTAAATTTATTATGTATCTTTTGTAATAAATAATCGTGAGATTTTGTCCTTTTATTATTTTTTTTAAGATACACAAATAATTACTTGAAAAAACTTTGTTGAACTCGGGTCAACTTTATTTACTACTTAATAGCAAAATGGAAAAATAATGAAGAACTATGTTCTTATTTCAATGACAGCAATTGTCTTAATCATATCAGGCTGCGCACAAACTCCTGCAAAATCAGTAGTCCCACAGGCAATGGGTGGAAGCAAGGCTGATGGAACAATAAAATTAGGTTATGAAACCTCTCCAAATGCTCCAGCTATCCCAGATTGGGAAGGCGCAAAACAAGAAGCAGTAAAGCGATGTAAAGCATGGGGCTATACCAAAGTTGATGAGTTTTCTGGGACAGAAACAGAATGTATTGAAATGGGGGCTGGACTACTTATTAATGGCGTGATACCAGGGGTCTGCGCAAGACAGAATATATACAAGAACTATCAATGCTTAAATTAACGCGAATTCGGCAATATATTTAAATTAAAAAACCTGCTAGGTTTCAAAAACCTAGCAGGTTTAAAAGCTCTAAAAAACG
>CAZKST010000204.1:0-6287 GCA_964555395.1 uncultured Thiotrichaceae bacterium | reverse complement strand
ATAATTTATTTTTGCCCAGCTTTTGCGGAACGTCGTGGTGGAATACGCTTCGCTATTCCACCCTACAATTCTCATGTTTGCTTAATTGTATTTATTTTCATTTTCTCACATTTCTATGATTTCTTTACAGCAACTTGACCCACGGGTTTGTTTACTCAGTGTTTTGTTATTTGCCTTATGGTTAAGTTTACAAAGTGCTGTATTGATGTGTTTTTATGCCTTGTTAATAAGTTTTTTATTATTAGCGTGTAATCCTAATGCGTGGTCTTTAACTTTTTATCGCTTAAAACAAATCAGTTATTTTTTGATATTGTTGTGGTTATTATTGCCACTGAGCACTTCAGGACATGCGTTTATCCATATTGCGGGCGTGGCGTTGAGTGAGAACGGGCTTAATATGGCAATGCTATTGACTTTAAAAAGTTATGCGGTGTTGTGTATATTGACAGCATTACTTTCTACTTTAGACCATGTTACTTTAGGCTATGCGCTGTATCGTTTGGGAATGCCTGCAAAATTAATTCATTTGCTATTATTTACCTTGCGTTACATTACGGTGTTGGGACAAACTTGGCAGCAATTAACCCGCGCCATGCAAGCACGCGGGTTTCGTTGGCAAACACGTTGGCACACTTATTATAGTGTTGGCAATTTATTGGGAATGTTGATTGTGCGGGCTGTGGAGCGTGCGCAACAAATTGAAAAAGCAATGAAATGTCGCGGTTATTGCGGACAGTTTTATTGTTTAACTGAGTTTCGTTGGCATTGGTATGATAGCGTTTTTTTAATCAGTTTAACTGGGATATTACTTTTTTTATCCGTTAGTTAAACATAGAGCAAAATAATTAAACCATCGCACTATAAGCCGCTTCGTTTTCGCCGCCAAAACATTCAATTAAGCGTTTTAAAAAGGCGGCTAATTCTAAATTCATGAGCGCAAAATCGCGGTCAAATTGTTCTGCTGCATCTTGCGCGGGATTTTCATCTTCTTCTACGCTTAAAAATTCTAGTTTTTTCAAGCCAAACGCATCATCAATGACAAAACTAACACGTTCTTGCCAATTTAACGCTAATTTAGAAACCTGTTTACCCGCTTCTAAATGTTTTAACACTTCTTCGGCGTGTAAATCTTGTCGTTTGCAGCTAACACTCGCGCCATCAATATTATTTTCTACCAATTGACAGGCATCTGCGAGGACTAAATCAGGGGGAAGCTGTTGATTGCGTAACCAATCTGTTAGTACAAAATCCACTTTTTGTATTAATTGCGGGGCGATAATCGGCAAACTGCCTAGTGTTTTGCGCAAAAAGCTGGTGATGTCTTGGGCGCGTTTCTGACTGCCTGCATCAATCAATAACCATTGATTATTCAAATCTATATACAAACGGGTTTCTTGTGAGCGGGTAAAAGCACGCGGAATTAATTCTTGCAAAGCTTCTTCTTTAATCGCTTTGCGTTCGCGCCCCCGCACGGTTCTTTGCTGTTCAGTCTCAATTTTTTTAATTTTTTCATTGACTAAATCCCGCACGACGGTTGCAGGCAAAATGCGTTCTTGTCGCCGAATGGCAAAAATTAAACAGTGATTGTTTTCATGAACTAAAGCATTGGTTTCTTCACCTAATGGCGGAATCCAACCTACAGAGTGTAATTCTAGTGAGCCACAGGGGTGAAAACGGTGAGTTGCTAACTGTTGTTCTAAACTTTCCGCTGTTAAAGTGCAGGGTTTGAGAAAACGAAAAAGCTGGAGATTTTTAAACCACATAGAGTTCAAGCCACTTTTGAGGAGAGAAGCGTAAGGAGTATGTCCCATCACGCTTCTAGGCGTTACGCAGATAGGTTTTAACTTTGTGTCCCAATTAAGGACATAATGGCACTAATTTAGGTAAAGAACGACGTAAAGAAGCCCAGCCCATGCCTAAGTTAGCTTTACGGTTGGTAATTAATACCACTAAGCAATCAGGTTTTTCAGGAATAATCATCATGAAGTGAAATGTATGGTCAGTTGTCATTTGCACTTCTTTTAAGAAATTTTTGCGGGGACTACCACGCATATTAGAAATCATGTCTTCTACCGCAGAAATTGTACGTCCACGGAACATGTCCACCGCCGCCGCTGCCACTGCGTCTAAATAAGATTGGGTAAAATAAGGAACGTTATGGGAAACGCCTAATAATAAACCGCTATTTAAATCAACCACTGCACACCCTAAAGCAGAATCTACTTCTCTAACAATCGTAGAACAAATTTCGTTAATGCTCATAATTTATTTCTCCAAACAGAATTCAATTGTGTTGTTATAAAGGACGTTAATCTAGTTTAAACTGATGTGATATACAAGTGCGACCCCAGCTTATTACAGCATTAAGGACACATGGGGGCTAATTGAGGTAAAGCATTGCGAACGGCTACCCAGCCCATGCCTAAGTTGACTTTTTTATCGGTAATTAAGACAACCAGTGCATCAGGTTTTTCGGGCACAATTGCCATGAAATGGTAGGTATTTTCTGTGGTCATTTGTACTTCTTTAATCATGGATGCAGCTTTTGTTCCACGAATATTAGATAACATGTTTTCTACTGCGCTAATGGTGCGCCCGCGAAACATATCAACCGCAGCGGCGGCAACGGTGTCAATGTAGGATTGGGTAAAATAAGGAATGCGGTGATGCACCCCTAAAATTAAACCGCTACTTAAATCAACGACTGCACACCCAAGCGCAGAATGCACATTATTTACAATATTGCCACAGACTTCATTAATATTCATAGGTTATCTCCAAAAGGCTAAGCAAATAATTGTTGCTTGATACAGTATCATTATTAGATTTTATGATTTTTTATAATATGCGTTTCTTTTTGAAACAAAATAGCCAAAGGTGATAAAAACTTGACAGTATATGCAAGTCTTGTCACCGAATTAACCATGCAATGGGTGCTATTATGCCAAAAAGTAAGGGTTGATGAAGTAAGTAAATCGCTAAGCTATGTCTGCCTAACCAAGCAAACCTTTTTAAAAATGAAAATAAATGGGGTGTGCAAAGCCAATGACGAATTAGGGGGATTTTAGCTAAAAGAATGCCTAGTAGAACGCCAGCAAACCAAGGTAAAAAAGGAACATAATCTTCTGTAGGCGGTTTAAATGTCATACAACCTAACCATTGTAAACTATTTTGATTACAAATAGGATGTTGCAAAAATAAACCTATGCTTAAACAAAAGAGTGCGCCGCCAATCGCTAGCCAAGTATTGCGTAAAAACAGAATTCCTATTAATACGGCAAGACTGATAAAATGTAAAACGCCGAAAAAAATAAAGCGTTGTTTAAATAGCCAAAAACTGACAATACTGACTAAGAGCGCGCTTAAGAGTAATTTGATGAGTTGTACTGACCATTTTCGCCAATGGATGGTAGGATAATGTGCATAAACTAAACTGATGCCAACAATACAAACAAAGCTGGCGACAATTAAGTTTCTGAATGCTAACCAGCCAAGATGATGTTGTAAATTTAAATGTAACACTTGAAAATAATTTAAGTCGTAACATGTATGGTAAATAATCATCAAAGCAACAGCAAATCCGCGTAGTGCATCTAAACGCACTAAACGAGGGGGGGTAGAAATGCTATATCTCTCATTTATTGTCATTCTATTTGCTCCCAAAAAACTATATTATATTAATTCCTAATTCATTTCATTTTTCTCACAATTTAACAGGTCTTTTAGCATTATGAATACTCAAAAATTAGAGCAAGGGATTGAAGAAGTTGTTAATCAAGCAACGGAAGCTTTGAAAAAAGTGGTTACATTGCGTATTACAACGATTGTGACATCAAAAACAACTCTAAAAGAAGATGGCGATGTAGAAATTGCAGATAATTCGCGTGTAATGCAAAGCCAAATTAACTTAGTAGATGGTGATATTGAAACCACAATTCATGAAGATTTCTTAGAAAGTCCTTTAGAAGATGTACGCGAATTTCATCAAGAGCGTGAAAAACAAGGGCAAGAAATTATTCAGCGTAATATTAAAGCCATTGGTGAATTGTTAAATTTAGCAAGCACTTTGCGTAGTTTTGGTTCTTCATCTGAAGCTTCAAATACATTGGCTTCGTCTGTTACATCGCCTACTGAACCAGCACCCTCTATTGCATCTCCAGGTTAATCATTAGCGATTTTATCCTCTTAATTAACCGTAGAAGGTTATGTGTTTATGTTAACGACAAATACGATTGATGCCATCAAGACGGTGGTAGGGAATGCTTTAAACCTTGAAATTAATACCATTATAAAAAAGGAAATGAGCGGCTGTAAAATGCCCTCCAACCGTCGAGAAGCATTTTGGGATATTGCTACAGCTTATCACTATAAATTAGTTGAGTTGGAATGTCGGGAAGCAATGCACTCATGGGATTCGGCAGGAATTTTGTCTTTTTGGGAGTTGCGCCAATGTGCGGCGCGGGAAATGAAAGCCATTGTTAGACGGCGCGAAGAGGGCAAAGCCTTAGCAAATGATGATGAACATTTATCTATGTTGGGACGAATTAAAACCCAATCTGAACAATTAGTTTCTATTTTCAGTAATTTAGCTGTGCGTGAATTACAAAAAGCAGATGCAACAGCGTCTTTTAGTCGCGAAGCGTTTGCCCAACAGGCTGAGCAATTTGTAAAAGACTATATCGATAAACACTCTGTCAATATCCAAGATATGGATATGGAAAATCTTGAAGAAGATGCACGGTTTGCATTTGCTCAAACTAATGAAACTTGGAATAACGACATTAGCCGCGAACGGATGCAAAATGTGCCTGATTTAGATTTAGATACAGCGCAATTAACCACTATCCGTAAAATTTGGGAAATTGGCACAGAAGAAATTTTAATGCAAACAGTCATTCAAATTGATGGTGATGTGACAACGCGGATTGCAGAACGTTTAATGCAAGATAATAAAACGATAGAATATCAGCGGGCTTTAGTGTTTAAATTACACGACCAAGCGGTTTCTACTTCCGTTAATTTCTGGGCGAACTTGATTAAAACCATTTCTTCTATTGGTTTAGCGTTGTTAGGCAAAAATATCAATTAATCCAAATTTAGTAACTCCAAATTCAATAGCTAAATTAGAAGTTACGCAGCGCATCTTTGTCTGAACCGCAATTCGCACAATTGACTTAATTTTCACAAAAAGGATGATTTGAAAATTGTGATAATTCAATAAATTGTGTTAATTTTGGTTCAGATAAAGATATTTGTTTTAAAGTTCGTTTGCTATACAACGGAATAAATTCAAAAATCCGCCAACTCTCAAAAGACTGGCAAACTGAATACAAACCGTTGATTAATTTACACGTTGCGCTAACCACTTTTCTAATTCTACTAAAGAAGCCACAATCGCATGTGGTTTTCCTTTTCCTGTCCATGCTTTACGACGGCGATTCATCCATACTGCGTGCATTCCAAAAGCTAATGCGCCTTCTACATCACATTCAATATCATCCCCTACATGCACAATTTCGGCTGGATGCAATTGTAATCTTTCGCAAACCGCTGAAAACATCGCGGGTTCTGGTTTAACAGCTTGCACGTCACACGCTTTTATAGAACAACTAAACCAAGTAGGTGGCGTTAAACGATAAATATCAGCATTGCCATTAGTGAGTACGCACAAACGATAATGCTGCTGTAAACGCTCTAATGATGGCAAAACATCATGATAAAATTGAAGTTGATGACGCGCATCAATAAATACTTGAAATGCTTGCTCAATAAAATGTGGTTCATATCCCACGGCTTCTGCTGCTTGTGTTAAGGCTAATTTTCGCAAACCAGATAAATCTGATTTAAGCTCAGGTCGCTGTCTTAATAAGCGAAACCGCATTGCTTTCATATCAGCAATGCTAAATTTTTTCGCAAGACGGGGATAATAAGACAATAACCACTCATGTAAACAACGTTCAGCATGTTCGACTACTGGCTCAATCTCCCATAAGGTGTCATCTAAATCAAAAGAAACTGCTTTAATGGAATAAGACATAATTTTTTTCACAAAAGCCTTGCAATTAATAAAATCATCGAGTATTATTTTGCCTTTCTACAAAACAAGTGTAGCTATCAGTGACTAACTTTATAACTAACTTGTGTTATTAAGCTAGCATAGATGATATTGATTAAAATAGTGGCTAAAAATTGTATTTGACTTTTTTTAAGAAGTCACTATTATATGACGACTATTTCGGAGGGGTTCCCGAGCGGCCAAAGGGGGCAGACTGTAAATCTGCTGGTTC
>CAZKST010000203.1:5164-6306 GCA_964555395.1 uncultured Thiotrichaceae bacterium | reverse complement strand
GCTATTCCACCCTACAAATTACAAACATCTTTAACTTAATGGCTGTAAGGCAACAAGTTGACAATGATTCTCATTTATTCTATAGTTTTACGCAAGCTAACTTGTTTGGGGGTTGATTTATGTATATTTGTTTGTGTGAGCCTGTGACTGATAAACAACTACGTTCTGCTATTTTGGAAGGGGCTTCAACTATCCGTGAATTACGACAAAAATTAGGGGTTGTAAAACAATGCGGACGGTGTGCAAAAGCCACTTTAGCCATTTTAGAAGAAACTTTGTCGGAAGGTGAGTCACATTGTGATAGCTGCGGAAATGCTGCTACTTGTGGCTGCGCTCCTCATGCAGCAACTGCACATTCATCAGAAAGTGAATTGGTTGTTATCTAATGTATTTAGCCTTTTTTTTAACGCTTCAATAGTGACTATTGAAGCGTTAATTATTGGCTATTTATGGCGTAAATGTGGGAACAACAATACGTCACGAATTGAGGGTTGATTGGTGAGTAACATCACTAACCGGTCAATCCCAATGCCTTCCCCTGCTGTCGGTGGTAAGCCATATTCTAAGGCGCAGACATAATCTGCGTCGTAGTGCATGGCTTCAAAATCTCCCGCCTCTTTCGCAATAACTTGTTGTTTAAAGCGTTCTGCTTGGTCTTCGGGGTCGTTTAACTCGGAGAAGCCGTTGGCAATTTCCCGCCCACCAATAAATAATTCAAAACGGTCAGTAATCGTAGCGTCTTGGTCATTGACCCGCGCTAAGGGTGACATTTCAACAGGATGCGCAATAATAAAGGTAGGGTCTTGTAAGCGGTGTTCTGTGGTACTTTCAAAAATATCAAATTGTAGTTTTCCTATCCCTTCATGCCCTAACATTTTGATTTTTAATTGCTCGGCAATGGTGCGTAATTGTGCTAAATCACTGAGGGCTTCAATACTATATTCTGGATTGAAACGGTTAATAGCTTCTACAACAGTTAAGCGTGCAAAAGGTTTTGCAAAATCATAAACTTGGTCTTGATAGGGAACAGAGGTTGTCCCCAGTAAATCTTGGGCAATATTTCTGAATAACAATTCAGTCATGTCCATCAAGTCATGATAATCTGCATAGGCTTGATAGAATTCTAACATGGTGAATTCTGG
>CAZKST010000203.1:0-5064 GCA_964555395.1 uncultured Thiotrichaceae bacterium | reverse complement strand
TCAAGTCATGATAATCTGCATAGGCTTGATAGAATTCTAACATGGTGAATTCTGGGTTGTGACGGGTTGAAATACCTTCATTGCGGAAATTGCGATTAATTTCAAAAACCCGTTCAAAACCACCAACTACTAAGCGTTTTAAGTATAATTCTGGGGCAATTCGCAAATATAATTCCATATCCAGCGCATTATGATGCGTGACGAATGGACGCGCCGTCGCGCCGCCAGGGATGGGGTGCATCATTGGGGTTTCAACTTCTAAAAAACGGCGTTCAATTAAGAATTGGCGAATATAAGTAATAATTTTAGAGCGTAAAATAAAAACTTTACGGCTTTCTTCATTACTGATTAAATCTAAATAGCGTTGACGGTAGCGGGTTTCTTGGTCAGTTAAGCCGTGGAATTTTTCAGGCAAAGGACGCAAAGATTTCGTTAATAAACGCACCGTTTGGGCATGTAACGATAATTCGCCCGTTTTGGTTTTGAATAAATAACCTTGAACACCAATAATGTCGCCTAAATCCCAGTTTTTAAATGCTTCATAAGCGGCTTCTGTGACATCATCACGTTTGATATAAACTTGTAATTTCCCTGACATGTCTTGCAAATGGACAAAGGCAGCTTTTCCCATAACGCGGCGGGTCATTATCCGTCCTGCAACGGTAAATATTAACGGCGTTTGGGTTAAACTATCATTATCTTGATTAGCATATTGTTCAATTAAATCCGCGACTAAAGCATCACGACGAAAGTCATTAGGAAAAGCAACGCCTTGTTGGCGTAACGCGGTTAATTTTGCCCGACGTTGTAAAATGATGTCATGTTCTTCAAGGTGAGCGGTATCAGGGGTAGTAGAATCAGAGGGCTGAGTATGATGTGTCATGGATGTGTTTTTAGGTTACATAGGTATTGTTGAAAATAAAAAGTTAAATGTTTATACAGCTCGCTTGAATTTTGCCGCTGTCGTAATTAACACCTTAAAAACCATTTTCAGCAAAAACAATTGCAGAAAATTGCAAAAAAATGTGGTAATCAAATAAAACCCAATGTGGTTTTATGGAGTTGATTGCATCATTTACTTGATGTACTGTGCAATGTCAACTACGTTACTCTTAACTTTATAAAAAAAACAATATGGATGCAAACACAAGTCAGCCTCTCATTTCAGTGGTTATCCCTTCTAAAAATCGCCCTCATTTCTTAAGAGCAGCGGTTGAGAGTGTATTACAACAGACATATCAAAATGTTGAAGTGGTTGTCGTGGATGATGGCTCAATGCCAGCGGCACAGCTTGCGGCTGATTCGCGCATTACTTTAATTCGTTTTGAAAAATCGCGCGGCGCGGCGGCGGCACGCAATTATGGCTTGCAGATTGCTAAAGGGAAATATGTCGCGTTATTAGATGATGATGACTATTACTATCCGCATAAATTAGCAATGCAACTGGCTTATCTATTGGCGCATCCAGAGGTGGATTTGGTTTTTTCCAAAGTGGACTATATTGATGTGCAAGGTAATAAAGTCTGTTATGCCCAAATTTATAAAGATTGGTATCATAATTTTCTTTATTTTAATACGATTCATACCAACGCGAGTTTGTTTAAAAAATCCATTTTAGCTAAAGTTAAGTTTGATGAGCGCATTGGTAAATATGATGATATGCAATTTTATTTACTCGCTTCTTTGCATTGCACGATTCATTATTTAGAAACTTTTCAACCAGTGGCGGTTTGGAATATAGATGGACGACCCGACCAGCTTACAGCACCAGGTTCTCAAAAACGTAATTATGATAATTTTAAGTTAATCTGCGAAGATTTTGCCGATGTATTAGCGCAGCATCCTAAATTACGCTGGAAATATTATAAACGCCTAGCTTTATATGCTTTGTATTCACTGCAATTTAAAGCAGCACTTCATGCTTTTTATAAGATGTTGTGATGTTTGCTTGATGTGCTGTGTGATGTAATTAGAAGTTACGCAGTTCAAATAAAAGTAGGATGGGCTGACGTAAGGAAGCCCATCAACAGGCTAGCGTGCAAGAATAAATTTGCGCTAACTCAAGCGATTCTGTGAATAAGTGCCACTAAACAGTTTTGATGGGCTTCCTACCGTCAGCCCCAAAGCCATTAAGTTAAGCTGTATCCTATTAAATTTAATAAGATAATTTACTGCAAACCGTTTCCCCCTTTGAAAAAGGGGGGCAGGGGGGATTTAAATAGCGCAATATTTTTCACCCGCTTAAAATCCCCCTCAATCCCCCTTTTTCAAAGGGGGAAGCTAAACCCATGTATTGCTTTATTTTATTCTTAACTTAATGGCAGTGACCGTCAGCCCATCCTACACGGTTTTTTTGTTCAACTGCGTAACTTCTAAAACAATAAAAAATACTATGGATGCAAATATATGGACGCAAATACAAATCAACCGCTTATTTCAGTGGTTATCCCTTCTAAAAATCGCCCTCATTTCTTGAAGGTTGCGGTTGAGAGTGTATTACAACAGACATATCAAACTGTTGAAGTGATTGTTATAGATGACGGTTCAACCCCCGCCATCCAGCTGGCTGATGATTCACGCATCACTGTAATCCGCTTTGAAAAATCACGCGGTTCAGCGGCGGCGCGCAATTATGGCTTGCAGATTGCTAAAGGAGAATATGTCGCGTTTTTAGATGATGATGACTATTACTATCCCCATAAATTAGCCATGCAATTAGCGCATTTATTGGCGCATCCCGAGGTTGACTTGGTTTTTTCCAAAGTGGACTATATTGACAAACAAGGCAATAAACTCTGTCATGCTCAAATTTATAAGGATTGGTATTATAATTTTTTTTATTTTAATACGATTCATACAAACGCGAGTTTGTTTAAAAAATCCATTTTAACTAAAGTTAAGTTTAATGAACGTCTTAGAAAATATACGGATATGCAATTTTATTTGCTCGCTTCTTTGCGTTGTACGATTCATTATTTAGATACTTCTCAACCAGTGGCGGTTTGGAATATAGATGGACGACCTGACCAGTTAACCGCGCATGGCTCTCAAAAACGTAACTATGACAATTTTAAGCTTATCTGCGAAGATTTCGCCGATGTATTAGCGCAGCACCCTAAATTACGCTGGAAATATTATAAACGCCTAGCTTTATATGCTTTGTATTCACTGCAATTTAAAGCAGCATTTCATGCTTTTTATAAGATGCTGTAATGATTGATTGAGGAGTATTTATCATTAGAATCACAGATTTACTCTCTAAATTTGTTGTGCCATTTTTTGTGCTCTGCTTATTTTTTGTGTTATGTACTTATTTTGCCCATATAACGGAACAAGCTGATTGGCAACGCTTATTTAAAATTAACTGGCATCGCGTGTTAGCTTTATTAGATTTGCGTGAAGAAAATACAGTCGCAACGTGGTTTTCTAGTACTTTATTTTTTATGGCAGGTTGGGGATTTATTTTACTTGGCTGGGGAAATGCTGCGCTTTACACGCTTAAAACCTATCAACGCCGTTTATTTCAACTTGCTGCTTTAGGCTGTATTGCGTTATCGGCGGATGAAGTGGGCAGTGTGCATGAAACAATTGGTTCATGGCTAGACCGCTCGACAGGAATGCTAAATGACACCCCTTTATATGGTAAAGGGTATCCATGGTTGATTGCCGCGCCAATCATTATTGGGATTGTGGGCTTTGTTGTGCAACAACTTTGGACATTAAATAGAGCTATCCGTGTTGATGCTAAATTGCAAAATAAAATTCGCCTTGTGTTAATAACAACTATGATTTTTTTACCTTGCGTTTTTATTTTCGAATTTTTAGAAGCCTATTTTTGGATGTCCAGACAAACAAATACTATTTTTCCTGTTCTTGAAGAAATGTCCGAATTATTAGGCATGTTAAGTTTATATACTGCCTGTCTATGGTTGGGTAAAATTTATCAACTCTAAATCCACTTGAGCTGCTTATTTATGAATAATTTGTCAAACACGATGACAGATAAACCTCAATTAGCCGTGGTTATTATTGGACGTAATGAAGGGGAGCGGCTCGTACAGTGCATTTTAGCGGTACAAGCCATGCAAATTCCTGCTGCTTTACAGCCTTATACCATTATTTATGTAGATTCAAATTCAACAGATGGCAGTTTAGAGCGGGCGGCAAAATTAGGCGCGCAAGTTTTAAGCGTTAAACCCGAACGCCCAGCGGCAGCGATTGGGCGCAATGCTGGCTGGCAAGCGACTGATGCACCTTACATTTTATTTTTAGATGGTGATACTTTAATTCACAGTGAATTTGTCAATGCCGCGTATGCAGAAATGCAAAGTGACCGCAAAATTGCGGTTGTTGCGGGACATCGGCGCGAACGCTATCCGCTAGCTTCCATTTATCAACGGGTTTTAGATTTAGAATGGCTGTATCCGCTGGGCGATGTTGCTTTTTGCGGCGGTGATGCGTTGATGCGGCGCGAAGCTTTAGCCACCGTCGGCGGTTATAATCCCCAATTAATTGCGGGGGAAGAGCCAGAAATGTGTCAACGGATGCGGGCAAAAAACTATAGAATTGTGCATATTAATCACCCCATGACCTTGCATGATTTAGCCATTCACAAATTTTCTCAATGGTGGCGACGCGCCAGCCGCACGGGTCATGCTTATGCGGAAGTTTCACAATTATTAAAACACAGTGATTTCCCTTTATGGGCGGCGGAAGCAAAGCATAATTTTCGCAATACAGGGATTTTATTAGGTTTATTGTTCGGCTCGTTAACTTTAAGTGTTTTATTATTCAGTTTATTGCCTTTTTTAGCGTTTATTGCTTTTTTTGCGGTGCTCTGTTTGCGGAGCGGTTGGCGGGCGCGGTGGAAATCCGATAATCTGGTGACATTGTTGTTATATGGCATTCATGCCCAATGTCAACATTTCCCAATTGCCTTGGGACAAGTTTCTTATTATTGGCTACGCTGGCGCGGACGTAAACGCCGTTTGATTGAATATAAATAATCATCTCAACAGATGATAAACCGCATGGTGGAATACGCTACGCTATTCCACCCTACAA
>CAZKST010000202.1:0-6333 GCA_964555395.1 uncultured Thiotrichaceae bacterium | reverse complement strand
GGGCGACCTTGAAAACCATCAATCTCTACAGGCAATTCAATCGGTGTTTCTAACGGGGCAGAATTGCGCAATAATGTCCGTACGGCTGCTAAAACAGCATCTGTATCAGGACGAATACCGCGCCATAAATAAAACGCTTCCGCTGCCTGTTCAACTAACATGCCCAGCCCGTCCAATGCCCGCGCTGCTTCGTGAAACAATGCCCATTGCATAAAAGGCGTGGGATGTGCGCCGTACATCATGTCATACGCCCAGCCATTCGGCGTAAATAACTGCTCAGGTAAAGGCGGTAAACTGCCTTGCAAACTCGCGGATGTACCGTTAATCACCAAGTCAAAAGTGTGTCCCGCTAATTGTGGATATTCCATTGTCTCAATATGTTTAGTCGGCAAGTATTGCTGGGCTAAAGCCTCAAATTCCTGCGCTAATTCCTGCGCCTTCAATAAGCTGCGATTGACAATAACACACCGCGAAGGCGACAAAGTTAATAAAGGCTCTAACACGCCGCGCACCGCGCCGCCCGCGCCTAAAATCAATACACTGCGCCCTGTGATTTTGCGTTGATAACGCTCAGTCAAATCACGCACTAAACCACAGCCATCTGTATTATCACCGACAATTTGCTGTTGCGTATTCATCCATAAAGTATTGACTGCCCCCGCTGATTGTGCGCGTGCCGTCTTAATCTGCGCTAATTCAAAAGCGGCTTGTTTATAAGGCACAGTAACATTAAAACCTTTATGCCCTTGTTTAAACAAATCCGTTAACACCCGTTTAAAAACTTGGTCAGCGGTTTCATTTATACTTTGCTCAATTAACAAAGTCTCATAACTTAAATTCTGCTGCAATTGTTGAGCAAAGAGCTGATGAATAAAGGGCGATTTACTATGGGCAATAGGATTGCCGACCACCGCATAACGGTCACACACCATAACAATTAATCCTTTTTAGCTGCGAAAAACCTGCTATCCTCTAGCATTTTTAATGAAGTTAGCTAATATTAACGGTTGAAAAACTATTTTCATCGTAATAGCGTTTTTTGTTTAAAAAACTGTACTCTATTGTGTATCAGCACTGAGTTATTGGTTTTGGCTTGTCTTTATGCAGTGTGCATAAGAACAAGAAAAAGTTTCTATGGCATTTATACTCTTAATAACTATATCACTATGCAATTGCTTGCCTTTGGTTTAAACCATACAACTGCACCCGTTGCAATTCGTGAAAAAGTCAGCTTTTCTGAAGAACGCATGAAAATGGCTTTACACGAAATCACTGCAAGAGACTTGGCTTCAGAAGTCGTTATTGTGTCGACGTGTAATCGCACAGAATTATATTGTCATTTGGCAGAAGACAAAATTAATGCCTTAATTGAGTGGTGGAGTCAATTTCATACGCTTTCTACCACAACTTTAAAAAAATATATTTATAATCATACTTATACTCAAGCCGTGCGCCATTTAATGCGGGTCGCATCGGGTTTAGATTCGCTTATTTTAGGCGAACCGCAAATTTTAGGACAATTAAAAACTGCCTACGGCGTTGCACAACAACAAGGCACAGTCGGTAAAATGTTGAATCGCTTGTTTGAACACAGTTTTTCTGTGGCTAAACAAGTGCGCACTGATACTGCTATCGGCTCGAGTCCCGTGTCCGTTGCATTTGCGGCGGTGCGATTGGCACAGCAAATTTTCGGAAACTTAGATAATTATACGGCTTTATTATTAGGTGCGGGTGAAACCATTGAGCTTGCCGCCCGCCATTTACATGAAAATGGTTTACAGCGTTTAATTGTAGCGAATAGAACTTTAGAGCGGGCGCGTTTAGTGGCGAAGGAATTTGGTGGTTATGCGATTACTTTGGAAGAAATTCCACTGCATTTAGCAGAAGCCGATATTATTATTGCTTCAACAGCAAGCCCTGAGCCTATTTTACATTTTGAACCTGTTAAACAAGCGATTAAAGCGCGTAAACATAAACCGATGTTTATTGTTGATATTGCTGTGCCGCGTGATGTGGATTCCCAAGTTGGCACATTAGAAGATGTTTATTTATATACAGTGGATGATTTGAACGAAGTGATTGCAGAAAATCGTCGTTCACGCGAGCAGGCGGCGCAGCAGGCTGAGGAAATTATTGATACGCAAGTTTCGCATTTTATTGGCTGGTGGCAATCGCTGGATTCTGTAGAAACCATTAGTGCATTACGCGCTCATGCGCAGGCATCGCAACAAATGACCTTAGAAAAAGCTAAACGGATGTTAAATAATGGTAAAAATCCACATGAAGTGCTGGAATTTTTAGCCCATACGTTGACTAATCAATTGCTGCATTCGCCTTGTAGTCAGTTACGTCAAGCCAGTTCTGACCGTCGCGAAGATTTAGTTTTAGCCACGCGGGAATTATTTCAATTAAGACAGCCTAATCCCTAGCGACGCTAACCCGTTTTCTTTGAGAGTGTAAAACTGTTTGAGTTTTACACTCTCTTTTTTTGTACTTTAGACGTTACAAAACAGACTATAAACCACGCGGTGGAATACGGCTTGCGCCTATTCCACCCTACAAATAATAACTAAACCTGAATAAATAAAACGATGAAAGATTCAATTAGACGCAAATTAGAAACCATCAGCGAACGCCAAGAAGAGCTTGGCGCGTTATTATCTGAAGCGGAAGTGATTAATAATCAAGATAAATTCCGTGCATTTTCTAAAGAATATGCCGAAATTAAACCCGTAGTAGATTGTTTTCACCGTTTTCTAAAAACAGAAGAAGCGCAAAGCTCTGCGGAAGAAATGTTGAATAGTGAAACGGATAGCGAATTGCGGGCAATGGCAGAAGAAGAAATGTATGCCGCAAAAGCGCAATTAGAAGTATTAGAACAAGAATTGCAATTGTTGTTATTGCCTAAAGACCCAGACGATAGCAGTAACATCTTCTTAGAAGTTCGTGCAGGCACGGGCGGCGATGAAGCGGCAATTTTTGCGGGCGATTTGATGCGCATGTACACCCGTTACGCAGTCATACGCGGCTGGCAAACGGAAATTATGAATGAAAGCCTTGGCGAGCATGGCGGCTATAAAGAAGTTATCGTGCGGATTAGTGGCGAAAATGTCTATTCACAATTGAAGTTTGAATCGGGTGGGCATCGGGTGCAACGTGTTCCAGAAACGGAAGCACAAGGGCGTATTCATACTTCTGCGTGTACCGTGGCAATTTTGCCTGAAGTGGAAGAGATTGGCGGGATTGAAATTAATCCAGCGGATTTAAAAGTGGATACTTTCCGCTCATCAGGCGCGGGCGGACAACACGTTAATAAAACTGAATCCGCAATTCGGATTACTCACATTCCGACGGGCATTGTTGTGGAATGTCAAGAAGAGCGTTCACAGCATAAAAACCGTGCGAAAGCGATGTCGTTATTAAAAGCGCGGATGTTGAATATTGAAAAAGAAAAGCAACAAACTGAGCAAAGCGCGGCGCGGAAATTATTGGTAGGAAGCGGCGACCGCTCGGAACGGATTCGTACTTATAACTATCCGCAAGGACGAGTGACTGACCACCGTATCAATTTGACCTTGTACAAATTAGAAGAAGTGATGCAGGGCAATTTAGATTCCCTCATTCAGCCGATTATTCATGAATATCAAATGGAATTATTAGCAAGTATGGGGGATTAGGATGACTCTACGTTTGGCGGGTAAATTTTAAAACTCAGGGGTTTGTATTAACCTTTGAACCCGTTCAAATAGACAGACCTGCTAGGTTTTAGAAACCTAGCAGGTCTTTGTTTTATCTAATTTCTGACAGGCGATAAAACAGGCAATAATTCTGTTAATGCGTGAATAATTGCATCTGGCTGACAGTCTTCAATATTTTCGCCGTGATTATAACCGTAACTCACACAAACGACAGGACACCCTGCCGCCCGTGCTGCTTGCACGTCATTTTTAGAGTCGCCTAAAAAGAGCGTTTGTTGTGCATTCACTTGAAAATGTTGCATACCATATTGCAATGGCAGCGGGTCAGGTTTGCGCCGAGCGACAGTATCACCACCGACGACCAATTCAAAATATTGCGCAATATCTAATACTTCTAACAGTGGGCGGGTAAATTGTTCAGGCTTATTGGTCACGCAGCCCAATTTATATCCTGCTTGGGTTAAATGGGTTAAAGTTTCTACAACGCCCGCATACAGCGTGCTATGTTGCCCATTACATTGCTGATAATGCTGTTTAAACAAAGGTATAGCACGCTGAAAAGTGGCTTCATCCACGCCTTCCGCGCTTAAGTTGCCGCTCAATGCCCGCCGCACTAAATTGTCCATGCCATTGCCTACCCATGTTCGCACTTTTTCCAAACCTGCGAGCGGATAATTTAAATCGCTTAACATCGCATCTACAGCAAAAGCTAAATCGGGAATGCTATCGACTAATGTGCCATCTAAATCACTTAAAATGACTTGCGGCAATTGAGATAAACCAAAAGCGGACAGTGTAGAATCTATCATCATGAAAATACTCGTTAAACAACTATAAAACTAAACTTTGCAACGGTTCAACAATTAAAATAATCCCCAATTGCAACACCAAAATGACAACTAACGGAGAAAAATCCAGCCCTTCAAAACTAGGAATTAAACGGCGGGCGGGTTTTAATAACGGTTCATTTAAACGTTGTAAAATATAAACAATGGGATTATAAGGGTCGGGATTTACAAAACTTAAAATCGATTGAATGAAAATGCTGAAACTGTACACATAAAATAAAGTAGCTAACAAATTGATGGCGCAAAATAAAATTAAAGGCAGAAAATGTATATTGCTACCGTATAAAGTCAGCATAATCAACATTTTAGTCACTTCTAGCCCTAACATTAAAACAATCGCCGCGACATCAATATTACGCCATGCTGGAATAAAACGATAAAGCACCCGTAATGGAGGCTGTGTCATTTGCACAATAAATCTTGAAACAGGGTCGCGGAAAGGCACATACGCCCAAAATAATAAAAACCGCAACATTACCACTACAATGTAGATACTAAAGAGTGTATCTGTTAAAAAAACTAAGGCTTTGACAATTGCCCCCATAATATTTTTCCTCTGAAATTGAAAAAATTCGCTTAATTATCGCGCCCTAATTGTTCCGCCAGTTCTTCAGCGCGTTTTTGCGCGGCGGTTAATGCCTGTCCAAACAATTCAACCAGATTCCCTTGTTGTAAAACAGCAATAGCGCGTTCTGTTGTGCCGCCTTTTGAAGTGACTTTAGCGCGTAAAATTGCCGCATCTTCTGGACTTTCTAACGCCATTTTTGCCGCGCCAAAAGCAGTTTGCAAGGTTAATAAACGCGCTGTTTCTGGGGTTAAACCTAACTGCACGCCTGCTTGCTGCATGGCTTCCATGACTAAGAAGAAATAAGCGGGGCCGCTGCCTGATAAAGCAGTGACGGCATCTAGCGCGTTTTCTTGCTCAACCCATAAAGTTAAACCCACTGAACGCAAAATACTTTCTGCTAATTGATGTTGCTCGGTGGTGACATATTGCCCTGCAAATAACGCCGTCGCGCCACTTTGCACCAACGCGGGCGTATTGGGCATTGTGCGCACAATCGCCACATTTTTATTGCCCAGCCAACGGGCAATATCTTCAACTCGAATGCCCGCCGCGATGCTAATAAACAGCGGATAAGGCTCAACTAAATGCGGAGCTAAGGTTTTTACCACTTCCGCCAGCATTTGCGGTTTTACTGCTAAAACAACTACATTTGCATCTGCAACCGCTTGCACATTATCTGTTAAACATTGCACAGGAAAACGTGCGGCTAAAGGTTCAGCCGTGACATCAGACACGCGGATATTATCAACCGCAAAGCCTGTTTCTAATAAACCGCCAATTAAACTGGTGGACATATTGCCACCCCCAATAAAAGTAATTATTGTATTTTTAGTCATTGTTTCTCTTCATTTACTTTATAAATGTTTAATTATTTTAAATCAGATTAATTTATTAATTTCTTCAACACTTAAACCTGTTGCTTGCGCAATAATCTCAACTGCAACGCCTGCTTGTTTAAATTGTAAAGCGGTTAGACGAATACCCTCAGCCAGACCTTCGGCTTTACCCTCAGCTTTCCCATCATCAAAAGCAGTGTCTATTACATTTTTTAAATCACGATAATGTTTTAAACTTTCCTCATACTCCGCATATTCTTGGTCGCTGTAATTGGCAATTTCTGCTTGCTCAAATAACTTGCTAAAAATCCTTTCTTGTAATTTCTGGGGTCTATTAGTCAGATTTTCTAAATTACGAATCACATACAACCATTTATCAAAAT
>CAZKST010000201.1:0-6374 GCA_964555395.1 uncultured Thiotrichaceae bacterium | reverse complement strand
GCTATTCCACCCTACAACACTCATGCTCGCTTAACTTAATGGCTTTGGGGCAACACCCACTCTACTTATCTGGATGAACTATGTCGAAAATAAAAAAGCCGAGGATAAAAAGTATTTTATCCTCAGCTTGCCTGCTTAGTTAAGCTGTTCGTTTGTTAGGATAATATCCTAACAAACAGTTGTTCTACGAAAGTGACTATTCACAAACTTTGATTGAGCCTTTAAGTGCTACACCATCATTTAAACATTCAGTGAATAAGTACGCGGTAAAGTCACCTTTAAAATTAGCGGGGCGTTTGAAGCTAAATGCAACCACTTGAATTTGTGGAGGTGTACCAGGTTTACTGGCTTTACTTACGTTTCTTGCATCAACTTTTGCACCCGTTAAATCAAAATTCAAACTTTGCATTGCAGAGGAGCTAGCGGGTAATAAGGTACTTGCTAAATTACCAGAGCTAATCACATTAGGGGTTTGTCCACCGCTTGCATAACCTTTAAAGTAAGTCGCATCTAATGGAACATGACCTAAACTTGGATTGGCTTTGTAATTATTCGCTGTGTCGGTATAAGCTTTTAAGCTGCTATAACCATGGTTTGTACTACCAACCGCTTTACTTCCAATCACAGAATATAAACCTAAACCAGAAACACCCGCATCATTAGCACTGGTAAAACGTACACCATAAACGCCTTCAACTAAGGGTTTATAGGCTAACAAAGATTTTAACTTTATTTGTTTGTTAGCAGGAAGTGTCTTGTTTTTTTCAATGGTTACTTGATTTTCTGCTTCAATCTGTGCATTTTTAATTGCAGTTGCTGCGTTAGCATCGATATTAGGCTGGTTGTTGAAAACTTTACCACCATTAGCAGCAGCACCAGAGAAATCAAAGAAAACATCACCTAATGCGATATTGACATCACCACTTGCTACGCCTTCCATCGCAGTGTTAGTTGCAACGGCAACCGTGATTAAATCACCTTCTTGTTTAACACCCATTGCGTAGATTTCGTATGATGAACCACCAAAGCCCCAAGAATCAGAACCATCAGTGAAGCTATCATAAACATATTGCCATGGTGTTTCGTCTGGAGGACATGTACCACAACTGCTAGGAGTCGCTAACCCTTCAATATCATAATACACTTGAGTATCAAGGCTGCCTTGGTTTAATACTTTACAGCCGTCATGTAGTGCAACTTGATATAATTTACTTTCTTCACCATCATGTAAGCCGTATAACAAAGTACCATCGGCTAACATTTCAATAGATTCAGCTTCAGAAGGTAAGGTATCGCAAGCTAATAATTCAGGTGCATTAGCTGTTAAGTTATAGGCATACAATTTGTTGCCAGCAACACCATAAATAATGCTTTCGCCTTTTGCATTTGTGCCTGTTGTAATGTCTTCAATCATCGCGTGAGCATTGGCATACAACATTTTGCTTGCGGCTGTCAGCGGATTGATTTCAATTAAACCTTGGCGGTCAACCCAACCATATAATTTTTGCCCGTCTTTAGAAAATTCTAAAGCAGAAATTTCACCCTCATAAGCTTGACCGATATAAGTTAATCCGCCTGTGGCTTTATTCACTTTGTATAAACCACCAATTGGATTACCATCAACCGCATCATCACCAGAAGAAGCGTATAATTCACCTGTTAACGGATGAATAGTTAAACCTTCAATATCATACCCTTTATATTCAGCCCCTAAATTAGCGGTTTGAATTGAACCATTTCCACCAATTAACATAGTGAAAAATTGGGTATCATTTAATTTGTTATCTTGTAAACCATAAGTAGGGCAAGAAGCAGCGATAGCGGTATTAGCAACACCAAACATTAAACCACTCATAAAACCAGCTGTAAGCACTTGACGAATGGCACGACTTAAAAATTGAGTTTTCATGATTCGTAACCTTTTATCTGAATTCCACAGAAATAAATGAAGTGCTATTCATTAGTTAGTGTTAATATTTTTTGTGAAAACCTGCATGGTTTTTTATGTTATATGTTATTTTCCTACCGATGCTGTTGGTTTTCATTTATGAAATATGCAAATTTCATGACAATTTTTTTCAAATAAGCAGACAATTCGGTTGTTTATTTTTATGCTTTTCCAATGGCGAGTATTATCTACTAACTTTTTCTTTTTTTCTAGTATTCCATCAGAATTTTTCTAATATTATCCATAATTCAAACGAGAGATAATCTTACAACAAGATAAAAGTAATTTTTCTCACGACAAGTGGATAAAAATTTAATTTTGGATTTTTATCCACAAGATTTATTGCAATAACATCTAGTTAAAAAAGCTTTTTAACCTCATCCCAATTCAATTTATCAGCATTTTACCTATCAGAATTAGCCTTCGCGTAAATCTCTACCTGTTAACTTTAAGAACACATCTTCTAAATTCGCAGGACGGTGTAAAAAACGTAATAACGAGAAATTTTGCAATGACTGTACTAAAGTCTCGACAGAGTTACCATAATAAAACCAAGTATCTCCAATTTTTTCATGGCGTAAATTAGCATGTTGTGCAATTTGCGTATGCCATTGCTGCACTTCATTTTCAGCACCATGCACCTCTAAAACTTGCGGTTCTATATATTGCTCAATCAATGCACGCGGCGAGGCTTGAGCTAAAATTTTACCGTTATCCATGATGATTAACTCATCACACAAACGTTCAGCTTCTTCCATGTAATGCGTGGTTAAAATCAAACTTAAGCCCTGCATTTTCAACTGACGCAAACGTTGCCATATTAATTGACGGGCTTGTGGGTCTAAGCCTGTCGTTGGTTCATCTAAAATTAATAATTGTGGGTCATTAATTAATGCCCGTCCTAAAGATAATCGCCGTTGCATTCCACCTGACAAAGCATGAATTAACGCATTGGCTTTATTTTCTAAATTGGCAAATTGTAGAATTTTAGGAATTCGTTCTGTTAATACGTTAGCAGGTACATTAAAATAACTCCCATAAACGTGTAAATTTTGCGTAACACTAAAATCAGGGTCGAGATTATCTTTTTGCGGCACAATACCAATGTGGTAACGCATTTCGCGTGCCTGCTCGGGAATTTTCCAATTTAAAACATGCAACTCTCCAGAAGAGGGTAAGGTATTACCCACTAGCATTTTTAAAGTGGTTGTTTTACCCGCGCCATTGGGTCCTAAAATGCCACAACATATTCCCCGTTTTACTGAAAAAGAAATATTATCCACTGCCTTAAATTGGGCAAAGTATTTGCTTAAACCGTTAGCAACAATAACTGTATCGTTCATAAGTTTTTTCTCTATTGTCTTAAAATTTATCATTCATACTTTCAGTCATAAAGCAAACGGATTATTATAAATTACATAATCGTTAGTTTAACCCAAAAACTAAAGATTGAATAAAGTAAGTGTTCTATACATTTACAACTCTTAACTAACATGAAGAAGGTGTTATTATGAACATTATGTTAGCGTTATTTCTTTCATTATTTATGGTTTGCGCAATGACTTTATGTTGGGGCATCCAAAAAAGTCGCCAATTGGTTCAAGCCGTTCATAAACGTGAAATCCTTCTAATGCAAACTGTTATGATGGAACAAGCCCGCCGCAAGAGAAGTGTATAACTGTTACACAATCAATAAACGGGTTAAATCGCTATTAATAGGATTTAATTGAGATAAGATGCAATTAACTGCATCATCTTTTCAGTCGCGCCACGATTAGCTTGAATAAACTGTTGCCCTTTTTGCTGTGCTTGTTGACGTTGGTTTGGCGCAGTTAACCAATGACTAACCGCAGCTACTAATTCCTGTTCATTACGGACAGAAGTCGCGCATTGCAAAGTAAATAAAGAGGGGAATATTGCACTAAAATTAAAAAAATAATGCCCCACAATGACTGGCACACCGACCGCGATAGCTTCTAAAGGATTGTGTCCGCCAACATTGACCAAACTTCCCCCAATAAAAGCGATGTCTGCTGTTGCATATAACATCAATAATTCGCCTAGGGTATCCCCTAGATAAATAACCGTTGATGGCAGAATCGCTTGATTCAAACTCCGCCGCGCTAAAGCCGTTTCTGCTCTGTGCATTTGTCCCAAATATTCACTACAAAGCCCTGCAACCTTCTCAAAACGGTCAGGATGACGCGGCACTAGAATCAATAGTAAATCAGGAAATTGTGACAATAAAACTGAAAATGCAGCTAAAATAACCGTTTCCTCTCCTTCATGCGTACTTGCCGCAATCCATACAGGACGCTTCAACATAGTGCTTTTTAATTCAGCCGCTTGCTGCAAGCACTTGCTCGGAATACTCAAATCAAATTTAATACTACCCGTCACGCTCACACGCTCAGCGGGCGCGCCCAGCGCAATAAAACGTGCTGCATCCTCTCGATGATGTGCTGCTATATGATTGATTTGTTGCAACATTGACTGTGTAAAAGATGCGATTTTATGATACCCTCGAGCAGACTGCTCAGATAAACGGGCATTTAACAACAGCACGGGAATTTTTCTCTGATAACAGCCATTTAACAAATTCGCCCACAACTCTGTTTCCATTAAAATGGCTAAACGTGGGCGCGCTGTTTCTAAAAAACGAGATACAGCCCCTGTTGTATCATAGGGTAGATAAACATGTTGAACGGGCAAAACTGAACTAGAATTTGTAAATTGAAACAATTCTTTAACCCGTTGCGAACCTGTGGGAGTCATTGTTGTAATTAATAAAGGAAACTGGGGATAGTGTTGTTGCAACTGCTTGATTAATGGAACAGCCGCTTGCAATTCCCCCACCGAAACGGCATGTAACCACACGCTTTGCGCCTGCAATGGCGTATGATAAAACCCCAAACGCTCGCCCCACCGTTGGCGATATGCGGGTAAAGTTTTACCTTTCCACCACAAACGCATGAAAATGAAAGGTAACAATACTAAAAGTAAACAACTATACAGCCAGCGCATTATCCGTCGCATGATTAAAATTCAACAATTGCGATAGTTATTAAAGATTGCATAAAGGTTTCATTATGATAAAAAAACCCGAATTATTATCCCCAGCGGGAAATTTAAAAAATCTACGTTACGCATTCAGTTACGGCGCAGATGCCGTCTATGCAGGACAACCGCGCTATAGCTTGCGCGTCCGCAATAATGATTTCAACGACATCAATAATTTAGCCATTGGCATTAATGAAGCTCATGCTTTAGGCAAACAATTTTATCTTGCCGTCAATTTACTTCCGCATAATAGCAAATTAAAAACTTTTCTTGCAGATATGGAAGAAGTTATCGCGTTAAAACCCGACGCGCTGATTATGGCAGATGTTGGACTCATCATGATGGTGCGCGAAAAATGGCCAGACATGCCGATACACCTGTCAGTCCAAGCCAACACCATGAATTATGCAGCGGTCAAATTTTGGCAAAGTGCGGGCGTTTCGCGCATTATTCTGTCGCGAGAATTATCATTAGATGAAATTGCCGAAATTCGCCAACAATGCCCCGATATGGAGTTAGAAGTATTTGTTCATGGCGCGTTATGTATTGCCTATTCAGGACGTTGCTTGCTTTCGGGTTACATGAATCATCGCGATGCAAATCAAGGCACATGCACAAATGCCTGTCGTTGGGAATATAAAGTACATTCTGCGCAAGAAACCGCAGGCGGCGATATTCAAAAAATTGCAACACAAACACCCCAGCCCAATGCTGAAACCGTAATGCAATGGAAACCCGCCCCCGCTTTAGGCGAAGGACAAACGACCGACGGGATTTATTTAATTGAAGAAGCAGGTCGTCCTAATGAATTGATGCCCATTTTTGAAGATGAGCATGGCACATATATTATGAACTCCAAAGACTTGCGCGCTATTCAACATGTGCAACGTCTCACAGAAATGGGAATTACCTCTTTAAAAATCGAAGGGCGCACAAAATCACACTACTATGTCGCCCGCACCGCTCAAGTATACCGCCAAGCCATTGACGATGCTGCCGCAGGTAAACCGTTTGACAAAAAACTCATGGATGAATTAGAAAATCTCGCGAGTCGCGGCTATACCGAAGGTTTCTATCGTCGGCATGTCCATGATGAATATCAAAATTATCAACGGGGAAGTTCTATTGGAGAAGTACAACAATTTGTCGGTGAAGTGTTAGGACGTGAAGACAATTGGTTAAAAGTAGATGTAAAAAACCATTTCAGAGTGGGCGATACATTAGAATTGCTTTCACCTACAGGCAATCGTTCTTTCGTATTACAACAATTACATAATTTGAATCATGAAGGTGTCAATGTCGCTTCAGGTTCTGGACATATTGTTTATGTTCCTATTCCTAACGCCAGTGAATTGGAAAATGTGGA
>CAZKST010000200.1:0-6386 GCA_964555395.1 uncultured Thiotrichaceae bacterium | reverse complement strand
ATTCAAGCCAATGGTACAAAATTGGTCGTTCCTGAGAATAAAACCCTAAGTTTAGTCGGCGGCGATATGCAATTGACTGATGCAACACTTTCTACCCGTAAAGGACAAATGCAGGTTGTGAGTGTTGCTGGACAAGGTGAGGTTTCATGGTCAACGGATGGCGTTCATTCAACGGCGACAGGTGGCACAATGCAGTTGAGTAATACGATTGTGCGCGCCAGTAATCCCAGTGCAGGCGCGGGTGCGGGGGCGGTTTATATTCGTGGCGGCAAAATTGAAATGGATAACGGTTCTGCATTTACTTCTTTAGCCACTACCGAAAATGGGCGTGATATTGTAGTACAAGCAGAGGATTTAAGCTTAAACGGTGGGTCAAACATTTCAACCACAACCGCAGGCATAGGCAGTACTGGGACGATTAAAATACAAGTTGCGAATGCGTTAACGGTAGATGGGGAAAGTGCAACGACATCGACGAGCAGTATTCAAAATACCGCAGCGCGGGGAAGTACAGGCAATACGGGCAATGTGCAAATACAGGCAAAAACGCTGAATGTTATGCGCGGCGCGGCAATTCAAAATAATACTTCTGGCACTGGAGAAGGCGGTAAAATCCGTGTTAACGCGGAGCAACTCAATATCAGCGGTGAAAATAAATTAGGATTAAGTCGTATTGTGGCGGATATTCCAGCCACTTCCCAAAAAACTACAGGCACAGGTGGCAGTATTGAAGTTGACGCAACGACGGTTAATTTAAGTAACGGCGGACAAATTGCGGCAAATTCACGCGGGGTGGCAGGAAATGGGGGAAACATCAAAATAACTGCTAATACAGTGAGTTTGAGCGGCACAGCCACGGCAATTGCCAGTTCGGGAATTTTATCGCCTACAACGATTTCAACTTTAGCGGCGCAAAATGGTAATGCGGGTAATGTTGAAATTCAAGCAGATACAGTGACTTTGCAAGCGGGTGCAAATTTAACCAGTTCTACCACAGGCGCAGGAAATGCGGGGCAAATTACGGTAAAAGCGGGAAATTTAACGGTTGCAGGTAAAAGTAGTCAACAGAAATCTAGCCAAATTTCAGCCGATAGTTTATCGACTGCGAGCAATGCGGGTAGGGGCGGCTACATTGATATTCAAGCTAAACAGGTGCAATTATCGCAAGCGGGGCAAGTGACCGCTGCCACAAATGGCAGTGGCGCGGGTGGCACAATTGTGATACAAGCCGAAAATTTAACGTTATATCAAGGAGGAACAATTAATACCAGTACACGCGGCGCGGGTCAGGGGGGGAATGTTCAAGTTAAATTGACAGGAGATTTAGTTATCAATGGCGTTAGTGATAAAGGCAACAGTAGCGTAATTGCTTCTGAAACTTATGCAACCAGTGAAAATGCAGGGCAAGGTGGCACAATTGAAATCGCCGCGAATAATGCTTTATTGCAAGAAGGTGGACAAATCAGTGCCGTGACTTATGGGCAAGGACAAGGCGGCAATATTGAAGTGAATTTGCAAAACCGCGCTGTTTTTTCAGGGAAAAATGGTAGTTATCAAAGCGGTATTATTCTCAGTTCAACTAAAGAATACAGTCAAGCCACAGCGGGCAGTTCTAGCCTGTCTGCTAAACGAGTGACGCTGACGGATGGGGCAGAAATTGCGACAGATACGGTGTTAGCCAATGGCGGCGATATTGAGTTAAAAATTGATGGGATTTTAATTGTGCAAGACAGTGATATTACCACCAGCGTTGCGGGCGGACAGGGTAGTGGTGGAAATATTCATTTAGATAGCCGTTTTGTAGTGCAAAAAAATGGCTCAATCATTGCGCGGGCAAAGCGCGGAGAAGGCGGGAATATCAGCATTAAAGCGGTAGGCAATTATCAGTTATATCCTGTTGCTAATAGCCCTATTAGTGCGTCTTCTGAATTGGGTAAATCAGGGATTGTAGAAATTTCTACCCCCGATGTGGATTTAACGGGCAGTTTAATTGTGTTACCTGCGGAATATTCAGGCGATGAGGAGCAACTGGCTTCACGCTGTGACGCGAAACGGGCAGATAAAATGAGTAGTTTCATTATCTCGCAAAGAGAAGGCGTTGCTCATGCACAAGGCGATTTACTGGGCAATAATGCGGTCAACGCTGCGCCAAACGCGCAACATCTTGCGTTAACCATTCCTGCGGGTGCGGTGTTTAGATTAAATAAATGTGAATAATGAATTACCGTTGATTCTTTTGTAAAGGCTGTCATTTTGACAGTCTTTACAAAAACTTAAGCAGCTTCTGATTCATTGTTGCCCGTTAAAATGGGGTCAAGTGAATACAGCAAAGATTGCAGCAATAAAGAAACATCGTTTTTATTGCGTGCATCCACTTCAAATAACGGCGGATTTAATTTAAAACTGCGCAATACCGTATTGTATTCGGATAAAGTCGGACGGCTGCATAAATCCATGCGCGTTACACCAATCGCGACTTTAGTTTTATTAATAAAATCACTAAACACGTTTAAAAAGAAACGCATATCTTCCAAAGGCGCGGCGCGGGTATTGTCAATCAATAAAATTAACCCTAAGCCGCCTTCAGTTAATACTTTCCACATAAAATCAAAGCGTTCTTGTCCAGGTGTGCCATATAAATGGATTTTGTCGTTATTGGATAAGCGAATCATGCCGTAATCTAAAGCAACCGTAATGGTTTGTTTATGCTCATGACTACGGTCGCGGTCAGTGGATTTTGCTTCTGTACAAATCACAGGAACATCACTTAAAGCGGCAATAGCGGTTGATTTTCCTGCCCCTGAAGGGCCTGCAAAAATTAATTTATAATTATTCATGAGCATTTGTTCCTCGTAAATGAGCAAGAATGCGTCCTAATAAACCTTTGGGGCCTAAAAAGCTGTTTTTCAGCGTTGGTAAACGCCGCTCTATCGCCGATTGCTCTGCGTTTTGTTCCCGACGGTCTGGAAAGGCAATGCCTAAAGCATTTGCTGCACTGTAAAACGCAAAAACATAACGCTGAGGAATGCCTAATTGTTTTACGGTTTCGGCTAAAGTTTGCGGATGGTCGAGCAAAAATGCACTGATTTGCAAACTATAAGGTGTAACAATTAAGCGTGGAAAATTTGGCCAGCGAATTAATGCAATTTTTTTATATAGCGGCGTTCCTTCTGGCAACCGTCCGCGTGCAGTACATAAAGCAGTTTTCCAGATAAAATGTTCAGCGGCTTCTGCCACTAATTTTTGTGAGCTGAGATATTGGTCTAATTCCGCATCTGATAAGACTTTTAGCTTTACCCGACTTTTATACATGGGTAAAGTCATCATCGTATTTAACTTAATATCATTGAGTTCTGAGCAATAAAAAGCTAAATTTTCATGAGCTTGAATTAACATTGGCACATTGAGATTTTCAAGCAACACGCTTTGCTTGCGTTGTAAACTTAATTGGTAGGCTTGTTGAATAAAAGATTGTAAATGTACAGAGGGGTCATAAAAAATCTTACCCCATTCAATTTCATTATTTAAATCTATATTTTCATTGCGCCCACACAATTCTTTATAAATCGCTTCGCGTTTTTCAACCAACATTTCGCTTTGTAGTTTTACTTGGCGTGTAGAGCAATCAACAGTCCCTGCATGGGCTGTAAAAGAGTTGCTATTAACGCTTAACTCTCGCGCTTTTTCCAACGCTTTGAGTAACTGGTCTAATTTAACGGGCTTTTTCAAAAATAATGTGCCCGCAATTTCATTGTGCGTGATAGATTGAACAATGGTAGGAAGTTGTGGATATTGTTGGCGATATTGTTGCCACATTTCGCGTGCTTGCCAATAATCCATATCAAACAGCGTAATTTGTGCTTTGTCAGGGGAATCGACCAGCACATAAACACCTTTAGCGGCTGAACTAAAAAAGATTTCCAACAATTGTTGGGCTTTTTTATCAAAACCGATGGTTGCAACGGGAATACATGAAGAAGAAGACATAATATTTAGGTATCAAACCATTGTTATTATAGAGGATATAAATTGCGCTCTCGTCCATACTTTGTCATTCACAAAGTCCTCCCATCCTTTTTGCAAAATATATTCCTTTCAAAATATGAGGATGATTGTCTCAATCACAAATAAATTTATTGTGTGGCGGTGTAAGTGGACGATAAGCGGTTATAAGGAGAGTTCTACACTTGCCAGTAATAATTCATCGCCGCTGATGACGCGGGTTTGCCAACTGCCACATTGAAGACATAATAAGCGGTTTACCGACACTTCACTTTCTGTATGGCATTGTTGACAGAGTACGCGGATAGGATGCGTGTCTAGTACTAATTCGGCTGTTTCAGCGATTGTGCCGATTTTAACCATTTCAAATGCAGAGGCGAGCAAACGCGGCTCAACCCCTGCTAATGCGCCAATATGCACAATGATTTTTGTGACTTGTTTAGCGTGTCGTTGCTGAGCAATCGCTTCTACTTGCGAGAGTAGCCCATAGCATAATGACATTTCATGCACGATGCGCCGCCTCTGCCTCGCGTGCCATTGCTTCATCTTCTAACCGTGCAATTTCGTCGAATAATTCCCACGCGCTTTGTGCTTCTTGCTCTGTCATTTTTTGAATGGCATAACCCACATGTACCATTACATAATCACCAATTTGCAGTGGCTCTTTTTGTAGCATAAATAAACTGACATCGCGTTCTACACCTTTTGCGACACAGCGCGCAATAAATTGATTGATTTCAACAATCTGCATAGGAATACCTAAACACATTTATTTATTTCCTTTCATCAACGCTTTAAACGAACAAAAAAGCCCTACACAGAGGTAGGGCAATGATTAAAAAAAACATTTAATCTGATAACTTAATTTACACCAAAAAATTGTCTGAACCACAATTCACTTAATTTTCATAATTAACATAATGAAAAAATTAAGAAAATAAAGTTTAATTATGTGAATTGAGCTTCAGACAATGTGGTGGAATACGCTTCGCTATTCCACCCTACAATTTTCATGCTTGCTTAACTGAATGGCTATGCGTCTCATGTGAATGTTCGTGCGCATCATGCTCATGAGCATGTTCATGGCTATGATGTGTATGTCCATGATGGTGATGATGTGGGTCAACGCCATGTAATCGCCAACCGTCTGACTGCATAGCAGGCAATGCAGTTTTACCTGCTTTTACCCGCTCACGTTGCGCTTGCAATTGCTGACGTAACCACTCTAACCACGCCGTTAAATTTTGCTGTTTACGCGCAGATAAAGCAATAACATCCGCCTGCCCGCCGACTTGGCGTAACGCAGTTTCTGCTTTAACAGGGTCAAAATCGTCTAACACCGCTAATAAATCTACTTTAGTTAATAACAATAAATCCGCCGCTCTAAACATCACAGGATATTTAGCGGGTTTATCATCGCCTTCTGTCACAGATAACAAAGTGATATTGCGATGATGTCCCAAATCAAAACTGGCGGGACAGACTAAATTCCCCACATTTTCAATAAATAAAATATCCACTTCATGCAAATCTATTTGATGCAACGCTTGATGTACTAAATGTGCATCTAAATGGCAGGCTGTCCCTGTCACGATTTGCACCGCTGGCACACCTTTAGCGCGAATACGATTAGCGTCATTTTCAGTCTCTAAATCGCCTTCAATCACTGCAATTTTCAACTCACCGCGCAACGCTTCAATGGTCGCTTCTAACAACGCGGTTTTACCAGAACCGGGCGAAGACATTAAATTAATCGCTAATACTTGATGTCCATCAAAATGTTCACGGTTATGCTGCGCTTGGTGGTCATTTTCTGCTAATAAATTTTGTAAAACGGTCACCGCTGCTTTGCCGTCTTCAGTCACTGCTAATTTACCATCGCCTTTAACTAAATGTTCATTGCCTGCTGTTACTTGACAGCCACACGTTGTGCACATTACTTAATATCCTTCTTAAAAATCAATGGCTATCCAATGCGTTGCGAATTGCTATCTCAACGCCTTTTTACTCGCTTTCTTCTAAGGAACAAGACACGGGTAAATGTCTAAAATCATACTCGAGTTCTACGACGGGATTGGTTAAAAAATAATTTACATCACAAATAGAGGCATTAATGAAATGCGTCTCTTGTATTTGTTCAATGCCATAACCTTCATGAATATGCCCAAAAACATGATATTTAGGTTTAATACGCAGCACCGCCTCGCGCAAGTCTTCACAGCCCACATGCCGCCCGCGTACACAATCCGCGATACCCATGGGCGGGCAATGGGTAATTAAAATATCTGTATCAACAGGGATTAATGACCATTTTTCGCGTAACTCTACTCCCCGATTTAAATTAAACGCATAATTAAAAAAACGGGGTTGCCACGGAGCACCAT
>CAZKST010000199.1:0-6454 GCA_964555395.1 uncultured Thiotrichaceae bacterium | reverse complement strand
ATAAATGTGGGATGGGCTTCTTTACGTCAGCCCATCCTACTTTTGTTAGCAATGCTTGCAATAATTTGAAGCGATTGCCTTCTAACGCATTATTTACGCGGTCCCATAAAACGCGCTTCTTCTGTATTGCTTAATTTTGCATCATCTACCGAAGTTATCGTGAAATCAACGCTGTAGTTTTGAGTTTGCAATTTGCTGGGGTCAATCGCTACGCTTAACGGTAAATCTTTTAAACTACCGCCTTCAACGCTAATTACGTCTTCGCCCATAATTTTTAAGCCATCAATTCCGCTGACTGTGATTTTAAAAGTGTGGTCTTTAGTATCTTTATTCATGATTTTTAACAAATAGGCGTTTTCAATCAAGCCTTCTGTATTTTCACGATATAAACTACCACGGTCACGCATTACGTCTAATTGCACTAAATTACGGCTTAAAATTGCGATGATTAAAATTACGAATAACAATAATAAAATCCCACCATAGACAAACACCCGAGGGCGTAAAATATGAACGGTTTTACCTTCTAAAGCGTGCTCGGTAGTGTAGCGAATTAAACCGCGTGGATAACCGACTTTATCCATGACGTTGTTACACGCATCAATACAAGCAGAACAGCTAATGCAGGTATATTGCAAACCATCACGAATATCGATACCTGTTGGACAGACTTGTACGCACATGGTGCAATCTACGCACTCACCTAAACCTTGTGCTTTGAAATCTGTGCCTTTTTTGCGTGAACCGCGGGGTTCGCCGCGTTTGGTATCATAAGCAATAATCATGGTGTCTTTATCAAACATCGCGCTTTGGAAACGAGCATAAGGACACATGTAAGTACAAATTTGTTCGCGTAAAAAGCCCGCGTTGCCATAAGTCGCCAAGCCGTAGAAGAAAATCCAGAAAACTTCCCAACCTGTGGCGGTAAATGTAATTAACTCATGCCATAATTCGCGAATGGGCGTGAAATAGCCGACAAAAGTAAAGCCTGTAAAAATCGCAAAAACAATCCAAACCGCATGTTTAGTTGCTTTAATTTTGAATTTTTGCGCTGTCCATGGTTGTTTATCTAATTTCATGCGTTGTTGACGGTCGCCTTCAACCATCCGCTCCATCCAAATAAACGCATCTGTCCAAATGGTTTGTGGACAGGCAAAACCGCACCAGAGCCGCCCTGCCAGCGTGGTGAAAAAGAATAAGGATAAACCTGCAATAATTAATAAAAAGGCAAGGAAAATAAAATCTTGTGGCCAGAAAATAAAGCCGAAAATGTAAAATTGCCGTTTACCTAAATCAAATAATACCGCTTGGCGACTGTCCCATGTTAACCAAGGGAATAAATAGAAAATGCCCAGTAAAATAACACCGCTGGTGATTGTGAGATTGGCAAATAAGCCTTCGGTTTTGCGTGGGTAGATTTTTTCTTTTTTGGCATATAACCCGCCCTCAGTGGGGGCAGGGTCTGGTTTTTGGTGATGTGTTGTAGTCATAAGTTTAAAAGCCGTATCAATTTAAAATAAGTTAAAAGGGGTGAAAAGATACCATAGGAAACGTTGCTTACGATAAACAGTGTAGGCTGTTTTGTCTTTAACTGAGATTAAATTCATCTTTTTGTCGCATTAAAAGACGCTTAGCAAAAATATTTGAACTACTTTAAAAAATACTTATATTGTCTTAAATTTCCTTTAAAAATTATAATTATAATAAATAATCTCATATTATTAATTCGTTTAAAGTTTGAAAAATCTGTTAAATAATTTTATTTAAAGATATATTGAAATCACACTTTTTTTATAAGGATTAAGCTGATTATTTTTATTTAAAATATATACTGCATAACTTTTTAATTTAAATATTATTTTCTTCTATTAAGCATTTTGTTTTTTAGCTTATTTTTTTCATTAATGTTGCTTATCTTCATTATCTCGTTACAATTTGCGGGATTCGTGTTCCCTTATCAAAACTCAATGAATTTAACCCATGTCGTCTAGTCATTATTCCAGCGAAATTGAAACGCAAGCTTTACATCAATTCACCGAGCAAGCCTATTTAGAATATGCTATGTATGTGATTTTAGACCGCGCTTTACCGCATGTCGGTGATGGTTTAAAACCTGTACAACGGCGTATCATTTACGCCATGTCTGAATTAGGTTTAAAAGCGAGCAGTAAACATAAAAAATCCGCCCGCACAGTTGGCGATGTATTGGGTAAATATCATCCTCATGGCGATTCTGCCTGTTATGAAGCCATGGTATTGATGGCACAACCTTTTTCCTATCGCTATCCGTGGGTAGATGGACAGGGCAATTGGGGCTCAGCCGATGACCCCAAATCGTTTGCCGCAATGCGGTATACTGAGGCACGTTTATCGGCGATTACTGAAATTTTATTAAGCGAATTGGGACAAGGCACAGTTGATTGGCAAGCGAATTTTGATGGCACATTAGATGAGCCGTTACAATTGCCCGCTCGTGTGCCGACAATTTTATTAAACGGCGCGACAGGAATTGCGGTCGGGATGGCAACCGATATTCCGCCGCATAATTTAAATGAAGTTACGGCGGCGTGTATTCATCTGTTAGAACATCCTGAAGCAACTATCGCAGAATTGTGTCAATTTATTCAAGCCCCTGATTTTCCAACAGAAGCAGAAATTATCACGCCCGCGGCGGAAATTGTAAAAATTTATGAAACGGGCGGCGGTTCTATTCGCCAACGTTGCTGTTTTACTATTGAAAATCATGATATTGTCATCACAGCCCTACCTTATCAAACCTCGGGCGCGAAAATTATTACCCAAATTGCCGCCCAAATGACGGCTAAAAAATTGCCCATGGTGGAAGATATTCGTGATGAATCTGACCATGAAAACCCAGTGCGAATTGTGCTAAGTCTGCGTTCGAATAAGGTAGAAGTCGAGCCCTTGATGGCGCATTTATTGGCAACCACGGATTTAGAAAAAAGCTTTAGAATTAACTTAAATATGATTGGTTTAGATGCTAAACCGCAAGTCAAAAATTTAAAAGTTTTATTGCAAGAATGGTTAACATTTAGACAGCACACTGTGACCCGCCGTTTAAATTATCGTTTGGATAAAGTTAAACAACGTTTGCATTTAGTTGATGGTTTTTTAATTGCGTTTTTAAATTTAGATGAAGTTATTCGCATTATTCGCGAGCAAGACGCACCGAAAAAAATATTAATGGCACACTTTGGGCTATCTGAAACTCAAGCCGAAGCGATTTTAGAATTAAAATTGCGCCAATTAGCAAAATTAGAAGAACAACAATTACGCGCCGAACAAGCGGATTTATTAGAAGAGCAAGACAGTTTAGAAAAAATTTTAGATTCAGATAAGCGTTTAAAATCTTTAATTATCAAAGAACTTAAAGCAGACACTAAAAAATATGGGGATGCGCGGCGGTCGCCCTTAGTGACTGTAACAGCAGTTAATCTTGTGTCTGAAGAGCGGGTTTTAATTGCCGCTGAACCGATTACAATCGTATTATCGCAAAAGGGCTGGGTACGCGCCGCAAAAGGGCATGAAATAGAAGCGGCAAGTTTAAGCTATAAAGCGGGCGATAGTTTGGCAATGGTTGCTTTGGGTAAAACCAATCAGCAAGCTGTGTTTTTAGACACGCAAGGGCGTAGTTATTCCACCCCTGCACATACTTTACCGTCGGCTCGCGGGCTAGGTGAGCCGTTGACGGGACGGTTTACGCCACCTGCGGGTGCGCATTTTATTTATACTTTAATTGGCGATGCAGAGCAGCGTTATTTATTAAGTTGTGATGCTGGTTTAGGTTTTGTCACAACATTGGCAGAATTATGTACTAAAAATAAAGCGGGGAAAGCGGTTTTTAACTTGCCTGAGAACACACGTTTTAATTTACCTTGTGCGATTAATGCCGAAGTTGACCATTATTTAATCAGTCATGATACAGGCTATTTTGCAGTGATTCCGATTAAAGAGTTGCCCGAATTAGCAAAAGGGAAAGGTGTAAAATTACTGGGCGTAAAAACAGCGGAGCATTTACGCTTTTGGGGTGTTGTTACGCTGGCGCGCTTAGAAAAATTAATTTTACATACGGTAGGAAAACGCCATATTGAATTAAAAGGCGATGACATCAAACATTATGTGAGTCCGCGTGAAAATAGTGGTAAACGCTTACCGCCCGCCATCAAAACGATAGAACAAGTAGAAATTATTTATAAAACAACGTAGCGTTCACTTTATATTTGATGCTAGAACTTACGCGGCGTAACGCAAACTCTCCGCGTAATTTCTATACATAAAATTCAACAGTATTTTAGGTTTATCATGTTAACTGATTTAATCGATTCCCAAACACGGCGACGTTATCCCCGTGTCAGCTTACCCATTTATTGCCGTCCTGCCCGTTTAAGCGAAACGCCCCGCAAATTGCTAGATATTGGTTTAGGCGGCGTGCGGGTGTATAGCGATGTCAATATCAATATTGATGAACGCTTATCACTGGATTTATATTTACCCGATGATTCCACAATTCATTGCTTAGTGCGTGTTGCTTGGGTTCGTCCAACTACGCAAGACTCGCCAGCGCGATATGAAGTCGGTTTACAATTTATTGAAGTCGATAAAGACGACTTGCAAAAATTAGCGACGATTTTAACGACAGAAGCGCAAGAATAAGCACTTTTAACAGTCTATTAGTCACAATGAAAACTGTCTTGATTGTGTTGCTTTGTCTGCTATTACAAGCATGTCAAACACCACCGATAACTCCCGCACCTGACCCCAAATTATTTATTAAAACAGAACTATTATTTGGCTTATCCCATCCCAGCGGTAAAATTATCACGGAAGAAGAGTGGTTAGTCTTTGTAGAAAACAAAATTACACCCTTATTACCGCAAGGTTTTACGGTATTAGATGGTTATGGACAATGGTTAAATGATGAAGGTTTTTTACACAAAGAACGCGCAAAATTATTAATTTTACTGCATCCAGACCATAGAAAATTTGATGAACTGATTGAAGAAATTAGACGCTTATATAAAACGCAATTTCAGCAAGAATCGGTGATTCGTTTTACTACCCCGACACGGGTTGATTTTTAGTCGTTTCTCATTTGGTTAATTGAATGTCTCAAACTGCTTCCGCATTAACCCGCGCCCACTATCGAATTTTACTACTGCTCAGTGCAATTCAATTCATTAATATTACTGATTTTATGATTGTTATGCCGCTATCAGCTGATATTGCACGCGATTTACACATAGCCAATTCCGATTTAGGTTTACTCACGGGCTGCTACAAAACAGCGGCAGCCTGTTCAGCCATTATGGGTATATGGCTATGGCAACACTGGCAATCACGCGCCGCGTTGCGAGTAGCAGTTTTAGGGTTTGGGCTAGGAATTGGTTTAGCTGCCTGTGCGCAAAATTTTCCTATGCTGTTAACTGGCAGAGTGATTACAGGCATATTCAGCAGTGCAATTACTACCCTAATCATGGTTTTAATGCTGGAAAATATCCCGCCCGCTCATCGCGGTTTCGCGCTTAGCCGCTTAATGCAAGCCTTTCCCTTAGTTTCAATTTTTAGTATTCCCATCAGTTTAGAACTTTCACATGTCAGTGATTGGCGCGTCCCGTTTGCTGCTTTAGCGGTGATGAGTGCATGGTCAATTTGGATGGCATGGACATATTTACCGCTAAACGCCGAAAAAAATGCCCAACCCGCTGAAAAATCAGTCGGAGCACTCGCGCCGCCGATGCCACTTTTAACCCTCCGCGATTTTTTCAATGTTTATGGCACAACAGCATTAGCCGCCGTTAGTAGTTTTCTACTGATTCCTAATTTAGCGGCTTATTTACAATATAATTTAGCTGTTCCCCGTGCCAATTTTGGCTGGTTTTACTTATGCGGCGGCGTTGCGACATGGTTAGTTTTACGTTACGTCGGCAAAATGGCTGACAATTTAGGGCGTGAATGGATTGCATGGGCGGGGACAGTGGTTTTTATCATTGTCATTTATTTAGGTTTTGTAGAATTGCCTGCTGAAGAATTAGTGCTACCTCTTTTTATTGCATTGATGGTTGCCATGTCATTACGCAATTTAGCGGTTGTGATGTTTGTCAGCCAATTTGCGGAACGTCATCAAATTGCGGGTTTGCTCGCCATGAATACTGCTGTACAACATTGTGCTAGTGCTTTAGGCAGTTTTTTAGCGGTTATGTTGTTACAAACTCATGCCACAGGAGAGTTAACAGGCATTCCTACGGTTGCATGGCTCGCCATCGTGCTGGCGTTAACCTTGCCATTTGGAATGCGGCGGCAAGTTTAAAATTAAGGTAGGTGTTTTGTAGGGTGGAATAGCGAAGCGTATTCCACCACGACATTCTGCAAAAGTCGGGTAAAAAAATTACAAACGGTAAGAGCGAATAATCATTCGTCACTACACTAAATGGTG
>CAZKST010000198.1:0-6460 GCA_964555395.1 uncultured Thiotrichaceae bacterium | reverse complement strand
TCAGTTTCACTACTCATCAATACATCAAGCTGATGTTGCATTGCTGCAAATAAAGTATCGGCATTATCCAATAAACTAGCGGTTAATAAAAACACTTCGCACCAGCGGTTTTCTGTTACTTGTTGAGCTAAAGCATTTAGCAGGGTTTGATTTTCAGCATAATACTTTGCAGTAAAATATTCCTGAAAAGATAAATGCGCAAAAGAATAAATATCCTTTGCCCGTTCCACAAAAATACCATGCTGTTCAGCAATCGCTTCTAATACCGCTTCACCGTCAATAATTTGATTGTTTGGATTGGCTAATTGATTTAAAAAATCTTCAATTTTTTTAATTAAAAATTTCTTCTCAAAAAAATAAATTTTTGCATTAAAAGTCTCAAAAGCAATGCGAGAAAACAACTGTATTTTTTGCCGTTTAGCCAATCCCTGATAAATAACATCGCGCTTAATGCCTCGATGCTCAGTATCCCATTTCTCAATTAATGCCTCAATTGCTTCTTCATAAATATCAGCACGTCGCTCTGGAAACTCCATTTTGCGCTGATAAATTAAACATAATAAAGTTAATAAAATCGGAATCCGTGCTAATTCTTCTAAGCCTTGATGTTGCTTAAATTCTGTTATAAATTTCTCTGCGCGTTCATTATCTTCAACAAACCATTTTCTAACAAAACACTCAATTTGTGCATCCGTAAAATCAGAAACTTCTAAATACTTAAATTGCTCAGTAAGAGAATAATCTGCTGCGGCAACTCTACAGGTTAATAAAATTGTACACTTTGAATTTTGCTGACAAAATTCTTTTAATAAATTAATGGTTTTAATGCGTTCCTCTTGAGCTTGATTCACTTCATCTAGCCCATCAAATAAAATTAAAGCCTCTCCTTTCTTTAACAAACTTTCAACAAACAATTTAGCTTCAGGAAAATGACATAATTCAAATTGTTTAATTAAAAACGGCATTAATTCAAATTGCCCTGTTTTCTTGACAAAATTAATCCAACCATGCAAAGAAATAAAAATCGGCAATTGTTTTAATAAACCTTTACAAGCTTGAATGGTTAAATATTTTAAAAAAGTTGTTTTGCCTGCACCCGGTTTACCTAACACAAATAAACGTTTAAAACGCTCAGATTTGACTAATTCAAAACCATTATGCCGTTCTGCATCACGACAAACGACAGTTACATCTTTTGTTAAATCCTCAATAGCATAACGCTCAAAAGCAGAAACTTTATTTAAAATATAAACATCAGTAAAAATACCTTCTAAGTCGACAGAATTCTGCGAACCTAATAACCGAATTTTGCCATAAGTATCTAATAAAGATTGTTTATAATTTTCTATTGCTGCATTCCAATCAAAATTTTTATAAGTTTCTTTTAACTCATAAAGTGTTTTTTCAGTTTTTTTAATATCATTTTCCAATTGCATTTGTTTAGTCGGATAGGTTTCTAACAACAATTCTTCGCGTAAACGAAACAATTTTTCCTCACATAATTTTTGTAATTCTTCAGCATAATTCATCAGAAATTCTCCAAAATAAAAAACCAAAGCCCAATAATTTTAAAAAAATTATCAGGCATTTCTGATGAAAATTATATCAAAACAACAGAAAATTATCCCTTGCGTCCCGCCAAGACTAAAATAGGATAAGCAAAATGAATTTGCTCACCCACTTGCTGCACATTAACCCCCAAACTATCGCGCCCCACATCTTGCCAAAACATCGCCCGTAACTTCTCCACATCGCCCTCATTCGGGAAAGACGCACGCAAAGCAGTTTCTAATTCCATTTCTACTGTAAACCAAGTAGATTCAATCTGTTGTAAACCACTTTCTACCACCATCGTCGACAATTCTGCAACCGTCAACGCCCGTGTGTGCGATGGGTCGCGTAATTTTTCCATTTGGTTATATGCCGCCACTTTCTCCTCAGCTAACGCCACATCTACCACCATCACCACCCCGCCCGTTTGACACACCCGAAGCATTTCCCGCAATACCTTTTGTGGTTCAATAAGATGATGAAAAGAAAAGCGGGTCACAACAATCGAAAAATGATTATCAGGATAAGGCAAACGTTCCACATCGCCCACTTGCCATACTAAATTAGTCAACTGTAAAGCCTGCTGCCGTTGCTGCGCTTGTTCAAGCATCGCAGGCGTTAAATCAATGCCCGTCACTTGCTGCGCAATTTGTGCAAATGCACAAGCAACTAAACCGGGCCCACATGCCACATCAAGCACCGTATCCGCCGCCGTCGTTTTTGCCATTTCAACTAAAAGCTGCAAATTATCGCGCCGTGCATGTTCAGCAACTTGCGTAAAAGGAATCGCTTGCTTGGTAAATTGTTCAATAATTAATTGATTATGTGCGGTTTGCATCGTTTTCTTCCTGTTGTTGTTGTCATAATAACGATGCTACGCTAAAGTTTTAAAGCAAACTAACCGCTAAAAGACAAGAATTAACGTTTATCTGCCTTCTTTTTATGCCGAATTTAAATAAGAATCTAATCAAACAGTTATCACAAGACGAAACGCAGGCGCATTTAGCCGCGCTCGCGATGGAAAATCCGCCGCTTGAAAGTTTTGCCTATTATGATGATGCGCATCAAATCGCTTATGATTGGCATAGCCACCCGCATCATCAATTGTTATATGCGGTGGAAGGGGTTTTGCGTTTGGAAACAGCGCAAAAATTATTTTTATTGCCGCCACAACGGGCTGTGTGGATTCCTGCGGGCGTGTTACATCGCACGATTTTAAACCGCGTCAATTCGTGTTCTGTTTTTTTTCGCCCCGCCCTTGTGCCGACCGATATTCACGATGTGCGGGTGATTAATGCGATGCCGATTGTGCGCGAAATGGTGCGCTTCGCCATGCGTTGGACGCAATATCGGGATGCAAATGATGCACTTGCAAACGCGTATTTTCAAACTTTGGGTTTATTGTGTGCGGAATGGATTCAGCAAGAATTGCCGTTTTATTTGCCAATCAATCACGCTTCTTTTTTAAAAACAGCGATAGAATGGACATTAAACAACTTAGAAAATGCAACTTTAGAGCAAGCGGCTGAGTGTGCGCATTATTCACCACGACATTTTAGTCGCTGTTTTAAGCAAGCACTGGGGATTGAGTGGCGACAATTTCGCTTGCAAGCGCGTTTATTAAAAGCAATGGAGTTATTAATTGAACCGCGAATTCAAATTGCACAAGTGGCTTATCAGGTGGGATTTAATAATTTAAGTGCATTTGCCAAAGCATTTGCTTTATTTGTGGGAGAATCCCCCAGCGCGTATCGTGCCCGCGCACAGGGGAAAATGCCAATAGAAACTTAAGCAACTTTCATAAAAATGAAAATAGCATTACTTAGTTTCTTTACTTTCTTCGGTGGATTGTGATTTAAGCAAGTCGTTAGAAACGGCTTTCTTCTCATTGGTGGTTACGCCTTGCGGATTTTTTTCTTGCTTTACTAATTTGCTTGGTTCGCCACAGGCTGTTAACACCACTAAACAGCTTAATAATAAAAAAAGATTTTTCATTAAGTTTACTCCTCACTGAATTTTAAATATTTGCGTAAAATATTATTGATTTGCGCCCGTTCTACAGGTTTAGTTAAATACTCCGCCGCGCCTAAAGAATAAGCAACGCTTTTATCTTCCATAGCGGAAATAATAATGACGGGAATTTCTGCTAAGGCAGGCGTATTTTTTAAACGGCTTAATACCATCCAGCCATCTATACCCGCCATCATCACATCTAAAGTGATAATGTGAGGTTTTAATTGTTGTGCTAATAAAATGCCCTCATCACCATTAGACGCTAAAGCAACATGATAGCCTTGTTTGTGTAAGAAACTTTGTAAAATATCGCGCACATCGGGGTCATCATCAATCACTAAAACAACTGCGTTTTCATGTGAAACTTCTTTAACTGAATAAGTAGCAGTTGGTGAAATACTTTGTACACCACTTTGTAAAGGTAGCGATATTAGAAAATAATTGCCATTATTAAAACCAATGGTTAATTCTCCACCCATTAATTCCACTAAATGTTTTGTAACAGGCAATTCTAAATTAGTGGTTGCATAAGCAACAAATAAAGTTTTCATTTGCTCGTCAGCAATTTTTTCGCCATTGTCTTCTACATAGAATTGAATTCTATCATTAGCAACCACTTCAACGCGCAATTGAATTAATCCTTTTTCGGTGCGGCGATGAGCATTATCCAGCAAATTAAACAAAACTTGGGCTAATTTTGGAAAGTCAGCAAATAATTTTTGTTTAGCACACTCATTATAAAGCTTGAATTGATTTTGCGAACGCTGCGCTAACGGTAAAGCATGTTTTTGTATTTCTTTAAGCAAATCCGCAACAGTAAATTCAGTGTTATATAATTCCATTTTGCCCAATTCAATTTTGGACATGTACAAAATACTATTAATTAACCGCAGTAAATAACTACCAGAATTACGGATTTTCTTTACATCTTCAACAAAATAATCCACATCTGTGTGCATTAATTCATCTTGCAAAATTTCACTATAACCAATAATTGCGTTTAATGGGGTGCGCAATTCATGACTCATGTTCATTAAAAAAACACTTTTATTGTGCTCAAACTGCTCATATTTTGCCCATTGTCCTTGCAAGTGACAATCGTCATATTCAACTTGCTTTAATTGCTGTAATAAGCTACGTTCACGCACTTCTAATTGTTGAATCTGTTGATGAAGTGCTTTATTTTCAGCTTGTAACTTAGTCAGTTGTTGCATGATGGAATCAGCAGAATGTGCTTCATTCATAATGTATCCTTAAATCAAAACTTTTAAAAAAGTTGTGTTGTCTCAAACGACGTATTTAATAGAGGTGTTGCGATTTTCTAATTGAGCCGAGTACTATAGCGATGTTTTGGTATTTGCGTTTTATTTCTTCAAGTCATTTGATGAATAAAATTCTAAAGAAAGTATACACATTTCAAATAACATTTTTATTTCATTTTTTATAAAAGATAATGCCATGAGCCAGTTTTTTAAAATTCATCCTGAAAATCCACAAATGCGCTTAATTCAACAGGCGGCGGCAATTGTGCAATCAGGGGGGGTAATTGTGTATCCTACGGATTCTAGTTACGCATTGGGATGTCATCTTGGCGATAAAGAGGCAATGGAAAAAATTGTACGTTTGCGCCAATTGGATAAAAATCACCATTTTACGTTAGTTTGTCGCGATTTATCAGAAATCGCAACCTATGCTAAAGTGAGTAATCAAGCGTTTCGTTTAATGAAAACTTTAACGCCAGGGGCGTTTACTTTCATTTTGCCCGCAACGCATGAAGTTCCCCGCCGTTTGCAGCATCCTAAACGTAAAACGATTGGTTTGCGTATTCCGCAACATCCCATTGTCGATGCGCTGTTAAATCAATTAAATGAACCTCTTTTAAGTACGACGTTGTTATTGCCTGAGCGCGAAATGCCTGAAACTGATGCGGATGAAATTCGCGAGCAGTTGGAGCGGCAGGTTGATTTAATCATTGATGGAGGCAATTGTAGTGTAGAGTTAACAACGGTGTTAGATTTAACTGACGAAATGCCTAAATTAATCCGACAAGGGAAAGGGGATATTACTGGCATTGCGGTTGTTGAAGAATAAAAAATGCGGCTAAAATAGGAGTGATGTATGTCAAAAGGCTGGTTAATCAATGCGATATTATTCTGCTGTATCATCGGTTTATTGCTAGCATGTTATCAAGCCTTTTGGATTGAGCCGCCGCCTGCGTCGGGCGCGCCGCCTGTGCCTGCTCTGACGAATTTGTCACCGCAGCAAGTGAATGAAATCACCATTCAGCAATCTGAAAAACTTTCCATGCGTTTGCAAAAAGTGGCTAATAATCAATGGTGGTTACAATCGCCAGTAGAATTACCTGTTCATCCTTTTCAAGTCACAAATTTATTGAATTTATTAACTTTAAAAGACTATCAGCGTTTAGATGTTCCATTTGAGCCGAACAAGTTGGCAGAGTTTCATTTAAATCCGCCGTTAATGACTTTGCAATATGGACAATTAACATTTGCAATCGGTGAGCAAGTGCCCATGCGGGAGCAACAACGCTATTTAGCATTGCAACAAAATGTGTATATTGTGCCTGATAGAATTGCTTATTTGTTGAATTTGCATGATATTTATCCTTTGGTAAATTTATCGCCTTTAGCATTAGCGAAAGAAATTCATGCAACTTCACAATGGCTTTCTTTAAAGACTCCTGCTTATCAGTTGCTTAAGCAAAACGACCATTGGCAATTGAGCAATTCTGTTGCAGAAACGTCTAGTTTAGCTAAATTTGGCACAGATGAATTTAATCGTTTGATTGATGTGTGGAATAGTATGCAAGCATTGCAAGTGCGCGCCAGTCATTTAAATGAAACGCCGTCTTTAGGGGAAATTGAATTTACTTTTA
>CAZKST010000197.1:0-6476 GCA_964555395.1 uncultured Thiotrichaceae bacterium | reverse complement strand
TTTCTTTCTAAAAACCTGCTAGATTTTTTAAACTTAGCAGGTTTCTATTTTTTGCAATGTGCTAAATTTTGCTTAAACTACGCTTGTTTTCCAAATTTATTAAAAATTTTGCTTAAAAGCTGGGTAATGCGTAATAACGCTTTAAGCATGTAACGGCGTAATTGGCTGCATTCGGCACTGTCTAATAATATAAAATAAACTGTAAATAGCGTCATCGCAAAATATAAAGTGCTACCAATACAAAGATATATAAAAGCATGAAGGCGGCTGAGATGTGCAAAATGTGCCCAAGGTTGTAATAAACTTATAAAAAAATAACCGATGATATAAGGCGTAATCCCTGGAATCACTACGCGGCGTACGAAGAAAAGTTGAGATAAACCAATTTGGCGATTAATAAAAATAAGATAATTAAATGAGCCTAATACGGTGACAACTGTAACCATCGTTACAATCATAATGACATCTGGATTGGGGATAAATTGAAATAATAAAATTGTGGCAATACTAACCAGTGTAATCCGCGTGGCTGAATACATTAGGGTAAAATGCGGTTTACCAATGCCTTGAAAGTAAGATGAACCTTGTCCCGTTAAAAAGTGAAATTGTTGTGCAATCGCTGCCAATATCATGATAGAGACCACTGATTTATAATCTGTTGAATTTCCTAACCAAACTGTGGTTAACGGTGCGGCAAAACAGACAAAAAAGCCCATTAAAATACCGAGCATAATGTTCATATAGCGGGTGGTGTGGGCATAAATATTACAAATTTCACTTTCCCGTTGTTGACTGTGCATGTGGGAAACTGCAGGCATCACAATTTGATTCATTGATGCAGGCAATCCCGCCGCCGCCTGCGGAAAACGTCCTCCTAAATCAATTAAGGCGACTTCTTTTGCGCCTAATGTGGCAAAGGTAATGAGTTTGTCAATGGAGCTTAAGGTAATGCTTAATAAACCCGTAAATTGAACTATCGCTCCAAATTTATAAAATAATTCTAAATATTCGGTTCTAAAATTGTGTAAACCGAATGATAAATCAGGTAGTAATTTAAATGTTAAACGTACATGTAAAATAATAGAAATAAAGTAGCGGATAATTAAAGCAATCATTAAAGAATAAATGCCTAAACCAAATAGTAAGAAAATAAAAGTTAATAGCGTTTCTATTAAAGTTGCTTTTACTAAAATGGAAGTGGTTTCTGAAATACGCTGAATACCGTGTAATACATACATGAATGCGCTTGAACTGAGTTCAATCATAAATACAAAAGCTGTACAGAAAAATAGAATAAAGGCTTTATCTCTCAGTGCAGGGTCAACTTTAAAGAAATTTTCAATCAGATAGGGGAGCACCCACCATAAAGCAATTAGCATTAATACGCTGATGGTAAAAACAACAATTGTGCCTGTAGAAATCAATTCACTAATTTTTTGAATATTTTTTTCTGCATGAAATTTGGCGACATAACGAATATAAACTAATGAAATGCCAAACGCGCCTAATCCTAAATAACCAATGATGACAAAACAGACTGCCCATAAACCGAATTCTTCTAAACTGACTCCCATCCATAACACAATGGGGGGCACAAAAAGGCGAACGGTTAATCTAAAAACATTGGCAAATAAACTAAAAATAAAATTTTTAGAAACTAAAGATTGAATTTCTTTTTCAGATAGCGTTTTCTCTATTTCCAGAGAATTACTTTCTTTCTGAGAGGGGGGGGTTTGTTCTGTCATGATTACTCGCAAAATTAATAACGATGCTTAGAATGCTTGCATAAAGCAGTTATTGTGCAATAAATTGTCCTATCCAAACGTTGCAAGCTAATGAAAATAATACTTGACCTAGAGGCGAAACATTTTTAAAGTTATAGTTTGCTCTTTTAGTGATTCCTCGACGGAGGGATACCGAAGCGGTCATAACGGCGCCGACTCGAAATCGGATGGGGGCTTAACCGCCCCACGTGGGTTCGAATCCCACTCTCTCCGCCATTTTATTGTTGTTGAATATATTGTTTTCTTGTTCAAAATTAACGTTCTAAAGTGTAAGAAACATCTATCCCCTTATCTTTTTCTGAGATATTCGCTTCTACCCCCCATTTACGATTTAAGTTATAGCGCACGCTGAACACATTGGTGCGGTCTAATAAATTTACGCCGTAACTGATATATAAATTGGGTAAAATATACGTTCCTAAACCCAGTACACGATTTTTATCGTTAGAATCAAATTTTTTGCCTGTGAATAAATAAGATAAAATTTGGTCTTGTGGCATGGTGGTTGGGTCGGTAAACAGTTTTAAATTAATGCGTTGCGGATTACCTGTAATATGTACCCCTGCCATTTCTACTTTGTCATCGCCATAAATGCGGCGAATTGCTTTAATGTTCAATTCTGGTTTAGTTACAGGAACGTTGGCAAAAATAACCCGTCCTAAATCAATCTGTAAGTCTTGTCCATAAGAGCGAAATGTACCATTTGAAATAACAAGTTCACCGTTGCCAATGGGAATCATATCAACTTGTCGAGTGTTATTGGTTAAATGTAACGCGCCGCCGATATGTCCTTTAAAACCAACCGCATCCACCCGTACTTGTTGTCCTAAAATTAAGTTTAAATCCATGGCTAATTTGAACGGTAAACTGATTTTGGTTTCTACATTTGGGTTATTAGGGTCAATAATGACTACATCTTGCGAGCTTTTCACCACACCGCCCACGCTGGTACTGCCGTCACTTAGCACTATATCAGGTGTAATATTGGCTTCAGGAATGGTTAACTTGCCTGTTAAGGTTAATTGTGAATCTTGGTAAGCAATCGCTAAATCAGGTGAAATGACGAGATAAGCTTCAACGTTATTAATGGCTTTGAAATTTTCACCGACCAGCGTAAATTTAGCGGTTTGTTTAATCGCATCGCCACTGCCAATTAATTTTAATTCGCCATCACCTGAGCGCACGCTTGCCGTAAGATCGCCGCGTCCAAAAGAATTTTTATCGCTGATAGCCATCACATTCAGCGCACGCAGTTCTAAACCAAAATCAGGAATATCTAAATCAGTCTCTTGGATTTTCAAATCGCCCACAATCAGCGGCTCATCTACCGTACCCGCAATTTGCAGATTGGCATTTAATCGCCCTGTCGCTTTGCTAATTTGCGGGACAAAAGTTGGCAAAATGCTTAAATCATTAAAGTTAGCGCGTACAAATCCCTCTAAACGTTGGTCTGGATTCATTTCTAAGCGGTTAAATTTAGGCATTTTTAATTGTGCTTGAATGCCGCTACTGCTGTCTAATAATGAAAATTCAAGCTGAGATAACAAACCACTGCTATCTATGCGGGTCGTGATGCGTCCGCCTTGATGTTTAATGCTGTGTACTTTGTCGTCGATTTTAGTGGTAAATGCGCCTTCTGAAATGGTTAGTAACATATCGGCTGTGACAATGCCGTCTTTGGCTTGATTGGCAGAAAATGTGCCTTGTAATGTACCTGTAATTTCAGGGGTTGCAACGGTTAACGGTAAATGCTCAATGCTGCCTTGCAAACGTAAACCGCTAGTAGGCATTTTTTGGGCTTGTACGCATAAACCATGCGTCGTTTTAGCTTGGAAAATACACGTTCTTCCGACTTCTATCTCGCTGGCAGATAAACGCAAAACGGCGGGCGCGTTTAATTGCCATTGCCCATATTGTTGTAATTCATTCAATAACGTGGCTTGTAATTGCTGTAAAGTGCCTTGCCAGCGCGGTTCGCTATTTTTTGCCGTTGCTAATTGCAACCCGCCTGTTAATTGGGTAGATGCGCTCACTTGCGGCGTTTTTGCATTTAACATCAAAGTATGCGCATTCATTGAGCCATTCGCTTTTAAAGTGACGGTATTGGCTAAAACAGAAATGCCTTGTTTAATAGAATTTGCTTCTAAATCTAGGGTTAATGGTGCATTAGGGTTTTGCAAATTCGCGGCTAAGGCAAGTTTTAATTTATCTACGCGATAATCTTCAAATGCTGCGCCATCAGCATTTAAATCGGCTTGCACAATTGGCGCGCTCAATGCGCCCGTGACTGTGCCTTGTCCACGAATTGCGCCTTTAGCCTGTGGCAGTAACATGGCTAAATTGGGCGCGTTAATTTTCCAATTCGCGTTAATGCTATCGGTCAACGTTGCATTTAAATCAATGGTGTTTACGCCTGATTGTAGATTGAACTGACTGATTTCATAGCGATTATTTTTAGCTTTTGCATTGGCTTTAAGTTTAACGGGATAATTGCGCAATTGCCCTGAAAACTCTTTAATATCCACCGTTGCTTCTAAATCCGAACCTTTAATTTGTCCATCACTTTGAATAAAAAAGGCGAGTTTGCTCGGTAAATCTTTAAATTGTCTGCCTAAATTAATTCTGTCACCTGTTAATTTCGCTGACCAAGTAACATTTGGTTGCCATTGCGCTTGTGCGGTTAATTGCGCAACGCCATCTAAAGTATTTAAGCTAGTCGTTGTTTGCACGTCTTTTAACGAGCCTTTGCCGTTACTTCTGATTTGCATTACGGGCAAAGATTCGCCCGTTAACTGTGAATCTAAAGTAAATTGATAAGCTTGCGTTGAGCCTTTCGCTGTGACTTTGCCCTGCAAACTTTCAACCGAAGGATGCAGCCCAACGAGCGGAAAGCGCAATTTTTGCCAATCAAGCGCAGCGTCAAACGTCACATTATTTAAATCTGCAATTGAGCCACTGGCTTTTGCGTTGATATTGCTGCCAATTTGCGGAATTGTGATATTGAGCTTACTGACATTAAATTGTTTATCTGCTAATTTCGCTGAAATTTGTGTATTCAAACGATGATTTGCCGCCCACTCTTTCCAATAGGGCGTTAACACCATGTCGCGAGTGTTCAATTCCAAATCAGCGGTTAAATCAGGTTGCCATTGTACTGTACCCGTTGCCGCTAATTGTCCTTTTAAGAGCGAACCATTTAATTGTTCAATTTTAGCTTTTTGTAAATTGCCTGAAACTTGCGCTTGCCAACTACTTTCAGGAATATCTGTGCCGCTTAAATCGGTTTTTAATTTGACCTGATAATTATCTAATGTGCCCGTGATTTGTACATCGCCTTTAGGCAATGCCGCGATAAGTTTTTCGGTTACCGTCGGCACTAAAGGATATTGCAAGGCTTGCCAGTCAGCATTGAGATTTAATGCGGGGTTTGCCATTTGGCTCAAATCAACCGTGCCGCCTAAATTTAAAATTGCTTTCGTCGGAGGTAACGCGGCGGCAAATTGTTGAATGGTTAAAATTTTACCATCAAAATTTAAACTGACTTGACTGTCTAAGCCTAAATTCTCCGCCCAACCTTTCCAAAATGGCGTTAAATTCAACGTTCGCGTGTTTAAATTCACTTGCGCATTTAACGCAGGTGACCAAGTCACCGCTCCATTTAAACTTGCTTCCCCTTTTAACAATTTGGCATTTAAACGTTCTAAAACGGCATGTTGTAAATCACCGTTTAATGCTAAATCCCACTCGCCCGCAGGGATTTGTTGCCCTTGTAAATGGGTGTTTAACGTAGCTTGATAAGTAGAAGTTGTACCTTGCGCGGTTAATTGGGCATTTTTCAGCTCAATTTGTGCTGTTTGTGTAGTTTTAAGCGGATAAGCGAGTTGGGGCAGGGTTAAATTCACTTGCCATTCAGGCGTAGCGAGCGCGTTTTTAACAGTGGCTTGCAATTGACTGGTAACAGGTTGGGCTAAATCCATTACCATTTGTAAATTATCCACATCACCATTCAATTTTACTTTAGTTTCAATTGGTAAAGCGCGAATTTCTTCGGCTAAAGTATCAGGTAATTTACTTTGGGCAGCGAGTTCTAAAGTAATCGGATAGGGTTTTGCGAGTTTGACTTGTCCATTAGCGTTTAATTCCGCCACGGCGGGGGCAAGGCTTTTAACTTTGAGCGTCGTTAAATGCAGTTGCTCATCTACATGTGCAACTAAGGTGACATTATCAATTTCAATCGGTGCTTTATCGGGTAATTCTAATTTAAAATGATTGACTTGCGCATCTTCTACAAAAATACGGATAGGTAAACTGATTTTTTCGGGTAATTGAAACGGGCTAGATTCTTTAGTTTCTACTGGAGGTGTTGGTAAAACTTTAACCACGACATCATTCACATGTAAACGATTGACGCGAGCGGCAAAACTGAGCAAATCCATGGCGCGCCAAACCAATTCGACTGAACCAACTTCTACTTGCAAGCCTTCTTGTTGATACTGAACTTTTTTAAGTTTTAAATCGCTTAATAAACTCCCTTCGGCGGACTCAATGGTTAAACCTTTAACCCAGTATTGTGCTTGCGTTACTAACCAATGCGTTCCCGTTTGGGTACTTGTACCAACCCCGATGGTGACTAATAACCCTGCGCCAAGGAGCGCGAACGCAAACAAACTGTATTTTAACCATTTTTTCATA
>CAZKST010000196.1:0-6510 GCA_964555395.1 uncultured Thiotrichaceae bacterium | reverse complement strand
TATTTTGTTTTTACTAGGTTTTTTGACTTTGTGGCGTTTCATGGTGGAATACGCTACGCTATTCCACCCTACTTAACAATCAAAAATCTGTTATCGCCGTTCTGCGATAACTGCCCCGCCTAAACATTCATTTCCTTGATAAAAAACAATAGATTGCCCTTCTGTTACTGCGCGTTGGGGTTGTTCAAAACGCACATAACAGCGGTCATCTTCTAAACGCTCAATCACACACGCTTGGTCAACTTGCCGATAACGGGTTTTTGCGGTGCAGGTATAAGGCAAATCGGCGGGTGGCGTGCCCGCAATCCAATGCGTTTGAATACCGACTAAAGTCGAATTAAAGAGTAGCGGGTGGTCATGTCCTTGTACAACAATTAATTGATTTTTTTCAACATCTTTAGCCGCGACAAACCAAGGTTCACCATTCCCTTCGGCTGTGCCGCCGATATTCAGTCCTTGACGTTGTCCGATGGTGTAATACATCACGCCTTGATGTTCGCCGACTCGTTTACCTTCAGGCGTTACAATATCGCCCGTTTGTGCAGGGATAAAGCGTTGTAAAAACTCACGAAATGGACGTTCACCGACAAAACAGATGCCTGTACTGTCTTTTTTAGCTTGCGTTGCTAATGCCGCTTGTTTTGCTAATTCACGGACTTGCGTTTTTTGCAATTTTCCCACAGGAAAGCAGCTTTTAGCTAATTGTGCTTGCGTCAGCAAATGTAAAAAATAACTTTGGTCTTTGCTGTCATCGCAGGCTTTTAACAAACGAAAACGTCCGTCGATTTCATCAGATTGGGCATAATGTCCTGTGGCAATCCGCTCCGCGCCTAAGTGGATGGCGTATTCAAGAAAAACTTTGAATTTGATTTCACGATTGCATAAAACATCGGGATTGGGCGTGCGTCCTGCTTGATATTCTTTTAAGAAATGTTCGAATACGTTATCCCAATACTCTGTCGCAAAATTGACCGCGTGTAAGGTGATGCCCAATTTATTGCATACATCGCGTGCGTCTTTGTGGTCAATCGTCGCGCTGCAATAGGTCGCAGTATCATCTTCTTCCCAATTTTTCATAAATAAACCAGCAACTTGATAGCCTTGTTGCTGTAGCAATAATGCGGTGACGGAGGAATCTACGCCCCCCGACATGCCGACCATAATTTTTTCTGTCATTCTGGTTAAACCATTGTTTAAAAAGCTAAGTCTATAAAAGCTAAAGCACGCCACTACGTTTAATTTCTAAATAGCGATTTGCCATTAAAATCGCTAAATGTTCTGGCTCTGTATTGATGTGGAAAATCCCTTGTTGATTAAGCAGTTGATGCAAGGCTTGTCGTTGCTGTAAATAGTCTAACGTTGCAATATAGCGAATTGCCTGCGTAAAATCTTGAATAGGGGTGTTAACTACATCATTTAGAATTTTTTCTTGTAAACTTACGAGCAAAATCAAATGCTTTTTTTGTAACAAGCGTAAAGCAAGTTGCAATTGTGCATCTTCATCATTTTGTAAATTTGTTACTAAAATGATTAAGCTACGTTTTTGTTGATATTGCATAAGCTGTTGCGCCGCTGCGACATAATCACTGGCTTGCGGTTCGGGTTGTAAATCATACACCCCATTTAAAATGGCGTTGAAAGTATTGATACCTTTGCGCGGGGCAAACCAGCGATGTTCACCGCTAAAAGTCATCAATCCTAACGCATCTCCTTGTCGCAACGCAATGTAAGTCGTTAATAAGATAGCATTTAAACTATAGTCAAAATGTGACAAATTGCCATCTTTACTAAGCATTCGTCGCCCGCAATCTATTAAAAAAACAATGCGTTGGTCTCTTTCATCTTGATATTCCCGCGAAATTAATTTACGGGCGCGGGCGGTCGCTTTCCAGTCAATGCGACTGAGATTGTCGCCTTTTTGATATTCGCGTAATTGATGAAATTCTAAACCTTCCCCTCGGCGGCGCAATTGGCGAATGCCTAGTTGTCCGAGTCGATTTTCATTTGCCATGAGCATGTATTTTGAAACGGTGGCAAAATTGGGATAAATGCGAACGTCAGTCGTTAATTCAACAATGCGTTGAATTTTCAAAAATTTCATTGGTGAAGTAATCAGAAAGCGTACAGCGGTAAAACGGGCATTACCGCGTTGTTGCGGACAAATTTTATAAGTAAAGACAAGTTGTTGATATGCGCCGATGGTAAACGTTTGTGGCAGTTGTTCAAACTCGCATTGCACGGGATAGTCATCAAAACAAGAAAAAATATAAGGATATTTCGTGTTGTTATTGATTGTCAGTGTGACTTCTGCCCATTCGCCTAATGCCAATGCGGTTGCTACGTCTCGTTTTACCGTAAAAGGTGGGATACGTCTTGCTAATAATGCGTCTAGCAGGAGAAAAAATAAAAGTACCCCGCCGAGCACTTTCCATACTAATAGGTATTGAGGATAGAAAATAATGAAAATGGAGACAATTAACCAGAAACCTAAGTAAATTAGTGTATCAATCGTTGGACGTAGCAGCATAAAATGCAAACACTCGCAGAAGGTTGTCCACGCTAGAGATAACACGCGGAAAATTGACTGTTTTCGGTTTTTTTATGTTTTTTGTGATTGTTGTAGGGTGGAATAGCGCAGCGTATTCCACCACGACGTTCCGCAAAAGCTGAGCAAAAACAGAGGATAATCCAAATGGTGGAATACGGCTTGCGCCTATTCCACCCTACATCCCTATTTAATCAATGAGACAATGCTTGTCCCATTTGCAAAGCAATTCCAGCTTGCAGTGTTTCTAACAAGGGTAATTTATTGGCTTGTGTCAATAAAATCACGGTAGAACCCATGTTAAAACGTCCCATTTCTGCACCTTTTTGAATCGCGGGCGCGTGTCCAGAATCATATCGCCAATGTTGAATCATTTTACGATAAGGCGGGGTAATTTTTCCTGTCCATACCGTTTCCATACTGCCCACCAGAACTGCGCCGACTAAAATCACTGCAATTGTGCCATGCTCTTTTGTTTTAAATAAACAAATGGTGCGCTCATTCCGTGCAAACAAGCGGGGAACAGTACGCACCGTGCGCTGATTGACACTGAATAAATCCCCAGGCACATAAATCACTTGCCGTAATTGGGCTTGGGCGGGGGCGTGAATGCGGTGATAATCACGCGGCGATAAATAAATTGTGCAAAATTGCCCATTATGAAACATTTCTGCTAATGCTTCTTCGCCTGCTAATAATTCAGTCAATGAATAAACATGATTTTTAGCTTGCAATACAGTATGGTCTTGAATTGTGCCACATTCGCTAATAACCCCATCGACAGGACTGATAAATGTGCTTTCTGCGATAGGGCGGGCATTTTCATGTAAAGCACGGGTAAAAAAAGCATTAAAATGGGGATAAGCTTCTATTTCCGAACGGGCGGCAATACTCATATCCACTTGATATTTTTTAATAAATTGTTTAATTAACCAATGTGTAAACGCGCCAGCTTGCCAATGGGCGAAACGGTGCATTAAACGAGATAATAAATGTTGTGGAATTAAATATTGCGGTAAAGTAAGTAAAAAATCGAGATTCATAAATAACTTTATCGTTGATTAGATTAATAAATAAACAATTTGCCACTAAAAAATTGTCGAATACTGGCATAATCTACTAAGAATTTAGCAGGATTTTGCAATTGTTGTGTAGTAAAAACGCTCACCAGACGCAAATGGGGGTCAATTAAAAATACCTCTGAAAATGTTTGAGACGCTTCAGCAGGCGGCGGCAATACATCAGAAATTTCTAATGCGTTTAACAACGGTTGTAAAGCCGTTTTTGTTCCTGATACGCCAATAAAATTTTTATCAATCTGACTTAAATAGCTATTGAGCACAGAGGGTGTATCATTTTGCCCATCAAGCGAAATAAAAATATAATTTAAATCTTCAAAAGCGTGTAATTTTTGATGAACGTAACTTTTAAATGCTTTTATTTGCGTTAATGTGGTTGGGCAATCGCAATTTGTATAACCTAAAGTAATCAAGCTCCATTTTCCGCGCAGCCGCGCAAGCGTAAAAGGCTGTTGCAACTGATCCACTAGAGAAAACTCGGGTAACATTATTGTTGGTGGATAGCGCAAACCTTCTATTGGAGGCAAAACATCAACAGGTCTAGCAATAAACCACAGAATTAATACCAAAATTATCGCAATTGTGGGTGAATTTAAAGCGATAAATTTAATAGAACGCATAAGTTTTCCTAACTTTTAAGCTGCTAGAGAGATAAATCATGTTGGATTCTCCCCATATCATACCTGCTACCCTTGAATGGCGTGAGGGTCAGCCTTACTCCAAACTTTTTGAGGATATTTATTTTTCTACGCAGGATGGTTTGAGCGAATCAAATTATGTTTTTTTACAGCATAATGCGCTAGAAAATCGCTTTAAGCAATTAAATGCACAAGCAATAACACCTGCTTGCGATATTGCGCCGTTGCCCCATTTTACAATTGCTGAAATAGGCTTTGGAACGGGGCTGAATTTTCTAGCCACTTGGCAACTTTTTAAACAACTTGATTGCCAATTTCAACTGCAATTTATCTCAATAGAGAAGCATCCTTTAAGCCATGTTGATTTTCAACAAGTGATGTTTTTTATCCAAAAACAATGGCAATCGTTGACACCGTTAACACAAGCTTTATTGCAACAGTATCCCTTATTCATTGCGGGTTGTCACCGTTTAGTCTTTGAAGAGGGTAAAATTGTTTTAGATTTGTGGTTTACTGAAGCCGTTGAAGCATTAACACATTGGCAAGGAAATGACAGCGTGGATGCTTGGTTCTTAGATGGGTTTGCCCCCGCTAAAAATCCCGCGCCATGGGATAAAACTATTTTTCTGCAAATAGCACGCCTAAGTCACGCACACACCACTTTTAGCACCTTTACCGCTGCAAGTAGTGTCCGTCGTAATTTACAAAGTGTTGGTTTTAAAGTAGAAAAAGTGGAGGGTTTTGGACAAAAACGAGAAATGTTATGCGGACAATTTCATTCAACTCCTGAAGAACAAACCGCCGCTTATCCGTGCGCACAAGCACCTTGGTTTACTCCGCCTAACATTAATGCTTTACCCAAGATTGCCATTGACCATTATGATGTGCTTATCATTGGCGCGGGCATTGCTGGTTGCGCAACGGCTTATATGCTGGCACAGCGCGGCTGGCAAGTCGCCTTAATTGACCAACGTCCTTTAAACTTGCTCAAAGCTCCTCACCTCAAAATTGGACAAGAAGGCGCAACAACCAGTTCAGACAACTTACAAGGTGCAATTTATCCTGCGCTAAGTCGTGAATGGCGCGATATTCCTACTCAATTCCACCTTGCTGCATTTCTCAGCGCAATTCGACACTACACTCAACTCAATCAATTCGCGGATAGCCCTTTGTTTTCAGCAACAGGCGTTTTGCAACTTGAAAATAATATTGAACGCTTTCAAAAACTCATCGCACAATTGCCTGCTGAATTAGTGCAAACCCTCACTTTAGAAACTGCTGCTGACTATTGCGGGTTTCCTCTGCCTTCCCTCAGCCCAGAAGCAGGCGCGTTATGGTTTCCGCAAGCGGGTTGGATTTCTCCACTGACTGCCCAACGAACTTATCTAAAATTAGGCATCAATAACATTAGCTTAATAGATTCAACGCCGATTGTGCAACTTTCCAAACATCATGATTTATGGACAGCACATAGTTATGTTAACAACCACTTACGCGCCCCTCATGTCATTTTAGCTAATGCTTACGCCGCCGAAAATTTACTGCAAGCTATTTTAATTGAAGAACAAATTGTTAACTATGCGCTCCCACTGCAAGCTGTGCGCGGACAAGTCAGTTATGCTAAACCTTCACATGCGGATTTAAAAAATTCAGGTTTAAAAACCGTTGTCTGCGGACAAAATGCTTATGTTTTACCCGCTCAACCTCATGAAGAACAAGCAACTTATTGTTTTGGCGCGACTTATTCATTGAATAATACGGATTTAAAAATCCAAGCGGCTGATAATCAACAAAACTGGCAAAATTTACAAACACTTATCCCCGCTTTAGCCACAAAACTTGCTCCGCCCATGGCTGCCAATGTAGGCGTTCGCTGTACAAGTTTAGACCATTTACCCCTCATCGGTGGCTTACCGCATCCCAGCCATTTTTTTAATGATTATAAAGATTTAAATTTAGGTAAGCGTTTTAATGAATACCCAGCAATGCCTCATTACGATGGTTTATGGGTTAATATTGCCCACGGCTCACGCGGTTTTAGTAGCGCAATTCTTGCCGCTGAAATATTAACCGCTGAACTTAATCATGACGTGATTCCTTTATCTTCTCATTTGCAAAACGCAATAGCCCCCCAACGCTTTTGGGTTCGGGTCTTGAAGAAAAAAACGGGGATTTATGGATAATTTGGAAGAGTAGGAAGTACGCAGTTGAAAAATGGAGTGCAATCGCTTCAGCTATTGCCAGTATC
>CAZKST010000195.1:0-6512 GCA_964555395.1 uncultured Thiotrichaceae bacterium | reverse complement strand
TAAATAACTTTTGAGAAACGTTGTTGTGTTTGTTTAGCTAAATAGCTATCAAAAAGCATACAAATATTACGCACTAATAAACGTCCAGCGGGTAAAATTTCAATGCGTTTTTCATCAAATTCAATTAATCCGTCTTGTTGAAAAGCGGGTAATTGTTGCCATACATCCGCAAAATAGTCTTTAAAAGAAAGTTGGTATTTTTCTTCAACAGCCGCAATAGATAAAGAGAAATGACAAATTAATTGGGTAATTAATTCACGCCGTAATTTATCATCTTCCGTTAAAGCCACGCCGCGAAAAACAGGCAATTCACCCGCATCAATGCGCTCATAATAACCTTCTAATTCTTTTAAATTTTGGCTATAACTATCGCCCACTTTACCGACCGAAGTAATCCCTAAACCAATCAAATCACATTCGGCTTGGGTCGCGTAGCCCTGAAAATTGCGGTATAGCGTGCCGTTACGTTGGGCAATGGCTAATTCATCATTTGGCAATGCAAAATGATCCATGCCAATAAACACATAACCCGCTTCCGTTAATTGCTGAATGGTTTGTTGTAAAATTTCTAATTTAACAGCGGGAGAAGGTAAATCTTCTTCACTAATTCTTCTTTGGGGTTTAAACAAAGTGGGTAAATGCGCATAATTGAAAACAGATAAACGGTCAGGCATCACTTCTAAAACTTTCTTTAAAGTTGCTTCAAAAGAAGCTGCCGTTTGAAAAGGTAAACCATAAATTAAATCAATACTAATAGATTTAAAACCTTGTTTACGCGCTGTTTCTAATACAGAGAAAGTTTCTTGTTCCGTTTGAATTCTGTTCACCGCTTGTTGCACACGCGGATTAAAATCTTGCACGCCTAAACTCATACGATTAAACCCTAATTTTCTCAATAGGATAATCGTTGAATCTGTAACTTCACGCGGGTCAATCTCAATAGAATATTCGCCGCTATCGTCATCTAATAAATTGAAATATTCACGGGTTACGCCCATTAACTCTGTCATTTCGTGATGACTAATAAAGGTCGGTGTGCCGCCGCCCCAATGAAGTTGCGTGACTGGACGTTGACCGTCAAATAATTGACTTTGCAACGCTAATTCCCGATGCAAACGATGTAAATACGGCGCGGCGCGGCTGCGGTCTTTGGTGACGACTTTATTACAGGCGCAGTAATAACAAACCGTGTCACAAAAAGGTAAATGAAAATAAAGGGAAAGCGGTTTGTCAGGCGCATTTGACGCGGCGGCTTGCATACGGTAATCATTTACCGTAAAACCTTCATGAAATTGTACAGCCGTAGGGTAAGAAGTGTAACGCGGGCCTGATTTGTCGTAACGGCGAATCAATTCTATATCAAAAACAATAGATTGTTGCATAGTCTTTGGGAATGAGAGAAGCAGTAAAAAATAACGGTCTGCAACTATTTTTTATAGTTTCAACGATTTTAACACAAATTTGCGCTTATACAGGGCTTTCTGTCAAAATCCTGCCCAATATTTGCAAGTAGCTGAGAGATAATTTTTAGAATAAGGAGATAATAATGAGAAATGCCTTTCTTTCAGAACTTTTATGCATCAGTTTACTTTGGCTTAGTCAAAATGTGCTAGCTAAACCTGAACCTGTACAAGAGTTTAATTTTAGCAATGGTTTGAAATTGCTGGTTAAAGTAGATAAACGTTCGCCTGTCGTCGTTAGCCAAGTTTGGTATAAAGTGGGCAGCAGTTATGAGCCAGCGGGCACAACGGGCTTGTCGCACATGGTAGAACACATGATGTTTAAAGGCACGCCCAGCTATCCAGCGGGTGAGTTTTCCAAAATCATGTCCGCCAATGGCGCAGCAGAAAATGCGTTCACAGGGCGCGATTTCACGTCTTATTTTCAACGCTTAGCCAATGACCGTTTAGAACTGAGTTTTAAAATGGAAGCGGATAGAATGAGAAACTTGTTATTACCTGAGCAAGAGTTTCTTAAAGAACGTGAAGTTGTTTTAGAAGAACGCCGTGCGCGGGTAGAAGATGAGCCACAAAGTTTATTAGCTGAATATTTTATGAGTACGGCTTTTACTACAAGCGGTTATCATAATCCTGTCATTGGTTGGAAAAGTGATATTGAAAATTATTCTATTGAGGATTTAAAGAATTGGTATCAAGCTTGGTATGCGCCGAATAATGCAATTGTTGTGGTTGCGGGGGATGTTGAACCCACTGCGGTTTTTAAGTTAGCAAAGCAATATTTTGAGCCATTATTGCCCAGTAATTTAAAGAAAGCTAAACCGCGTCCAGAAGTTGCACAATTAGGTACAAGACGGATTGTAATTAAGCAACCTGCTAAACTCCCTGCGTTAATGATGGGTTATAAAGTTCCTTCGCTAGTGACTTTAAATAAAGATGAGCAATGGGAAGCTTATGCTTTAGAAGTTTTAGCGCAAGTATTAGATGGGGGAGAAAGTGCGCGTTTAAGCAAGTATTTAGTCCGCGGTGAGGAAATCGCCAGTACAATCAGTGCGGGTTATGATAACAACTCACGTTTAACCACGTTGTTTTCTATTAGTGGTATTCCGACTGAACAACATAGTGTTGCAGATTTAGAAACGGCAATTAAAAAGCAAATTCAACAATTGCAAACAACTTTAGTCAGTCAAGAAGAATTGAATAAAGTAAAAATCGCGTTTAAAGCGGCGAAAGTCTATGAACGGGATTCTGTTTTTTATCAAGCAATGCAAATCGGCACGTTAGAATCGGTCGGTTTAAATTGGCAATTAATAGACAGTTATTTTGATAATATTTTAGCGGTCACCCCTGAGCAAGTGCAGGCTGTAGCTAAGAAATATTTGCAAGAGGATTTATTAACAGTGGGGATTTTAGACCCTTTACCGTTAGAAGCTAAAGCTCCGCCTAAAGCCAATTTAAAATTGCCGCATGGGGATATGTAATTAAAACAATTCTGAACCCTAATTTACCTAATTTTTTTAATTCGCTTAATAAAGAAATTAAGGAAATTAAGCTAATTAAGTGAATTAGGATTCAGACAAAAGCTATTCTTTTTAAATCCATGCGATTATCTTCTATACTATCCAGATTAATCTAAAATTTGTGCTGGATTTCATGCCGTTTTTGCCTGCTATAGTCATCGCACCTTAAATTGCATAAATTGGAGTGCAATAGCTTTAGCTATTGCTTTTTAACCATTTGATTGACCAGTATTTTACCTGTTACGACACTGGCAATAGCTGAAGCTATTGCACTCCATTTAAAGTACGTTTGCTATATAACCTCACAAAACCTTTCCACATTTTTTAAGTTTGTCGATTAATTGGAGTTAATCATGGCTCTTTCTCCTACTTTGCAGCAATCAATTTTAATGAAAGTTTTATTTATTGGTTCGCTCATTATTACTTTACTAATCCCGTTATTAATGATTAAAGGCATTGTCAATGAACGCCGCGCCAATTATGAGCAGGTGGTATATGAAGTGGGCAATTTATGGGGTTATGCGCAAAATATTGCGGGACCAGTTATCAGTGTGCCGTATTTGCGCACGGTGAAAGACGAAAACGGCAAAGAGTATAGAAATTTATACAAAGCCTATTTTTTACCCGATAAATTGAACATTCAGGCAAAAATTACCCCCGAAATTCGCTACCGTAGTATTTATGAAGTCGTTGTTTATCGGGCTGATTTGACGATTAACGGACAATTTCCCGCCATCGCTTTAAATCAATGGAATGTGCAAGACTCCGATATTTTATGGGACGATGTGAATATCGTGATGGGTATTCAAGATACCCGCGGCATTCACGACACGTTGTTTATGCAATGGGACCAGCAAAGCTTAGAATTTAATTCGGGCACAAATGATAATTTAAATTTATTAGACCAAGGCGGTTTACACATTCCTTTACCTAAAGCGGCGGAAACTTTAAAAATCCCGCATAATTTTAATTTTACTGTCAGTTTAAACGGCAATGCTTCTATGCAATTCGCACCGTTAGGTAAACAAACGCAAGTTAAAATAGAATCTAATTGGAAAGATGTTAGTTTTGTAGGAGCATTCTTACCTTTAGAACGACAAATTAGTGAAAGCGGTTTTAATGCGCAATGGTCAGTTTCTCATTTAGGGCGTAATTTTCCCCAATATTGGACAACCGAAAAAAACGTCATCCAACTTAACTCGCATTTATTCGGAATTAGCTTGCTCATCCCTGTAGATTTTTACACTAAAACTGAGCGGTCAGTGAAATACGGTATTTTATTTATTGTTTTAACATTCACCTTCTTTTTCTTATTTGAAGTCTTAAGTGCGCTACGCTTACATCCTTTACAATATTTAATGGTAGGAACAGCGTTATGCCTGTTTTATTTACTGTTATTATCCTTTTCAGAACACACGGGTTTTATTACTGCCTATTTAGTTGCCAGCATGAGTACGATTGTCATGATTAGCGTGTATACCTCTGCTATTTTAAAGAGTCAGCGACGCGCATTCTTAATGGCAAGCGCGCTTGCTGTTCTATATGGCTATTTATATGTGTTATTACATTTGCAAGATTATGCGCTGCTATTTGGCTCAATCGGTTTATTTTTCATTTTAGCCGGCATTATGTACATTACACGACATATAGATTGGTATTCTGTCAGTTTACCCGCGTTAAATACCGTCAATCCACCGACAGAACCGCCAGCCTCTAGTAGTTTATAACAGTACTTATTTTTGTTTTTGAGCGTACCCACCGAATTACACACTGCGTTAAAACGTGTAAAGGCGAATTTTTATGATGAATCCTAAGAAAATGCGAAAAACCCTTGCGGCAAACCGTCCTGATACTATGACTATGGTTGTCCCCGTAGAATCCTTTGAAGGCAATGTTGATTTAACCTGTCCCAATTACTACATTCATCGTGAATTGAGTTTATTAGCATTTCATCGGCGTGTTTTAGCACAAGCTGAAGATGAATCTATGCCGTTATTAGAACGTGTACGCTTTTTATGTATTGCTAGCACCAATTTAGATGAATTTTTTGAAGTGCGGGTCGCCGCGTTAAAAGAACAAATTGAATTTAATTCTTTACAAATTGGTCCCGATGGAATTAGTCCACAAGAAGCTTTAAATCGCATTAGTTCTGCCGCACATGAATTTGTGGATATGCAATATCGTTTGCTGAATGAAACCATACTGCCCGCTTTAGAAAAAGAAGGTATGCGTTTCTTAAAACGTGACCAGTGGACACCCGAGCAAGCCGCGTGGGTCAATAGTTATTTCCATAATGAATTATTACCCATTTTAAGTCCTATCGGTTTAGACCCCGCCCATCCTTTCCCGCGCATTCTGAATAAAAGCCTGAATTTTATTATTTCTTTGCATGGTAAAGATGCGTTTGGACGTGATACCCGTATGGCAGTCGTGCAAGCTCCGCGTTCTTTACCGCGTTTAATTCGCTTTCCTGCTGAATTATCAACGAATAAATATGATTTTGTATTCTTATCTTCCATTATTCACGCCTGCGTAGAATATTGTTTCCCCGGCATGAAAATTAATAGCTGTCATCAATTCCGTGTGACGCGCAACAGTGATTTATTTGTAGAAGAAGAAGTCGAAGATTTATTGCAAGCGTTAGAAGGCGAACTCGCCAGCCGTCGTTATGGTGATAGTATCCGTTTAGAAGTGGCGGATAATTGCCCTGACAACATGATTGAGTTTTTGCTGCATAAATTTGGTTTAAGTCGCAATGATTTATTCCAAGTCAATGGTCCCGTGAATTTAAATCGTTTAGCCGCCGTTATCGATGAAGTTGACCGCCCTGATTTAAAATTCCCCTCATTTACCCCCAGCACACCGAAACGGCTCGGCGGCAATCATATTTTTTCAGCGATTCGCGAAGGCGATATTTTATTGCATCATCCCTTCCAATCTTTCACGCCTGTGATTGAATTTGTTAAAGAAGCGGCAGCCGACCCGAATGTATTGGCGATTAAACAAACGTTGTACCGCACAGGCGCAGATTCTGCGCTGGTAGAAGCCTTGTTAAGCGCGGCGCGGGCGGGGAAAGAAGTGACAGTGGTTGTAGAATTGCGGGCGCGGTTTGATGAAGAAGCAAATATTAATTTAGCCAATCGCTTGCAAGAAGCGGGCGCGCATGTGGTTTATGGGGTTGTAGGCTATAAAACCCATGCAAAAATGTTAATGGTGGTGCGGCGCGAAGATAAAAAATTGCGGCGTTATGTGCATTTGGGCACGGGTAACTATCACGCCCGCACGGCAAAAATTTATACGGATTATGGTTTATTGACCTGTGATGAAAAAATCGGCGAAGACGTGCATAAAATGTTTATGCAATTAACCACTTTAGGGCGCGGCGCGCAATTAGAACGCTTGTTGCAATCGCCGTTTACCTTGCACAAAGGCATGATTGAGCGCATTGAGCGCGAAGCCAGTCATGCACGGCAAGGCAAACCTGCGCAAATTATTGCTAAAGTCAACGCTTTGACTGAGCCGAACATTATCCGTT
>CAZKST010000194.1:0-6629 GCA_964555395.1 uncultured Thiotrichaceae bacterium | reverse complement strand
TCAAGTTTAGGCGTACAACTGGGCGATAAAATCACAGTCGTTGTCCCCCAAGCCAATGTAACCCCCGTGGGTGTATTACCGCGCATGAAACGCATGACAGTAACAGGGATTTTCACCATCGGTATGCACGAATTTGACAGCGGCGTAGTCGTCATGAATTTAGAAGATGCCGCCACCCTGTTGCGTTTACCTGAGGGCAATGTGCACGGTATCAACTTAAAATTTAGTGATATGTTTGAAGCCCCACGCCTGATTAATTCCATCAAAACACAATTACCGATTGGTTATCGCGCCTTTGACTGGACATATAGACATAAAAATTTCTTCTCAGCGGTGCAGTTAGAAAAACGTGTAATGTTCATCATTTTAACCCTGATTATTGCCGTCGCCGCGTTTAATATCGTTTCAACCCTTGTCATGGTCGTGACGGATAAACAAGCCGACATTGCCATTTTGCGCACATTGGGCGCAACGCCGCGCACTATCATGTCTATTTTCATGGTACAAGGCACAGTCATTGGCGTGATTGGCACCGCTGTCGGCGCGTTATTGGGAATGAGTTTAGCGGCGAATATTGAAACCGTTGTCCCCGCCATTGAACAACTTTTTCATTTCAAAATTTTCCCTCCCGATGTGTACTACATCAGCGATTTACCCTCGGATTTACGCATGGAACAAGTCTATTTTATTATTGGCTGGTCACTGATTATCAGTTTTATTGCCACTGTCTATCCCGCATGGAAAGCCGCCCGCACGCAACCCGCCGAGGCATTACGCTATGAGTAATTTTACTGACCTCTCCAACACCGACAACACCGAAATTGTATTAGACTGCCAAAATGTCAGTAAAAGTTTTAATGAAGCAGAACTGAATGTTACCGTGTTAAATGACATCAGTTTGCAAGTGCGCAAAGGCGAGCAAATCGCCATTGTTGGCAGCTCAGGCTCTGGTAAAAGTACCTTGTTACATTTGCTCGGCGGCTTAGATATTCCAACTCAAGGCACAATTCTCGCAGCGGGCAAAAATTGGCAAACTCTAAATGAAAGCCAACGCGGTTTTTGGCGCAATCAAACGCTTGGATTTATCTACCAATTTCACCATTTACTAGCAGAATTTACTGCCTTAGAAAACGTCTGTATGCCGCTCTTAATTCGCGGACTCTCCGTTAAAGAAGCGCAAGAACGCGCCCGCGCCATTTTAGAGGATGTAGGATTAGCCAAACGGCTACAACATAAACCCAGTGAATTATCGGGCGGCGAACGCCAACGGGCAGCCATCGCCCGTGCTCTAGTTACCGAACCGCAATGTGTGCTTGCTGATGAACCGACAGGCAATTTAGACCGCCAAACCGCCGAGCAAGTCTATGAACGCATGTTAAAACTAAACCAAAGCGCGGGCACAAGTCTCATCGTCGTAACGCACGACATGAATCTTGCCCAACAAATGCAACGCACCTTACAGTTGCGCGACGGGCAATTAGTTAATTAAAACAATTGATAATGTTTAAGCAAGCATGATTATTGTAGGGTGGAATAGCAAAGCGTATTCCACCATAAAACTCTACAAAGCTAAAAGATTATTAAAAAATAATGAGATACCGCTTGCATTGCATTCCACCATTCGGCTTTGTAGTGTGAAATAATCATAAGCCGTACTCCACCGTTTGGTTTATAAGCGGTTTTTCCCCAGCTTTGGCGGCGTTTTGTGGTGGAATACGCTACGCTATTCCACCCTACGATACTGTTCGCACATCAACGCTAAAAAAACACTTAACAACACTTAAAACGCCCTGCTTTAGTACAACCACAATCAGCCGCAAACATGTGTGAGGATTGCAAAAAAATGAAAAACTCAGAAAAAAGCCCAGAACTAGATATTACGCCCTATCTCAAACTCATGATAGAAAAACAAGCCTCCGATATTTTTTTCACCGTCGGCTCGCCTGTGCGTCTCAAAATGGAAGGGCAATTAAAAACCGTGGGAAAAGTGCTTATCACCAGCTCCATGATGCAAGCCATCGCGCAAAGCATTGTCAGTGATGCACAACGCATTGTTTTTGAAAAAACTTTAGAGTTAGACTTTGCCTACAAAATGCAAACAGAACAAGGCGAAGAACGTTTTAGAACGAACATGTTCAAACAAAAAGGCGAAATTTCTATTGTTATGCGCTATGTGCGGGCAAAAATTCCCTCTTTTGACAATTTGCATTTGCCGCCCGTGTTGAAAAAAATGATTATGCAAAAACGCGGATTAATTTTAATGGTAGGCGCGACAAACTCAGGAAAATCAACCACATTAGCCGCAATGGTCGACTATCGCAATGAAAACCACGCGGGGCACATTGTCACCATTGAAGACCCCATCGAATTTATTCACCCTCACAAAAAATCGCTACTAAATCAACGCGAATTAGGATTAGACACCCATTCTTTCCTCAAAGCGTTACGCAGTTGTATGCGCGAAGCTCCCGACGTGGTGTTAGTGGGTGAAATTCGCGACAAGGAAACGATGGAATCCGCGCTGGAATTGTGCAATACCGGACACTTAGCGATTTCCACCTTGCACGCGAACAATGCTTATCAAGCATTACAACGAATTATTAACATGTTTCCTACTGACCGCCACAAAGAATTATTAATGGATTTAGCATTAAACGTGGTGGGCATTATTTCGCAACGCTTGATTTTAGGCGTAGATGAAAAACGGGTTGCGGCGGTAGAAGTGATGGTTAATTCGCCTTATATTTCTGAATTAATTTTAAAAGGGCGGATTGATGAAATTAAAGAAGCGATGAAAGATAGCACAATAGAAGGGATGCAAAGTTTTGATACTGCACTTTACACTCTTTATCGTGAAGGACGCATTACATTAGAAGAAACTTTAAGCAACGCAGATTCGCGTACTAACTTAGAAGCTAAAATTAACTTTGGTTAGCCATTTAAGCATCTTGATAGCGGGTAACGCCCTGATAGCCCGCTATTTCATCCGCAAAATGAATTCCTTTTTCCAAGGTACTAACCATTGGAATTACACTTTGACTTGCACCATTTTCTTCAGAAATTTGATTAACCAATGCAAAACAAACGACAGGTTCTAATTGTTCTTGTCCTGCATCATTTTTAAACAAAACCCACCAATGATTAGCAGGGAGAATTTGCTGAATTGTGCGTGTATACATAATGATAGCGCATTATTGTTTAATGAGAATTGTAGGGTGGAATAGTGAAACGTATTCCACCAAGAAACGCCAAAAAAACTGGACAACAACAGATGATAAACCACAAGGTGGAATACGCTTCGCTATTCCACCCTACATTTTACAGTGCGTTTGCTATACTTTACTTATTTTTGCAAATTAATAACTTTTTTTCTTTAATTCATTATTTGGAGAAACTAAAGAAACTAATTTGTTGCTGTAAATGTCCTGCTTGCTGACGCAAGGATTGACTAATATTATTAACTTCTTCCATTAAACTTGCATTATTCTGCGTTGCTTCATCCATTTGCATTACTGCTTTATTCACTTCCTCAATTCCATCTGCTTGTATTTGACTACTGTTACTCACCGTATTGATTAATTCACTGGCTTGTTGAATAGTTTTTACAATGTTTTGTAAAACACTGCCCGAATGAGCGACTAATAAACGTCCTTCATTCATTTTCATTAAACTTTCTTGAATTAAACCTTTAATTTCTTTTGCTGCTGTTGCACTCCGTTGCGCTAAGTAACGGACTTCAGTTGCAACCACATTAAAACCCCGTCCTTGTTCACCTGCCCGCGCCGCTTCAATGGCTGCATTTAAAGCCAATAAATTTGTTTGAAATGCAATATCATCAATCACACCAATAATATCTGTAATACGTTCACCACTTTCAGTAAAACTACACATAGCCGTAATTGCATTTTCTAAAGCCCGCTGTCCATCTACAATTGCCGCAGAAGTTTCTCCCATCATTTCTTTTGCTGCTTTAGTATGAACCGCATTGCCTTGTACTGAATGCGTCATTTGCTCCATATTTGCCGCTGTTTGTTGTAAAGCAGCCGCATGTTGTTCTGTACGCTGTCCCAAAATTTCATTAGCTTCGCTAATTTCATTTGCTGCTTGATTAATATTATCGGCGGTTTGCTGAATTAAAATAATAATTTTGGTCAAAGTTTGAATTGTAGTATTCAAATCTGCTTTTAAATCCGCTAAAGCCCCTTGATATTCTTTAGTCACGCTTTTAGTCAAGTTTCCTAATGCTAAAGCATTAAAAACTTGATGCAATTCTTCAATTAAAGTTTGAATATAATTTAAAGAACTATTTAGTGCCGCTCCCATGACTTTATAGAAACCTTCTTTATTAACTAAATTAACACGCTGATGAAAATCGCCATTTTCTGCCGAGTGAATCACTTGATTCACTTCCTTTCCAATAGTGACTTCTACTGTGCGGTCACGCCATTCAGTCACCCAACCTAAACGTTGTCCATCATTAAATACAGGACTAATTACAATATCAAAATATAAATCTTCCACATTAAAAGAACAGCTATAAGAACTACTTAACTGTTCTAAAAATTCTCGCTGATGGGTAGGAAAAATATCAGTTTCTCCGCCTTTTAAATCATGAGAATCAAAATCAGGCATTTTTTGTTTTAATTTTTCTTCATATTTTTTAAATAATTGAGTGGCAGCCTGATTAATATATAACACTTGATGTTTATTATCAGAAATAAAAATATTAACAGCGGCTTGGTCTAAGGCTTGATTAATCCGTTGCGCTGCTTCATTGCTTTCACGAATTTTATTATAAATGCTTTGCAAATTATCCCGCATAGCATTAATGGAAAATGCAATTTTTCCAATTTCATCTTGTCCAAATTCTGGTAAGCGTTCATTAAAACCCGTATTGTTATTTAACAAATTACTTAATGCTGTTAGCATTAAACGAATCGGGGTAACAATTAAACGTTGACCTAACCAAATTGAAGCAAGTGCCATGACAATAGTCAGTATTAATGCAACGAATAAAATAACTTTTAAATAAATAACTTTACTTTTTGAAAATATTTCTAAACCTTGGCTACTCTCTTGCAATATATTAAATAAAGGTTGCCATGATTTATTAATTTCATGTGTTGCATCATAGAAAACATCGCTGACAATATCTACTTTAGGGTCAAGTAAAATATTTAAGTGCATATTTAAATATTGCCACTGCTTTTTTACTTTAATTAATAAGACTTGATTTTCTGGATTAGGGGCGCGCAAATAAACTTGTACACCGCCTACATTTTCAATAAATCCACCTTGTTGTAAAGCAACTAAACTTCTCTCAAATAAACTTTGCCATTCTAAAAGTTGTTTACGCAATTCATCTGTTGTAGAAGAACTTTCTAAAGCAAGAATTAATTCATGTACTTTAGCTTGCATATTCAACATTAAAATAGATTGACGACTGGCAATATTTAACTGTTCAGCATCAGTTGTTTGGGTATGTACAACATATAAGGTGCTAAAAACAGTCAATAAAATAAACAAAACAAAACAACTGATAACAAAAATAAATTTATGTAAAATGCTGTTAGCAATAAAGCGCATTATTTGTTTATCCTTCAAGCTGTTTTAAAACCTTATGAACAACAAACGTAGTTAAGCTTCAATAAATAATTTTCACAGCGTTGCTTAACTACGTTTTAAGAAACTACTTAATGCCAACAAAACGTTGTTTAACGACTTTTTGACCTTCGGGCGATAAAGTCCAATCTAAGAAACTTTTAACTTCACCTTCAGGCTGTCCTTTAGTCACAAAATACAAAGGACGAGAAATGGGATAACCTTGATTATTCACATTAGCATCATGTCCTTCTACTTTCAAAGGTTTCACGCCTTTAGCTTCATTTAAAAAGCTAAAGCTGAGTTGTCCAATTGCGCCACGTTCTCTTGCAATGGAGGGAATCATTTTTGCGTCGGGTGTAATCACTTCAACACCTTGATAAGGCGTGTCTCCTAATACTTTTTTTGCAAACACACTATAAGTGGCTGAGGTTTCTTTAACAACATAAGGTTTAATTGCTAAATTTTCACCCCCAACTTCAGACCAGTTTTTAATTTGCCCTGTAAAAATGCCTTTTAACTGGGCAAAACTGAGTTCTTTAACAGGATTTTTTTCATTGACCAATGCCGCAATTGCATCTTTAGCAATTAACGTGGCAACTACGCCATTATCTAAAAAACGTTGTTCAACATCACGCGCCACGCCGCCCAGTGCGCAAGAGCCACGCATTGCGCATTGTTCGCCGCCGCTACTTTCAGGTACGGTGTTCAATGTGAAGGTGCTTGCAGTATACACTTTGCCTGCATCTTCCAAAAATTTACCGACGGTAGAAGAACCTTCATAATTGATTGTGCCTGCATGAGCTAAAAAGGGAAAACAGCCTAAAAACAATGTAGTATAAAAAGCTTTTTTCATGATGATGTCCTGTGTGACGCAAAGAATGAAAAAACAAGGCGCATATAAATCATATTTGCCGTGCTTATTGTAAATCGTCTATAAAAAAGTAGGAAAAAATCTATAACGCTAATGATTAGTATTAGGATATGCTTTTTTGAAAAAATTTCCAAAGAAACTATAGTAATCACAC
>CAZKST010000193.1:0-6655 GCA_964555395.1 uncultured Thiotrichaceae bacterium | reverse complement strand
CTGTGGTCGACTAAAACGGGAATTGTTAAACCCACTACACCGAGAGAACCAATATCACAACCAATTGTAGCGCGAATTTTTTCAGGTGCAGCCATGATTAAAGGGTCAGCAACTTGTGGTAATTTCGCCGCTTTAATCGCATTTAAAGTATGGTCGCCGCGTAAAACTAAGGCAACTAACCCCCCATCCCGTCCTTCTACAATCAAGGTTTTAACGCATTGTGTCGGCGCAACATTTAAAAATTTGCTGACTTCTTCAATAGTATGTTGTTTAGGGGTGTTCATCACCGCAATTTCTTGTTTGGGGGCGTTGCGGGGCGTTGCAGGCGGTAACGCAGGGGCTAATTCTACGTTTGCGGCGTAATTGCTGACGGTGCTATAAGCAATAGCATCTTCGCCAGAATCGGCTAATACATGGAATTCGTGCGAACTGCTGCCGCCAATACTACCCGTATCCGCTAATACCGCTCTGAATTTTAAACCCAAACGTTTGAAAATGCGTGTATAAGTGTCATACATCACATCATACGTTTCTTGCAAAGATTCTTGGGTTAAATGGAAAGAGTACGCATCTTTCATCAAAAATTCGCGGGCGCGCATGACCCCAAAGCGTGGGCGGATTTCGTCGCGGAATTTCGTTTGAATTTGATAAAAATTCGCGGGCAATTGGCGATAACTGCGTACTTCGCGGCGAATTAAATCGGTAATGATTTCTTCATGCGTAGGACCAAAACAAAATTCGCGCTCATGACGGTCTTTTAAACGCAATAATTCAGCCCCGTATTTATCCCAGCGTCCAGATTCTTTCCATAATTCAGCAGGTTGTACTGCGGGCATTAACACCTCTTGCGCGCCTGCATTATTCATTTCTTCACGCACAATCGCTTCAATTTTGCGCAACACGCGCAAGCCCAACGGCAACCAAGTATATAAACCCGCGGCTAATTTACGAATCATGCCTGCGCGAATCATTAGTTTATGGCTGATAACTTCAGCATCCGCAGGCGTTTCTTTAACGGTGGACAATAATAATTTTGTAGTACGCATGTATCCCAATCCTTTGTTGTGCTTAATGCTTGCTTTTTAATTCAAGGTTAATTGTTCGACTTTTTGAATGCCTTCATAATTGGGGAAGTTTTGTTTTAAAACGGCTAAGGCATCTTGCGCTAAATCATTCATTCCCATAATCTTATAGGATTTTGCCATAATCGTGAGTGCTTCAGACATCGCGGGAGTGCGGTCAAAAGACTCTACGACATATTTTGCGCGGTTGGCGGCGGCTAAATACGCGCCTCGTTCTAAATAGTATTTGGCAACAGTGACTTCATGCTGTGCTGCACTATTGCGTAAAAAGACCATCCGTTGGCGGGCTTCGGCAGCATATTGGCTGTTTGGAAAACGGGTGAGTAATTCACTGAATGAATTGAAAGATTTATTCATTGCGCCTTGGTCGCGTTGTGACTTATCAAAAGGCACAAAGCGGTCAATTAATCCTTCAGTCATTTTGAAAGTCACTAAACCTTTCATATAATACACATAATCCAAATTTGGATGCGTTGGATATAATTGAATAAAACGGTCAGCCGCAACTAAAGCAGATTCAGGCTCATTACTTTTATAATAGGCATAAATGACTTCTAATTGTCCTTGTTGTGCATAAGCACCAAAGGGTGCGCGGGCTTCTAGCAACTCATAATAACGAACCGCAGAGGTATAATCTTCTTCTTTCATGGCAGCTTTCGCGGCGGTAAATAATTCTTCTGCTGACCAGTCGCGTGATTTTTCAAAGGGGTCAGTAGCACAACCGCTGAATTGCATGACAAATAACAGGAATACCGATAAAGTAACAAGCTTTTTGAGTAAAGTTAAATTGGACATAATCACAAGTGAGTTTTGATAAGGCAAAATGAACGCACATTTTAACACGAAAATTCCATTTGATAGGGCTGGTCATCGCTTAGATAAGGTGTTAGCCGAACTTTTTAGCGACTACTCCCGCGCTCGTTTGCAGCAGTGGATTAAAGAAGGTTGTGTTCAAATTAATGGACAAGTGCAATGCTCGCTTAAGTATAAGCTACAGGGCGGAGAAAATGTTGAAGTCTTTGCCCAATTGCAAGAAGAAGTTGGCTGGAATGCGCAAGATTCTTTGCCGTTGACGATTTTACATGCAGATGATGACATTATCGTTGTGAATAAAGCAGCGGGCGTGGTGGTGCATCCGGGTGCAGGAAATCAGGAAAATACTTTAGTTAATGCGTTGTTACATTTCGCGCCTGAGTTAGCGCAGTTACCACGGGCGGGCATTATTCACCGTATTGATAAAGATACGACGGGGGTTTTAGTGGTGGCGCGGTCGTTATTAGCGCATACAAAGTTAGTTGAGCAGTTACAAGCGCGGGATTTTACCCGTGAATATCATGCGATTGCAACGGGGGTAATGTCAGCAGGCGGGACAGTAAACGCGCCGATTGCGCGCCATCCTACTCAGCGCACCCGAATGGCGGTTGTTGGTGGGGGAAAACCTGCGGTAACGCATTATAAAGTTGCGAAGCGTTTTCAGGCACATACGCATGTTATTGCAAAGTTAGAAACGGGGCGGACGCATCAAATTCGCGTGCATTTTGCGCATATTGGTTATCCGTTATTGGGCGACCCTGTTTATGGCGGACGGTTAAAAATGCCGCCTAAAGCAGATGAGGAGTTGCAAGAGTTAATTCGTAATTTTAAACGGCAAGCATTACATGCGCAGAAATTGGGTTTTATTCATCCGCGCACGCAGGAATATGTCGAGTGGTCTGTGCCTTTGCCGCAGGATATGGTGGCGTTGTTGGAGGGATTGGGGAGAGTGGGGTAAGTGTTTAACGCTTAAAATATTCACTAACTTCAATAACGCGACTTCGTTAGCTTTTAGGTCTAGCAGACCGTTGAACCTGTTCCAACAGACCTGCTAGGTTTTAAAAACCTAGCAGGTCTTTGTTTTAGTTTAAACATCTCACCTAATTCGCGTTTTAATAATAAAACTTTGTATCTTGCTCTTACGCAAAACATAAGAACAAGATGCAATTTAATTCAAAAACTTTCTAAAAATCGGGCCCAATATTCAAATGGATTCTAAAACTATCAGTTGCATCATCAGCCAAAGCATGGGCTACATCTAAACGAACAGGGCCCACTGGCGAATACCAACGAATTCCAATCCCCACGCTATCTTTTAAATCTAAATTACTAAAACTGTTAAACGCATTACCAATATCATAAAAAGCGGCAATCCCCCAATTGGTTGCAACTAAATGTTCATACTCCAAACTTCCTACTAATAAATGCTTACCATAGAAAATACTATCTTTACTTTTTAATTCCTCAAAGCCATAACCCCGCACACTACGGTCGCCCCCCGTTCTAAATTGCAAAGCTTCAGGCAATTGATGAATGACTTGTCCATAAATATCATGGCTCGTTGCAGATGTATAAGCAAAATCACCGCGCACAATAACACGCCCAGAATTATCAAATACGCCGCGAATAAAACGTCCTTTAATGGCTGCTTGAAAAAATGAAACATTAGATAAGAAACCATCTAAAGAACCTTGTAAAGTAAGTTCTAAAGATTGTCCATTTTTAGTGTGTAACAAATCATCGGCTTCTAAATATATCCATGAAGCTCTAGGAATCAACATTGAATAGCTAGGTGTTAAAGAATCAGTAGCATATCCTAAAGCATCTATGATTTCTTGACGATAACTTTGGTCTACATTACCAAATAAAGTATCAATTAAGTTATAACTTTCTAATAAATATTGTAAGCTTAATTCTTCTTTTAAAGACAATCCAAAAATATAACGATATTGATATTTACTTGCTTTAAAAGTGGTATTACTAACGCGACTTTCGCCCCCCGCCGATAAATTTAAAGCCTGATAATCCATATCATAACTATGGTGATTAACACCTAATCCCCAATAATCTTCTTTAGGGTTTCCTTGTGGAATAAAATATTCAAACTTTCCTTGAATTTCGCGTCTTTTTTGTACGCCGTATAAACTGGTTTCAAAACGATGTCCTAAACTATTTACATAACGTCGTTCCCAATCTAATTTTGTTCTAATTTGCGAATCTGTCCCATAACCAAGGCGTATTTGATAACGATTACGTTTAATTTCTTGAAGCGTTACTTTTAAAGGAACATCTTTTTGATTTTCATTAGTAGAGCTTTGTTTCTCAATTTCAATTTTTTCAAAGAAACCACTATCAGTTAAATTATTACGGAATTTAACGAATTTCTCAGTAGAATAAAATTCGCCTTCAGAAAAAGGTAAATAGGTTCTTAATAAATTATCATTAAATGTGTCTTGTTCAAATGTAACTTTACCAAAACGATAACGTTTTGCAGTATCTAAAATTAAAATAATGGTTGCAGTATAACTAACCATATCTACTTGAATTTCACTACGTTGATAATTAGCATCCAAATAACCATGATCAATCGCATAATTAAACAAAGCAGCTTTGCCTTGTTCATAATTCATATGACGTAATACATCACCTTCTTTTAGAGGAAATTGGTTAACAATCGTTTTAAACGCAGTATCGTGAAAACCATCATCTAATAATTGAATATCTAGTTTCTTAATTAGAATGGCATCGCCTTTATCAATTTGATAATCTGCTAACCATTCTTTTCCTTCATTATCTTTTGCCGTTAATTGTGCTGTGATAGTTGGACGATAATAACCAAAAGGCTGTAATGCTTTTTTAATTTCTTGCTCAGCTTGTAAATGCAATTTTTCAATTGCTGAACTGGTTAAGCGTGCATTATTTTGTTGTTGTTGTAGGCTTAAACTGGCGCGAACATTATCTAGTAATTCTCCCTCAATACCTTTAATTGCAATTTCTACTTTAGCAGGAGCAGCTTCAAGCAATATAGAATAAAAAAATAACAAGCAATAAGCACAAATTAGAAAAGCATATTGTTTCATGTTCAAACTCGTTGAAATAGGTTGCGCGCTATTATGGATTTGAGATAAGCCAATGAGTGGTATAAAAAGGGTATGTTTTATCGTATTGCTATCGCAAAGAGAGATTTTTAGGTTGATAACCAAACTATAAAGCAATGCAATAGTGATCTTTCCTTAGTTGATATAGGTAATCATACTTATATCTGATGTCTGAATAAACGACTATCATATCTAAAAACAACAGAGGTTTGTACGACTTGCACAATAAAAGTCGGCAAATAGCCACTTTAGATACAGAATTAATGTTAGGCAGTATGCGTCCCTTATTTTAAAAGCTTCTTGTTCTAATAACGCATGAGTCCTAGCGATTTTGATAAGAGGGAGTTTTCATTCATGACTGAGTTAAGTTTAAGTAAACAATGTGCTGTTCCTGGACAAAGTATTGAAGGTTATGCGCAATCCGTTAAAGTCATCCCAATGTTAACTGCTGAACAAGAGCGTGAATTAGCAGAGCGATTAGTTAAAGAATCTGATACTGAAGCGGCGCAGGCTTTAACAATGTCACATTTACGTTTTGTGATGCACATTGCACATAGTTATCGTGGTTATGGCTTGCCGCAGTCTGACTTAATTCAAGAAGGCAACATCGGTCTTATGAAAGCAGTCAAACGTTTTGACCCCTCTGTAGGTGTGCGCTTAGTGTCTTTTGCTGTGCATTGGATTCGGGCAGAAATTCATGAATATATTTTGCGCAATTGGCGTATTGTCAAAGTCGCAACAACTAAATCGCAACGTAAATTATTCTTTAATTTGCGTAGTGCTAAAAAGCATTTAGGTTGGTTAAGTCAAGAAGAAGTTGAAACTGTTGCCAGTGAATTGGGGGTTAGTATCAAAGATGTGCTAGAAATGGAAAACCGTTTAAGTATGCACGATATGGCATTTGATGCTCCTTGCGATTCCGAAGAAGACAGTGAAGCTTTATCTCCCGTAGATTATTTAGAAGATTCCCGTTATGACCCTGCCAATATGATTGAGCAAGATGAATGGGAAAGTTATGGTCATGAGCAATTACATCAAGCCTTAGAAAAGCTTGACCAACGCAGCCAAGACATTTTACATCGTCGTTGGTTAAATGATGATAAAGCCACTTTGCAAGAATTAGCAGAACATTATCAAGTCTCTGCTGAGCGGATTCGGCAAATTGAAAACAACGCTATGCGTAAACTCAAAAAGAATATCATGACTTTAACAGCATAATAGATTTGCTATTAGTTTAGGTGTCAGCGTTTATGTTTTCGCATAAACGCTTTTTTAATTTTTTTGTTAAAAATAGTCGTTATATCCTGTAAAAAATATTGACAGCTTTAAAATACACGATATAATGGTCGCCTTCATAGCAAATGGGGCTATAGCTCAGTTGGGAGAGCGCTACAATGGCATTGTAGAGGTCGTCGGTTCGATCCCGTCTAGCTCCACCAAAAAATTAATTTCTTTAATAAAAGCTATTAATTTTTTGAAAAATAATTTATAATGAAAACTTGTTGTCCCTTTCGTCTAGAGGCCTAGGACATCGCCCTTTCACGGCGGTAACAGGGGTTCGAATCCCCTAAGGGACGCCATTAACATCAAGTTTTTATATCCTCATAGTCCCTTTCGTCTAGAGGCCTAGGACATCGCCCTTTCACGGCGGTAACAGGGGTT
>CAZKST010000192.1:4886-6676 GCA_964555395.1 uncultured Thiotrichaceae bacterium | reverse complement strand
GTCGTAACAAGTAAAATATCGTTCAATCAAAAGGTTAAAAAGCAATAGCTAAAGCGATTGCACTCCAATTTATGCAATTTAGGGTGCATTTACTATATTGCTCACAAGCAATTTATAACAATGTTAATAAGTAAATAATCAGTATAAACAACAATAGGTTAAGGGAACACTGCACCATCATTCATACCGTGGCGCGTATCAATATCATATTGTTTTTCTTGTGCGTTGAATTTTCTAACAATCTCTTTGCCTAGTTTATTGGCATCATTTTCTAAGGTTGTGCAACTGCGGCGCGAGCCCATTTTAGACAAAGCATATTCTACTTCGTTGGCGGCTTTCACTCCAAAATCACGATGTCCGTTTTCATGGTCAATTAAAGCACGGTAATAGCGTTTCCAACGGTGTTTTGCGTCTTCGTTTGCAATTGTATCTTTTGCTAATTTGGGCAAATTAAATTTGACATCGACAGAAGTTGTCACCGAAGTTAAATAACATTCTTGGTCATCAGATTTCCAGCGGAAACGCCATTTAACATACCATTCGGTATAAGCATCATAATCGCCAGAACGTTTGCTATTCATATCTTCGCGGATGTCCTGCGCTGTTTCACCATCCACCGTGTAATATTCCGTTTGTGTATTAACATTTGGCTCAGCATAGACAATCCAAGTATTTAAGAGTAAAACCAACAAGGTAATTTTTTTCATAACCATGATTCCTCATAAATGGGTAAAGATTAATTTATCGCTTTTTATGATAATAGCACGCCCTTCCGTCTATTATCATAAGAAATGAAGTTATTGGCATAGACTTGGAATATTAAGAACTGCCATTAGATAGATTAAAATTTTTCCCACCTTGTGCGATTCGCGCTCTATAGGATTTTATTTATGTCTAATACGAATGAAAATTCTACTAACCCCACCCCTTATAATTCACCTGCGGTTGAAAGCGATTCTACGGTTGACCGTATTTCTGCTTTTTCCCGCAAAGGACAAACTGTTAATACAGTATTAACCGATTGGTTAAAAACGACACAGGGTTTAATGACCAGTTTTGTCGCCGTATTAGTTGTTTTACCTTCAATGATTAATGCTTTTGCTGATATTTACATTGCTTTGTTTAATATCCCCATCACCTTAAGCGAGCGGAATAATCAAGAGTTATTCCAAAAACATTTCCAATCGCAACCCGTGCATATTGCAACCAGCTTGGTTAAACCTAAAGCGGGTGAACCGTTAATGATGAAAATCAATATTTATGAAGATGGCGATTTATTCATCGAATATGGACAATATTCGCAATGGTTTCCCTTTAAACAGCCCGAAAAAGCAGCGGCTTTTTTAAACCTGTTTAATAATGTCTATGCCCAAGAATTAAATGCGTTAAATACTGTCCCCGCTTCCCCCTGTGAATTACAACGGACTTTAGATAAAGTAGTGTCTGATAATAGTGGTACACCTGCTGAACCCGTGCCGGCTCCCACGACTGCCTCACATGCGTTTATCCAAAAAGATGAAAAAGATGGAAAAACCTTAAAACGCGAGCGTTTATATGATGATGGTTGCAAAGAAACGCTGTTAATTGACATGAAAACAGGTAACATTACCAAACGCTCTTCTGAGTATGTCCCGCTTTCTCCTGAAGACCGTAAAAAATTGCAACAGCAGCAAGGCGTTGTCCCTATTCAATCTCCTACAGTGATTGATATTCAACAATTGCAACAAAAAATTGCACCGTCTGATAATCATTAAAATCACTTGATTAACGCTTAAAAATGGGAGGAGCTG
>CAZKST010000192.1:0-4786 GCA_964555395.1 uncultured Thiotrichaceae bacterium | reverse complement strand
CGAAAATGTGCCAGAACAGCGTTATATTGACGCATTGATGGCGGATTTAGAGCAAGAATTACCCAAAATTTGGGGTAGAAAAGTACAAAGCGTTTTTATCGGCGGCGGCACACCGAGCTTATTTTCACCTGAAGCGATTGACCGTTTATTAACCGAAATTCGTTCACGTTTATTTTTAATTCCACAAGCTGAAATTACGCTAGAAGCCAATCCGGGTACAGTCGATAATTTAAAATTTCAAGGCTTTAAACAAGCAGGGATTAACCGCTTATCTTTGGGGATTCAAAGTTTTAATGATAAATCGCTCAAAGCCTTGGGGCGTATTCATTCTAGCGCAACCGCTAAAGCCGCGATTCAAGCGGCACGCGAAGCAGGGTTTGATAATTTCAATTTAGATTTAATGTACGGTTTGCCTGAACAGACTGTTTTACAGGCTTTACAAGATTTAAAAACCGCCTTAAGTTTTCATCCTACGCATATATCATGGTATCAATTAACCATTGAAGCTAATACTTTATTTCATCATCAACCGCCTGAATTAATGGATGATGAAGCGAGTTGGGAAACTCAAACGCAAGGACAAGCATTATTAGCAGCACACGGTTTTCAACAATATGAAGTATCTGCTTATTCACAAATAAAACGGCAATGTCATCACAATGTGAATTACTGGGAATTTGGTGATTATATCGGCATTGGTGCGGGCGCACACGGCAAAATTAGTGAAGCCATGCACGGCACAATCAGCCGTTATAGTAAACAAAGACATCCCCGCCGTTACATGGAAACTGCACATACGCCTGAAGTATTAAGCGAATCTCGTTTATTAACACAGGCAGAAGTGTGTTTAGAATTTATGTTATTCGCGCTACGTTTAAAAGCGGGTTTTCCTGTTGATTTATTTACCGCATATACCAGCTTACCTTTTAAATTGTTAGAGAAAACGGTAAATGAAGGAATAGAACGGGGATTATTAAGCTTAGAAAATAATCATTTAAAAACTACAGATACAGGTTTTCGTTTTTTAAATCAAGTTGTTGCGATGTTTATGCAGGAATGACAATATATAGCAAACGCACTTTAACTGGAGTGCAATCGCTTTAGCTATTGCCAGTGTCGTGACAGGTAAAATATTGTTCAATCAAATGGTTAAAAAGCAATAGCTAAAGCTATTGCACTCCAATTGACGCAATTTAAAATGCGATTACTATAACTTCTAAAACGCTAAAATATTCCCCCCTTATCCCGCTTGTATTGCTTGAGAACATACATGATGACTCATTCACTCACGACTTCCCCATTACGCGGCATCTTTATTGATTTAGAAGGTGTGTTACATATTGGCACACAAATGATTGAAGGCGCAGATGAGGTGCTGCAACAGCTTAGAAAAAAAGGCTTTATCTTACGCTTTCTTACTAATACATCCACCCAATCCCGCGCCAATTTGCAACAAAAATTAACGCAAATCGGTTTAAACATAGAACTGTATGAAATTCTTAATACACCCCGCGCAACTGCCCGCTATTTGCAACAACAACAACTTGCCCGCTATCGTTTAATTCTCAGTCCAGAAACCCAGCCCGATTTTTTAGCCTATCCATCCCAAATCCTCAGCAATGATGAGCCATTGCAAGCGATTGTGATTGGAGACACGCCCGAATTATGGACACATGAAGTTTTAACCACTATTTTTACCCGTTTAATGAATGATAACTGTGAATTAATCACCTTACACAAAAATAAATTTTGGCAAACGAGCGACGGCTTAAAACTCGATATCGGCGCACTTATCGCAGGCTTAGAATATGCCAGCGGCAAAACTGCAACGGTTATCGGTAAACCTTCAGCGACTTTTTTCACTGTGGCATTAAACGATGCACAATTAACAGCCAACGAAGTCATCATGATTGGCGATGATATTGATAGCGATATTGGTGGCTGTCAAAATTGCGGAATTACGGGGGTTTTAGTTAAAACAGGCAAGTATCGTGCTGAATATGCTGAAAAATCTAGCATAAAACCCCATTTAGTTATCGATTCCATCAAAAATATCCTCGATTATCTTATCTAAATCATTTGAATTTGCAGAAAGGGGCTTACATAGCAGAGTAATATCTATTTTAAGACTCGTTTAACAAAGGATTTGATAATGAGCAATGAGAACACTCTGCCTGAAGAACCTTTAATTGAAACTGATGGAATCACTGACGATACCATTGTTGAAGCTGAACCGCTTGAAATACCTGAAGAAAGTGAGACTATTACCGATTTAACCGATGCCCCCGCCGACGATGACGATAGTAACGCTACCTTAGTCCATTTTAAAGATGTCATGCCCTCCGTATTGCCCATTTTGCCGCTGGGCAATCGTCCCTTTTTTCCTGGGCAAGCGTTCCCGCTGATTGTGGAATATGAACCTTGGCGCGAAACGATTAAAAGCATTGTCGATAGCGAACAACGTTTAGTCGGTTTGTTACTGGTGCGCACAGACAATGTAATGGAAGCCAAGCCCGAAGATTATTACGAATTGGGTACAGTGTGCCGTGTGCACCGCGTCGGCAATACAGGCGAACAAATTCAAATTTTAGTAGAAGGCGTGCAACGTTTTCATGTTGAAGAATGGATTTCTCGCGACCGCCCGTTTAGAGTTCGTCCCCGTTATTTGCCCGAAGCTCGAATTAATAAAGACGCACAAGACATTAAAACGTATGTGTTAGCGATTATTAACACTATCAAAGAATTATTGCCTTTAAACCCCTTGTATAGTGAAGAATTAAAACTATTTTTAGAGCGTTTCGGACCCGATGACCCGATTCATTTAACCGACTTTGCGGCGAGTATGACAACCGCCACCAAAGAAGAATTGCAAGAAATTGTTGAAACTTTGGATTTATTCAAACGCATGGAAAAAGTGCTGTTGCTACTCAATAAAGAAATTGAAGTTGCAAAAGCACAAATGCAAATTCGACGACAAGTCGAAGAAAAAATGCAAAAACAACAGCGCGATTTCCTGTTGCGCGAACAGTTGAAAGCCATTCAAAAAGAATTGGGGATTGAAAAAGACGACCGCACCGCTGAGATTGAAAAATTTCAAAAACGCTTGGAAGTGTTGACTGTCCCCGAAGCGGTGCAAAAACGCATTGATGAAGAAATGGAAAAATTATCCATTTTAGAAATCGGCTCGGCGGAATATGGTGTAACGCGCAACTATTTAGATTGGCTGACTTTATTGCCATGGGGTAAATATTCCAAAGATGTTTTTGACATCAAAAAAGCGCGCAAAATTTTAGATGCCGAACACGAAGGGCTGGCGGATGTTAAAGACCGCATTGTGGAATTTATCGGCGTAGGCAAATTGCGCGGTAGTATTAGCGGCACAATTTTATTATTGGTGGGTCCGCCGGGTGTGGGTAAAACTTCCATTGGTCGCTCGATTGCTAAAGCTTTGGGACGCTCATTTTATCGTTTTTCATTGGGCGGCATTCATGATGAAGCGGAAATTAAAGGACATCGACGCACTTATATTGGCGCGATGCCGGGTAAATTTGTGCAGGCGATAAAAGAAAGTGAATATGCTAATCCTGTCATCATGTTAGACGAAATTGATAAAGTCGGCGCATCGTATCGCGGTGACCCATCATCTGCATTGTTGGAAGTGTTAGACCCTGAGCAAAATATAGATTTTCTTGACCACTATTTAGATGTGCGTTTTGATTTGTCAAAAGTGTTATTTATTTGTACAGCAAATCAAATAGATAGTATTTCCGCGCCATTATTAGACCGCATGGAAGTGATTCGTTTGTCGGGCTATTTGACTAGCGAGAAACTGCAAATTGCGAAAAAACATTTATTGCAGCGACAAATAGCGCGGGCGGGTTTGCAACGCGACCAGCTCAGTATTAGCGATAAAACCTTGACTTCTATCATTGAAAATTATGCTCGCGAGGCGGGCGTGCGGAATTTGGAGAAACAATTAGGTACGATTACCCGCAAAGCTGCCATTCGCATTTTAGATGAGCATCCGCAACCGATTCGGGTGAATACGCGCAATTTGCATGATTATTTAGGTAAGCCTTTGTTTGAAAAGGATGCAACTTTAAGCGGAATAGGGGTTATCACGGGCTTAGCGTGGACAGCGATGGGCGGTGCAACGTTGAGTATTGAAGCAACGCGGGTGCATGGTTTTAGTCGCGGTTTTAAATTAACAGGGCAATTGGGCGATGTGATGAAAGAATCGGCTGAAATTGCATATAGTTATGTGTTGTCGCAAGGTGTGCAATTTGGGGTGGTGGCGGATTTTTTTGAGAATAGTTTTATTCATTTGCATGTTCCCGCAGGCGCAACGCCTAAAGACGGACCCAGTGCGGGGATTACGATTGCCAGCGCATTGTTATCGTTAGCTTTGCAGAAAAAGGTGAAGGATAATATCGCCATGACGGGCGAATTGACCTTGACGGGGCAGGTGTTTCCGATTGGGGGCGTGCGCGAGAAGGTGATTGCGGCGCGGCGAGTGGGGATTTTTGAGTTAATTATTCCGTTTGCGAATCATCGCGATTTTGATGAATTGCCCGCAAATATTAAAGAAGGGGTAACGGTGCATTTTGTGAAAACGTTTAAGGAAGTCGCGAAGATTTTGTTTGAGTGATAAGTTGTCTGAACCTTAATTTACTTGATTTTCATGATTAACATAATGAAAAAATTAAGGAAATTAAGTTAATCAAGTGAATTAGGATTCAGACAATCCTATTTATTTAAAGCTAAACCATCCTTTTATCTTTTCTAT
>CAZKST010000191.1:0-6698 GCA_964555395.1 uncultured Thiotrichaceae bacterium | reverse complement strand
ACCTGTTACGACACTGGCAATAGCTGAAGCTATTGCACTCCAGTTAAAGTGCATCTGCTATAGTTGTTAAGCGATATGAGCAAAAAGACCTGTTAGTAAAAAACTATCAGGTCTTTATTTTACTTATAAAATTTTATCAAACGCAGGTTAAACTACAACCCCATACAATTTGCATAGTATGTGACTGTTGCAGGCCAATCGGAGAAAATTGCGCGAATGCCCACTTGTTTTGCCATTACATCTAAAAAGGTCATCATATCGCCGTCTTTTTTCACAACACTGTTGATAGATTGATAATACCACCCACCGCCAGTGCTCAAAGGACCTGAACGCTCTAATGTCCAAGTGATAATATCTAAACCTAATGCTTTTGCTTTTTTAGCATAAGCAGAAGGAACAATTTTGCCATTCTCAGCCGTGACTAACATCCATGTTGGGGGACCGACGATTTTCACGCCTTTAGCCACTAATTCAGGTAAACGCTCAGTGGATTTATTTACGCCATCTAAAGTTTCTAACTCATCTAAAAAGACAGCTTGCTTACCAAAATCAGGCTCTTTTGCAATCCAATATAACACATCATTTAAATTAAAGGATTGCGCAAATACTTGACTTGCTGGAACATTTGCCGCTTTATACTCATTAATCATTTGTTGTGCGTATTGCTCTTGTGTATAGCTCCCTTCAAATGGCATTGCTACACTTGCACTTTTTAACTCAGGAGTCATTTTAACATCTAATTGTTTAAATAATTCAATACTTTCTGCATGAGTCATCAAAGTTGCACACGTTGCATATAAATCGGTGCGCCAGCTAGGTGTGCCGCCCAAATAGTCTTCAACAGTTGTTGCTTTAGGATTGCTTGCATCCATTTTGCCGCACAAAGTTTTAAACTCAGCTAAAGTAATATCGCTAGTACAACACGTTGCGCTTGCGGCTGCGCCACTGGCAGCATTAGCAGGAGTAAATGGTTTAGTACATTTCGCGCCTAATGGAGTCGCTAAAATATTAGTAGTTGTGTGTAAATCACATTGAGAATGGCGACAAACTAATTGTTTATCTTTAGTAAAGGTTACATCACACTCAATCACACCCGCACCCATGCGAGCGGCTGCCATGTAAGATTCTTTTGTATGCTCAGGATATTGCATTGCCGCGCCGCGATGACCGATAGAAAATTCAGTTTTCTTTAACGGTTTTTCATTACATTGTTGCAATTGCGTTTTTAATTCGCCATCGTCCATATTTTCAATTAAATAATAAGGACGTGTTCCTACTTGAATGTTGCTAATGCCACTGGTTGCAGCAATGGGTTTAACATTAGTCACGCTAAAATTGACATCACCCATATTTTTTAAATCAATTGCGTAACTTGTCCCTGAATTATCACCAACGATTTGTAATTTAGGGATATGCACCGCCCCCGTTACAGTGTTAAATGAAGCTTCATTTTGCGCAAAAACCAAGTTGCTTAATAAACTTAAAGCAACTAACACAGAATTTTTCATTACCCTCTCCTAAGCAGAAATGTAAAAGCTAATAAAACGTTTCATTAAAAACGCCTATTAAATTTTAAGTAATGTTTATGTCGCTTCTGTGTTAATTACATGAAATTTTAATGACAGTTGTATTACAACTTTTAAGAAAATGTTTTAAACTGCTAAAGCCGCTTTTTGAATTTCTATCAATTGCATGATGCCTGATTTTGCTAAATCCAGCATTACCAATAATTCCTCATGTCTAAAGGCGTGACCTTCAGCAGTTCCTTGCAATTCAATAAATTGCCCCGCTTCATTCATCACCACATTCATATCCGTTTCGGCTTCAGAATCTTCTAAATATTCTAAATCTAAAATCGGTGTGCCCCGATAAATGCCTACTGAAATTGCTGCGACTGCGCCATGAATAGGATTCTTTTTAATTAAACGTTTCTTCAATAAATGATTAATCGCATCCACTAAAGCCACATAACTTCCCGTAATTGAAGCAGTGCGTGTGCCGCCATCAGCTTGAATAACATCACAATCTAAGGTAATTGTACGCTCGCCTAAAGCTTCCAAATCAACAATTGCCCGCAAAGAACGCCCAATTAACCGCTGAATTTCCATTGTTCGCCCACCTTGTTTGCCACTCGCTGCTTCACGGTGGGAGCGTTGGTGCGTTGCGCGAGGTAACATGCCATATTCAGCAGTTATCCAACCTTGCGATTTATCTTTTAAAAAACGCGGTTGTTTTTCTTCAATCGACGCAGTGCAAATAACTTTAGTTCTTCCGAATTCCACTAATACTGAGCCTTCCGCATGTTGCGTATAATGGCGAGTAATTTTTATCGGGCGTAATTCCTGCGGTTGCCGACCACTTGGGCGCATAGTGTGTCCTTTATCTAAAAATGAGCAAAGAAAAAACCTTAAAGTCCGCTGCTACGTCTTTAAGGAAAAAGGGAGTTATTAGGAATGGTATTTAATCTCTGACTGCCGCGTTTTTTGGCGAGACTTTATGAAATACGCAGTGTTTTAAAAAAGAACGGGGCGTTTTCGTTTTAAACGATTAATGCAATTGTGCAATGTGTTTTTGTAAATCATAAATTTGTGCACTGACTAATTCATTATCTGGCGATTCAGGAGCAAGTTCTAAATAGTGTTGATAATTATAAGCTGCCGCTTTAAAGCATTCTAAATGTTGATAAACTAGCCCACGGTCACGCCATTCATCGGCGGTATCGGGCGTAAAAATTAACAATTGGTCTAATACAGTCAATGCTTTTTGAAATTGTTTTTGCCGTAAATAAATAATTTTTAAATTACGCAATAAACGAATTAAAATATCAGCATTACTTGCAGTTTCTAAAGATTGATATAAAACGTCATTATCTACTTCTAAACCATAAGTGTCTTCTAAACGCCGCATTAATTCTTCTTGGCTTAAAGAAACACCTTTACTAAAAGGGTCTAAAATAATTTCACCTTCGCTTACGGTTAATTTCACTAAGAAATGTCCAGGGAAAGAAACTCCTTCTAAGGGCAATTCTAAACGCTTAGCAATTTCTAAATAAAGAATAGATAAAGTAATAGGAATTCCTTGCTTTTGGTCTAATACATCATTTAAGAAACTATTACGCGGATTGTAATAATCTTGATTATTACCGACAAACTTTTGTTGCTCAAATAACACTTGATTCATTGCATATAAAATATCAGGTGCAGAACTTAAATTGTGGGTTTGTTTTCTAACTTGTTGTGCTAACTCGTCAATTTTATCCACATATTGTGCAATTTCTAATTGTGGATATTCTGCTTGTGCAATAATTAAAGCGGTTTCTGCTAAATCAAATTTAGCTTGGCTGATTTGTTCGCGCAGACGTTCAATGGGAGGAACTTTCATTGGACTTTCCTTCTTAAATGAATTTCCCAAAGTATTGTACTTTGGGAAGACAACGAAGAATTAAACAACTTCAAGCAACATGCACCTTCAATCGCCGCGCTCACGACTTGCAAGATTAAGCAGCGATAAAATCGCGTAAATATTTAATTTCTACGTCAGATTCTTCTAATTTAACACTCACTAAGTCACCAATAGAAACCAAACCAATGATTTTGCCATGTGCGTCAACGACGGGTAAGTGACGGAATTTTTTCTCAGTCATGATGGTTTGGGCTTCGTTAATGCTCATGCTGGCTGTACCGACAATCAAGTTGCTGGTCATGATTTCGCTGACTTTTACGGTGTTAAAATCTTGGTAGCGTTGCGCGCAAAAACGTAAAATATCCCGTTCAGATAAAATACCGACAGGTTCTTTGGCTTCGTTGCTGACTAATGCAGCACCAACGTGTTGTTTGCACAATTCTTGTGAGGCTTCCAATAAAGTCATGTCAGCGCGAACCATGACTAAATCAGCATGTTCATGTTTGCTTTCTAAAACGGATTTTAGGGTTAAAGTACTCATTTGCAATCCTCCTTCAATAAATTGAACAAATGTTAGTTAGCCAATTAAAATATGGTGTTAACGTGCGTCATTATCAATTAAGTTTAGATAAACCTAGCTAGTTTAAACTAAAGTGATGATTTTTTGATAGACGATTTGTTGATGGTTTTAAGTGCCATGTTGCATTAAATCACAACATGATTTACTTAATGTTGCAAAGTTGAGTAGCCTTGTCAATCTTTTTTTAAACGAAATTTTGATTGGCTAAGTCCTAAAAAATAGCACTTTAAAGAAAAAAGCGGTTTTTTTAAAATAAAAAATAAGCATAATTATATTCCATTTGCTTAAAATAATTTAAATTTAAAACAATTTTTGTAGATAAAATTCTCAAAAGAATTCTGCTTTTTATAGAAAGTAATTTTGATATGGTATTTAAAGATAACTATGTTATGCCGTGATATGAAATGTTAAACTTAAAAGGCTTAATTAAGCGTTATCGTATGAGCAAAATGGTGAGTTTCAACCGATTTTTACAATAAATTCATCATTATCAGTTATAAAACAATTCCCCTCTGAATGTGCGTTTTAAAACTGTGAAATTGGGGGGAATCTAAAAAAATTACTTTTAGCCATAACTAAAAATCAATTATCAGTGCTTGCGTTTTAAGCTAAACTGTTGAGAATATAAGTAGATTCACAAATGTAGAGTGGAATAGCAAAGCGTATTCCACCTTAAAGCTCTGCCAAAGTTGCGTAACTCAGAGGATAAAACAAACTGCAGTATAGGGGCGAATGAGCATTCATCCTTAGCGATGATAAGTTGTTTTTGCCCAGCTTTTGCGGAACGTCGTGGTGGAATACGCTTCGCTATTCCACCCTACAATTCTCATGCGCGCTTAACTTAATGGCAGTCGAGATAATTGTGCGAACTGCGATTATCATACGTCTTATTATTCACAGCGATGGCTCACTGTAATAACCACTGTTTGTAGGAGTTTTCTCAATGAAATGGTTGTTTAGCGTCGGGGTAGGGATGTGCTTGGGTTTGAGTGGTATGATGCAAAGCGCATGGGCGAATCAACCCGAAAATATTTCGTTCAAATCCAGAGAAATGACTGAATCTGGTTCAAAATATCAGGTTTATATTGTTCGGTGCGAAGATGGAAGTGCGCGTACTATCAGTTCTTGGATAGAGCATAAAACATGGTGTGTTGGCACAGATATGAGTAAAGATATGTGTAGTAATGACCAGTTAAAAGCCGCTAAACAAGCGTGTAATGGTAATAATTAAGCGATATGATGTCGTTTTTAACTAAAAAATTGTTTTCTATAATTTTATTACATGAGGAATAGAATGAGTACGTTGGAAAAACCATGGAGTGGACGTTTTACTGAACCGACTAACGCTTTTGTGGAAGCGTTTACTGCTTCTGTTAGTTTCGATCAGCGTTTGTATGAATACGACATTATGGGCTCTACCGCTCATGCTAAAATGTTGGCAAAAGTTGGCGTACTCACAGCAGAAGAATGTAGTCAAATTATCAATGGTTTAGCCGAAATTAAAGTGGAAATTGAACAAGGTGAATTAAAATGGTCAATCGCCTTGGAAGATGTACACATGAATATTGAAACCCGTTTAACCCAAAAAATTGGTTTGGTGGGTAAAAAATTACATACGGGACGTTCACGCAATGACCAAGTTGCAACTGATGTTCGCTTATATTTGCGGGCGGAAATTGATGGTTTAATTAATGATTTAAATCGTTGTTTGGCAGCGTTATTAATGGTGGCAGAGCGTGAATATAACACCATTTTACCCGGTTTCACCCATTTACAAAGTGCGCAGCCCATTACCTTCGGACATCACGTTTTAGCATGGTGTGAAATGTTGTTGCGTGACCGCGCCCGCTTGCAAGATTGCCGTAAACGGGTTAACAGTATGCCACTGGGTGCGGCGGCATTGGCTGGGACAAGCTATCCAATTGATAGAACTTATACAGCAGAATTATTAGGCTTTGAAACAGTTGCCGAAAATTCTTTAGATGCCGTGAGCGACCGTGATTTTGCCATTGAATTTGCTGCTGCTGCGTCTTTGTTGATGATGCACTTTTCCCGTTTTTCTGAAGAGTTGATTTTATGGTCATCTGCTCAATTCCAATTTGTTGAATTGAGTGATAGTTTTTGTACTGGCTCATCCATTATGCCACAAAAGAAAAATCCTGATGTGCCCGAATTAGTGCGCGGTAAAACAGGGCGGGTGTATGGACATTTGCTCAGTTTGTTGACTTTAATGAAATCGCAACCTTTAGCCTATAACAAAGATAATCAAGAAGATAAAGAACCTATTTTTGATATTGTTGATACACTCAAAGGCTGTTTAAAAGTGTATGCGGATATGATTCCCTCTATGACCGTGAATCGTGAACGGATGCGAACAGCGGCGTTACAAGGTTTTACCACCGCGACTGATTTAGCGGATTATTTAGTGCGTAAAGGGATTCCTTTCCGCGATGCGCATGAAATTGTGGGGCAAGCCGTACGTTATTGCGTTGAACATCAATGCAGTTTAGAAAGTTTAGCAATGGATGTGTTTAAACAGTTTTCACCGCTCATTGAAAACGATATTTATGACGTGCTGACATTAGAGGGTTCAGTTGCAGCGCGTAATCATTTAGGCGGCACTGCACCCGAGCAGGTGAAACAGGCAATTACTCGTTTGAAATTGAAGTTGTAATTATCTAAAACAAAGACCTGCTAGGTTTTGAAAACCTAGCAG
>CAZKST010000190.1:0-6723 GCA_964555395.1 uncultured Thiotrichaceae bacterium | reverse complement strand
AGGTTCAGACAAAACGGTGGAATACGCTTCGCTATTCCACCCTACAATTCTCATGTTCGCTTAACTTAAAGCTTAAGTTAAGTTTTGTATGTAAAATTTCAAAATATATTCAGTTTTTATTCAGGAACTATCGGCTATGAGTTTCACTAAAACAACCTGTCCTTATTGCGGTGTCGGCTGTGGAGTCATTGCACAATCGCCATCGGCTGAAAATCCAATGTTTAGCGTGCAAGGCGATAAAGAACACCCTTCAAATTATGGGCGGTTATGTTCTAAAGGTTCAGCCTTAGCCGATACATTAAGTACCGATGACCGCTTAACTACGCCTTATATCAATGGACAAGTTGCAAGTTGGGACGAAGCAACCGATACAATCGCCCAGCGGTTTAAACAAATTATTGCCCAACATGGGGCAAATGCCGTGGCTTTTTATGTGTCAGGGCAATTATTGACCGAAGATTATTATGTTGCCAACAAATTAATGAAGGGCTTTATTGGCACAGGCAACATCGACACGAATTCGCGCTTGTGCATGTCCTCCGCCGTCGCCTCGCATAAACGGGCGTATGGGAGCGATACAGTTGCAGGCTGTTATGAAGATTTTGAACACACTGACTTAATTATTTTAGTCGGCTCAAATTTGGCTTGGTGTCATCCTGTGTTATTTCAACGCATTAGCACAGCAAAAAGTGCACGGGAAGGCAGTGATAAACCGTTAAAAATCATTGTGATTGACCCACGTCGCACTGCGACCTGCGACATTGCCGATTTACATTTAGCCATTCGCGGCGGCACAGATACATGGTTATTCAATGGCTTATTGCATTTTTTACGCACCAATGACCATTTAGACTACACCTATTTAGAAAATTACACACAAGGCTTTTCTGAAACTTTTAACAAAGCCAAACAAACCGCTGGTTCAATTCCTTTAGTCGCTGAAAAATGCGGATTGACTGAAGAAGAAGTTATAGAATTTTATAGATTATTTGCCAAAACTGAAAAAGTAGTTACCGCCTATTCACAAGGGGTAAATCAATCCAGTTACGGCACCGACAAAGCAAATAGCATTATTAACTGCCACTTAGCGACTGGTAAAATTGGTAAAGTGGGCGCATGTCCGTTTTCTATTACAGGACAACCCAACGCGATGGGCGGGCGCGAAGTGGGCGGTTTAGCCAATCAACTGGCGGCACACATGGATTTTATTCCCGAGCATTTAGCCCTTGTGCAAACCTTTTGGCACTCACCGACCATTGCCCAACAAGCAGGTTTAAAAGCGGTGGATTTATTTAACGCCGCCGCCGAAGGCAAAATTAAAGCCCTCTGGATTATGGCAACGAATCCCGTTGTGAGCTTACCGAATGCCGATATTGTCAAAAAAGCCTTAGAAACTTGCGAATTAGTGATTGTTTCAGAATGCGTAAAACAAACGGATACCAGTCGTTACGCTCATATTTTACTGCCTGCCGCTACTTGGGGCGAAAAAGAAGGCACAGTCACCAATTCAGAACGGCGCATTTCACGGCAACGCGCATTTTTACCGCTGCACGGTGAAGCGCGTCCCGATTGGTGGATTATTAGCCAAGTAGCTAGCAAGATGGGATTTAGTGCACATTTTGACTATCACTCTCCAGCCGATATTTTTCGCGAATATGCCGCCTTATCAGGCTATCGCAACTACGGCTCACGCGATTTTGACATCAGTGCCGTTGCGACCTTAACAAATGAAGACTACGACAAATTAAATCCGTTCCAATGGCCCGCCCGTTTAGGAGAAAATTTAAATAGTCCTCGACAACCGCAAGGCACAAGCCGCTTATTTAGCCAAAATCGCTTCTTTACCGTTTCAGGCAAAGCCAATTTAATCCCGATTGTGCCCGAAGGTGCGAAATTACAAGCCAATGTTGAATATCCTTTAATTTTAAACACGGGACGCATTCGCGACCAATGGCACACCATGACCCGCACCAGCAAAGCAGCGCGGTTGATGAGTCATTTAAGCGAACCGTTTTTAGAACTTCATCCTGAAGATGCAGCAAAATATAAAATTCAAAATAGACAATTAGTAAAAGTTTACAGTGCCTTATCAATTTCAAATGTGCCTACAAACTCAAATCAATCCTCTGTTATTTTGCGAGTAAAAGTAAGCGACAAACAAGGACGCGGTACAGTATTTGCGCCTATTCATTGGAATGAGCAATTTAGCAAATCTGCGCGCATTGGAACACTCATCGCGCCCTTTACTGACAGTTATTCGGGACAACCCGAATTTAAACATACCCCCGTCTATATAGAGCCTTACCATGCACAATGGTATGGTTTTATTTTAACTAAACAAGAAATTGACGTGCCTGCTGAAGCAAGTTACTGGAGCAAAATTCGACAACAAGAGGGCGTATGGTTATATGAACTTGCAGGCTCGCAAAATTTAGGTAACTGGACACAATGGGTACAGCAACATTTTGGCGAATCGTCAGAAGACTGGTTAGAATTTAAAGATGTTGCACGCGGACGTTATCGCGGTGCAAAAATTGTGGATGAACGCTTAGAATTCTGTATTTTTATTAACCCCACGATTCAATTGCCCAATCGTGCGGGTTTAGTGGGTTTATTCAATAAAGAGTTAAGTTTAGGTGAACGTTTAGGTTTATTAGCGGGAGAAACTGGCAAAGAATGCGGTGCACGCGGTGACATTGTTTGTGCTTGTTTTGGTGTCGGTAAAAATACGATTATTGAAACCATTCAAAAGCAAGGACTTACTACTGCAAAACAAATTGGTGCTGCCTTAAAAGCGGGAACTAATTGCGGTTCTTGTGTGCCTGAATTAAAACAACTGATAGAGCTTGCTTTAGGAAAATCAGCAGCTTAACTTTTCAGAGCTGGGTTGTTTATCAATCCTGCTTTTACTGAGCGTTTTTTTTAAGTTAAGGCGTTTGTAGGGTGGAATAGCGAAGCGTATTCCACCGTTTGTTTTATTCTCTGTTTTACGCAACTTTGGTAGAGCTTCATGGTGGAATACGGCTTGCGCCTATTCCACCCTACAATTTTCATGCGCGCTTAACTTATTCATTATATACGGAAAATTGCACACCAAAAGTTGAACCTTCTCCTAAACGACTTCTACAATAAACCTCTCCCCCTAAAGCCGTAACTAATTTTTTAACAATAAAGAGTCCTAGCCCTGTAGAATGTTCGCCCGCTGTGGGTTTGGTGCTCAAACGGCTAAATTTACCAAATAATTTTTGCTGTTCCGCTTCGCTTAAGCCTTGTCCTTGGTCTTCAAACTCACAATAAACATGTGATGCAGTTGTAAATAACCGTAAAGTTACTGTTTTGTAGCGCGGTGAGTATTTAATTGCATTAGATAATAAATTATCCAGCACTTGCGCTGTTAAGAGAGCATCAGAATAAATAAATACGCCTATATTTATGTCAAATTCTGTAGAAAGCGTAATTTCTTTTTCTTGTGCACGCTTCTGATAACTAAACATTAATTTATTAACTATTAAAGTCAGATTGATTTTCTCTAAACAGAATTTGATTTTTCCCGATTCAATTGCATTGACATCTAGTAAATTCGCAATTAATTGAAACATTCGTTCAGATTCATTAAAAACCATCTGCCCATATCCTGAAATTTCAGTCGCGGATAAACTGTCAGCTTCTTCAATCATCACTTCTGCGAGCCCGCGTATACCTGATAGTGGGTTTTTCAAATCATGCGCAACAATGCCTAAAAACTCATTTTTTTCTTGATTTAATAACAATAAAGACTGATTTTTTAGTTCAATATCATGCGTCCGCTCTTTGACTTTTTCCTCTAAAAGCAATAAGTTTTGTTTTAACTCTTCAACTAATCGGCGATTTTCAGAAAAAATATGAGAAACTGTTTCAAACCATGGTTTCCAACTATGAGGAATTGAAGGCGTTTTGACACTTATTCCTTGATTTTCATGCTCAATATGTTCTATTAAACAGCGCGCTGGATAAACAAAATCATAGCGAATTAAATAATGCGTGATGATAAAAATAAGTAATAAACTGGGTAATAAAAGAAAAAATCCCCATCCAATATGATTCACAACATCATAAATAACTGCTTGTTTAGGAATGAGTACAAATAAACTCCAAGGCACGAACGAAAGATGTCCGTGCATAATCAAATAATTATCAAACTCTATAAACTCATGCTCAGGAGATTGATAAATACTGTCTAACTTATCTTGTAGCGCGTCAGGAAAAGCTTGTTTAAGTGTGAGGATTTCTTTATCTTTTGAGGTAACTAAACTGGGATGCGCTAAAAGTTGTCGGCTGGCGTTGGTAATCATTAGCTGACTATCTTGATAAAAATCTGAAATGATTTCATTTAAAGTATCTAAGGTAAAATCAATTCCGATGATTCCTAAAAATTTATCATTTTCATAAATGGGAACGGCGCAGCTAACCATCATGCCCTTACCGACTGCATCAATGTATGCCTTTGTCCAATAAGCTTGTCTTTGGGGATTATGTTGCGGCAAAGCTGAGCTATAAACATCATAGCTAAAAAAATTGTCTGTGAATTTGGCTTCGTTAGAAGAAGTCCATGGATAAAGGCTGGTAAAACGATTTTCAGAAATATAATAAATCCATGCAATGTTAGGTACATTATTCATCGTCATTTGAAACGATGGATTCAATGCAAATACCATTTCTAATTCACGATAAAAATCTGGGGTTCTATTTTGTAAAGAACCGATACCTGTCACATTTGTTATTATCTCCTTAGAATAAGGAGGTTTTACCTCATTTAAATGATATTCATGAGAGGCTTGTTGGATTTGAAAAAATAAGGGAGATTGCTGCTCAAGTTGTGGGTGCGTTTTTAAATAGCTTTCTGCAACAAGTTTAAGACCTTGAATATGGTCTTTCACTCCCCGAAGTGTTTCTAAATAACTCATCCGCTTTTCAAAAGCACTTTTAATTTCTGAAATTTTAGACTGGTATTGACTGGTATATTGTAAATAAAATAAACTTATTGAACCAATCAGAAAAAATATAAATGTTATCAATATAATATAATTGTAACGCTTAAAAAAAAGCATTAATGTCTCCGAGCTGTGCTATAAACTTACGCGCTATTTTTTGTTAATTATTATAATAAAGAATTATTTATTTTGGGGATATTTTATAATTTAGCAGATCTATTTGAATCTATTCGCAAGTAAGCCTTTAAGTTTTTTAAAAAGTTATTCGCTGAACTCACGTTAAAATAGTATTTTTTTAAAATCAGCAATATTTAGACCTAAAGTTGTTTTAACTATCTCGTCCAGTTTTCACAATGAAACCAATCAGCTACTTTCAACCTGCATTTGAGCGTTTTTTTTTATTGCATGGACATACGGATGACGAATTTTGCCCGCCAACCTTGGGCATTCTCACTTTAGAAGAAGTATTGCATCATCATTTAAAACAACTTAATTATCAACGGATTGTTTTTTATAACGGACGACAAAAAATCTATTTTCATGACAGTTATTCACGCGAAGCAAGTCGCCCCGACAAACGCAGTGATGATTATGAAGCCACGCCTGAAGCCCGTTTTCCCTCTAGTATTCCTACAGAAACAACGACAAATGAATTGCCCAGTCGCCCGCTTGGCTCGCGTTTATGTGCGGGACCGCTCGGTTTTGCCGATATTTTGACGGACACAGAAGAAGAAAACAGTGAACAGACGCAGACGACACTCCCACCTTCTTCTGAAAATAATGAAACGGCATTACCCATAGAATTGAGTTTTACCGAAAATTCTTTACAACTTAGTGGTATGAGTGATGCGGAAGTGGTCGGATTTTTGGCGCGGTGTATGGAAGATGAGAAATTAAAAACCGCTGTTGTTTTTACCGATGGTTTAGATTTTATCACCCATTTTGACCCGCCCGCCCAGCGACAAATGTCAGCTGTTTTAACCCGTTGCAGTCGTTTGCCATCGTTTAACCATAATATTTTTATTTTCGTATTGCCCAAAACGGAATTGCAAAATATTCGTACTTTACTCGAGCGTAATCAGTGGCATTTCCTTTTAAATCAATTTTTTGAACATGATTACGCGCCAACTTCGCGCGTGATTAACATCGGTTCACCGCGTGAAGATGAAGTATTGAATTTATTACATTATTGGCGATTAAAACGCCAATTGCCCACGGCATGGGAAAGTTTAAACCACGTTGTATTGCTGATTGCCCGCCGCTTACGCTCTGACAATAAACCTTTGAAATCTTTAAGTTATCAATTACAATTTTGTGATGATTTAGAGCATGATACGTTTGTGCAATTAGGCGATTATCATCATGCCGAATCTGCACTTGAGCGGCTGAAAAAAATGCGGGGTTTAGAAGTGGTTGCGCAGAAAATTTTACGGTTGATTGCCCGCGCCCAAGAACGAAGTCGCACGGCAATTAATACGCCGCAAATTAATTTGCGCACTATTCGCCGTTTATTGCCCTCCGTGGCGAAAGTTAATCAAGAAACTAATTTACATCTTGTATTAAAAGGCAATCCGGGTACGGGCAAAACCACCGTTGCACAATTAATTGCTGAAGTGTATCGCGATGCGGGTTTATTAGAGTCTGGACATTTAATCAAAGTGTCGCGAGAGGATTTAGTCGCGGGCTATGTGGGGCAAACGGCAATTCAAACCGCGCAAAAAATTAAAGAGGCTTTGGGCGGCGTGCTGTTTGT
>CAZKST010000189.1:0-6800 GCA_964555395.1 uncultured Thiotrichaceae bacterium | reverse complement strand
TTGGTTTAGAGATTTTACGCTGGGTTTAGTGATTGGCATGGCAATTATTGTTAATTTGCTGGCGGCGGCGTTATCAGGTGTATTGATTCCGTTGATTTTACACCGTTTAAAAATTGACCCTGCGCTTGCGGGTGGTGTTATTTTAACTACAGTAACTGATGTGGTGGGTTTTGCTTCATTTTTAGGATTGGCAAGTTGGTTGTTGTTGTAAAAAGAGCGTAATAGCTTCAGCTATTATACTTCTCCTTAATCAATAAAGAGGTTTTGACTTATGAAAAAAGCATTATTTTTATCGATGTTATCTTTACTTAATAATGTCAGTTTTGCACAAGAAATATTAATTTTTGATGCTGAAAAAACGCTAACGCCTATTTCTATTAACGAAACTGAAGCGGCAAATCTGAAAAAACGCCTTGAACCTTTAGCGCGGAAAAAATGGGCAAAAGATAGTGAATGTGAACCAGATTTTTCATTAATTGATGTGAAAAATGGTGCATTTACGCAAGCAGCAACTGAACAAAAAGCTTATATTTATCAATATTGTGAACTCAATCGTGGTTCTTTTAATCAAGGCATTGCAATTACTGAGCAAGGTAAATTAATTGCCAATATCTTATTTTTTGGTAGTAGTGTTAGTGCTTTGAAAAAGTTATCAGACATTAACCAAAATGGTTTAGACGAATTATTATTAACGGGTGGTTTTACAGGTCAAGGAACAACCGTTACATGGATTAGTCTGTTAGAAATTGGCAAAAGAGTACATGACTTTGGTTTCACACAAGTTTCAGAATATAACGAGGGTTCTCTTCGTGAAGAAATCAGCAATTATTCCAGCAAAATTTATGTGGAAACTGGAGAAAATCCCCGTTTTTTTGAAGATAAAACGGAGGAAGCTTTGAAACTAGATGAAAAAAATTACAAATATAACAGTGTCAATATAAAAACCAAAAAACATCAGGCTTTGAAGTTGGAAAAAGATGAAGCAGAGTATGAGTTAACTACATTTACACAATGAGCTAAATCCAGAAAGGGAAAAAATCCCTTTCTGGGGTAATTTTTATCAACTTTTCTAGCATCTCGTCTTATTCCTGTCTACAATCCATAAGCACACTTAAAGCTATTTTTTAAGTTATTTCACCCATCCTTTCCTTTTTCCTGTTAGCATTAATTACACTATATCCCTCCAAATAGTGTTAATTAGGCACTACGTTGTATTATTTATTACTTAATTACTTTCGGATGTTCCCATGACTCCCAGCCATTACGATTCATTAAAACAACAAGGTTATAATCGGATTCCTATTGTTCGCGAAGTGTTAGCAGATTTAGACACCCCGTTAAGCACTTATTTAAAACTTGCTCAAGGGGCGTATTCCTATCTGCTCGAATCGGTTCAAGGCGGTGAAAAGTGGGGACGCTATTCTATTATCGGTTTACCTGCACAAACCGTTATCCAAGTGCACGGCTATCAAGTACAGGTCTTAACTGCGGGTAAAGTGGTCGAAAGTATTGAAGTATCCGACCCGCTTGCGTGGATTGATGACTTCCAAAAACGTTATCGTGCGCCTGAATTTGAAGGAATGCCCGTTTTCCGTGGCGGTTTAGTCGGCTATTTTGGCTATGATACAGTACGTTACATAGAGCCTAAATTGGCTAAATATCAAGCCGATGACCCATTAAAAACGCCTGATATTTTGCTGATGTTATCAGAAGAAGTTGTCGTATTTGATAATTTAAAAGGCAAAATTTACTTTATTGTGCACGCCAAGACTGAACAAGCAGAAGGTTTAGACATCGCACAACAACGTTTAAATACCTTAATGCAGCAATTGCGGCAAGCCGCGCCTGAGCCTGTTGGTTCTGCAACAAGTCGCTTGATTCAAGAAAGTGATTTTGTCTCAGGTTTTACCCGTGAAGGCTATGAAAACGCAGTAGAAGAAGCGAAAAAATATATTATCGATGGCGATATTATGCAGGTGGTGTTATCACAACGGATGTCAATTAGTTGTCAAGTGCCGCCGCTCAATGTTTATCGGGCGTTACGCTGTTTAAATCCGTCTCCCTATATGTTTTATCTGAATTTAGAAGATTTTCACGTTGTCGGTTCTTCGCCAGAAATTTTAACTCGCTTACAAGATGGCGTTGTTACCGTGCGTCCTATCGCGGGTACACGCCCACGCGGCGCGACTGAAAGCGAAGATGTGAATTTAGAGCGTGAATTATTGGCTGACCCTAAAGAATTGGCAGAACATTTGATGCTGATTGATTTGGGGCGTAACGATGTCGGACGGGTGGCGCAAATTGGCAGCGTGCAAATCACCGAAAAAATGATTGTAGAACGCTATTCTCATGTAATGCACATTGTGTCTAATGTCACAGGGCAGTTAAAAACAGATTTAACCGCGATGGATGTCTTGCGTGCGACTTTTCCAGCAGGCACACTTTCAGGTGCTCCCAAAATTCGGGCAATGGAAATTATCGATGAGAAAGAACCTGTTAAACGCGGTATTTATGGCGGCGCAGTCGGTTATTTAACATGGAATGGGGCAATGGATATGGCAATTGCCATTAGAACAGCCGTCATTAAAGACCAAACGCTGTATATTCAAGCAGGTGCGGGAATTGTGGCAGATTCTGTGCCCGCCAGTGAATGGTGCGAAACGCTGAATAAAGGACGCGCTGTTTTTAAAGCGGTGGCAATGGCAGAAGCAGGCTTACATCAGGAATAAACCTTATGTTATTGATGATAGACAATTATGATTCTTTTACCTACAATTTAGTTCAATATTTTGGTGAATTGGGCGCGACAGTAGAAGTTTATAGAAATGACTGTATTTCTTTAGAAGAGATTGCCCAAAAAGCCCCTGAACAACTTGTAATTTCACCCGGTCCTTGCGCACCAAGTCAAGCGGGAATTTCATTAGCTGCCATTGAGCATTTTGCAGGCAAAATTCCGATTTTAGGCGTTTGTCTTGGACATCAAAGTATTGGGCAAGCGTTTGGCGGACGAATTATTCATGCAAAGCAAGTCATGCACGGTAAAACGTCATTGGTATATCACAAAAATGCTGGTGTATTTAAACAGTTACCGAATCCTTTTAGTGCAACCCGTTATCATTCCTTAGTGATTGAGCAGGCAAGCTTACCAGAGTGTTTAGAAGTTACAGCTTGGACACAGACGGCGGAGGGTGCAATTGATGAAATTATGGGGGTACGCCATAAAACTTTAAAAGTGGAAGGTGTACAATTCCATCCAGAGTCTATTTTAACCCAGCATGGACACCATTTATTGCAGAATTTTTTAACGCAATCTTTGTTGCCAGTGAGTTAAATATTTAAAGTTTGGCATAGAAGCGGTGTAAAATGCTTCTATGCTAAAAAAGTCTGGAGAATAACTTTTTCAATGCCCTGTACTTAGTTTAATTCAATCTCGCAAACCATTATGTACAATGGTCTTTCTTAATAATTTTAAAAATCTAACTTCTGCGAAATTATCATGCCAGAACCTACAACACCATCCTCCCCTCGCATTATTCTAACTGGGCTTGCGCGAAAACTGGTCAATGAAGGTTTGCTGAGTGAAGAAAAAGCGACTCAAGCTTTTGATGAATCATTAAAAAAATCAGTTCCTTTTGCCTCTTATGTCGTTAGTCAAGGTTTAATCAGTTGTCGTGACATTGCACATGTTGCGGCGGAAGAATTTGGGATGCCATTAATCGACATTGAAAGTGTCGAATTAAATCCAGAAATTATTAAATCAGTTGATGAAAAATTAATTAAAAAACATCAAGTTTTACCCTTATTTAAACGAGGCAAACGTTTATTTATTGCGGTCTCTAATCCCACCAATATGGCGGCGATTGATGATATTGCTTTCCAAACCAAATTAAATGTTGAAACGATTTTAGCAGAAGAAGATAAACTCGCTAAGTTGTTAGAACGTGCCTTAGAAGTGTTTGATACAGGCATGAAAAATTTGGATGGGGAGGGGTTAGATAACGTCGAATTAGGCGGCGATGATGAAGACGGCAAAAAAGATGATGATGATAAAAATGATGGGGTTGATGAAGCACCTATCGTTAAATTCGTCAATAAAATGCTGTTAGATGCCATTAAAGTGGGCGCGTCTGACTTACATTTTGAACCTTATGAAAAATTCTACCGTGTTCGTTTCCGTATTGACGGAATGTTGCGTCAAGTCGCTTCTCCACCTGTTTCTGCCACGCGCAAATTAGCAGCACGGATTAAAGTAATGTCACGCTTAGACGTAGCTGAGCGGCGCGTGCCGCAAGACGGACGGATTAAATTAAAACTGTCTGCCAATAAATCGATGGACTTCCGTGTAAGCACTTGCCCGACATTGTTCGGGGAAAAAGTGGTTATGCGGATTTTAGATTCTTCAGCCGCAAAATTGAATATTGATATGTTAGGCTATGAAGAATTTCAAAAAGAACAATATCTTAAAGCCTTAAAAAATCCTTATGGGATGCTATTAGTCACGGGACCAACGGGAAGCGGTAAAACAGTTTCTCTGTATACGGGCGTAAACATTCTTAACCAAGAAGACGTGAACATCTCAACCGCAGAAGACCCCGTGGAAATTAACTTACCCGGGGTTAATCAGGTGCAAGTGGATGAGCGCACGGGAATGTCATTTGCTAAAGCGTTAAAAGCTTTCTTACGTCAAGACCCTGATATTATTCTCGTAGGGGAGATTCGGGACTTGGAAACGGGCGGGATTGCGATTAAAGCTGCGACGACAGGGCACATGGTAATGTCCACTTTGCACACCAACGATGCCCCGCAAACATTAACGCGGATGATTGATATGGGGATTGCGCCGTTTGCGATTGCAACAGCGGTTAACTTGGTAATGGCACAGCGTTTATGTCGGCGTTTATGTAATTGTAAAGTTGAAGTCAGTATTCCCCGTCAAGCTTTAATCGCAGAGGGTTTTGGTGAAGATGAGGTAGATGACCCCAACTTTAAAGTTCATGGCCCTAAACCGGGGGGATGTGAAAAATGTGGCGGCTCAGGCTATAAAGGACGGGCGGGAATTTATCAAGTAATGCCTATTTCAGAAGCGATGCGGCGGATGATTATGGAAGGTCGAAATGCGGTGGACTTAGCAGACCAAGCTAGAACTGAAGGTATTTGGGACTTACGTCGTTCAGGACTCAGTAAAATTAAAAATGGTCTCACTTCCTTAGAAGAGCTTAACCGTGTAGTTAAATCAGACGATTAAGGAATGAATAATGGCAACAGCAGCAACTAAAACGCCTCCAAAGCCAGCGAAAGATAATAAGCCTAAAGAGGAAATGTTTGAGTGGGAAGGTAAGGATAAGGCAGGTAAAGTTGTTAAAGGTGAACAACCTGCCGCAAGTGAAGCTTTAGTCAAAGCTATTTTACGGCGGCGCGGCATTAACCCCACTAAAGTTCGCAAAAAAGCTAAACCTTTATTTGGCGGTGGCGGCGGTGGTAAACCCATTACAGCGGGCGATATTACTATTTTCGCACGGCAGTTAACCACCATGATGGAATCAGGTGTGCCTTTGATTCAAGCCTTTGAAATTGTAGGACAAGGGCATGATAATCCCTCTATGCAAAAAATGATTTTAGCCATTAAAGCGGATATTGAGGCGGGGGGAACATTTGCCGATGCGCTGCGCAAATTCCCTGAGCATTTTGATACTTTATTCTGTAACTTAGTAGAAGCAGGGGAGCAAGCAGGGATTTTAGAGTCTTTATTAAACAAAGTTGCAACCTATAAAGAAAAAACTGAGACAATGAAGAAAAAGATTAAAAAAGCTTTGTCTTATCCTGTTGCAGTATTGATTGTAGCGTTTATTATTACCGCCATTTTGATGATTTTCGTTGTTCCCGTTTTCTCCGATATGTTTAAAAGCTTTGGTGCTGATTTACCCGGTCCAACCCAATTTGTTGTTTTTCTCTCAAACGGCTTTGTGAATTATTGGCATATTATTTTTGGCTCACTCTATGGCTTATCTGTCGCCTTTTCTCAAGCTAATAAACGCTCGATTGCGTTTAATCATGCTATGCAGAAACTGTCGTTAAAAATTCCCATTGTGGGTGATATTATTTCTAAATCAGCCGTAGCACGGTTTGCGCGGACATTATCCACCATGTTCGCCGCGGGGACTCCGTTAGTTGAATCGATGAACTCAGTGGCAGGCGCAACGGGCAATATTGTGTATTCTAATGCCGTTTTAAAAATGCGGGATGACATTTCAACAGGGACACAATTAGCGGTGAGTATGCGTGAAACGGGCGTTTGGCCTAACATGGTTTTGCAAATGGTGCAAATTGGTGAAGAAGCGGGCTCTTTAGATAAAATGCTGGGTAAAGTCGCAGACTTTTACGAGGAAGAAGTGGACTCATTAATTGACGCATTGAGTAGCTTGATGGAGCCTATGATTATGGCATTCTTAGGGGTTGTCATCGGCGGCTTAGTGGTCGCGATGTACTTACCTATCTTCAAAATGGGCGCGGCAATTTAATCTTATCAAAGCGCATTGTTAAATTGCGCCGCACTATTTTTAGACAAAACTAGAGACCTGCTAGGTTTTGAAAACCTAGCAGGTCTTTTGCAAATTGCTAGATTTCAAAATTTTATTTATTGAATTCAAATATATAGCAAACGCACATTAAAAGGAGTGCAATAGCTTCAGCTATTGCCAGTGTCGTAACAGGTAAAATACTGTTTAATCAACTGGTTGAAAAAGCAATAGCTAAAGCTATTGCACTCCAGTTATAGTGCGTTTGCTATATTTTTCCTCCTT
>CAZKST010000188.1:0-6846 GCA_964555395.1 uncultured Thiotrichaceae bacterium | reverse complement strand
TTAAGTCATTAATACAATATCGTATTGCTCCTGCGGATAAGAACTTTCCGCTTGGAATCGAATTTGTCTGCCAATAAACGCGCTTAACTCCGCAACACTTGCCGATTCTTCATCCATCATTTTGTTCACCACTTCTTGTGAAGCAATCACTAAAAAATAACGGCTATCAAATTGGCGCGCCTCGCGCAGAATCTCTCTAAATATTTCATAACACACGGTTTCAGCCGTTTTAATCGTGCCGCGTCCATCGCAAGTTGGGCAAGTTTGACATAAAACATGCTCCAAACTTTCGCGGGTGCGCTTGCGGGTCATTTGTACCAACCCCAGCGAAGAAACCTCACTGATATGACTTTTAGTATGGTCTTTTTCTAAGCATTTTTCCAAAGTGCGCAACACTTGGCGGCGGTGCTCGGGGTCAATCATATCAATGAAATCTAAAATAATAATGCCGCCTAAATTGCGTAACCGTAACTGCCGCGCAATGGCTTGAGCCGCTTCTAAATTGGTTTTAAAAATCGTTTCTTCTAAATTACGACTACCCACAAATGCGCCCGTATTTACATCAATGGTCGTCATTGCCTCGCGTTGGTCAATGACTAAATAGCCGCCTGATTTTAATTGTACTTTACGCTCTAACGCTTTATTAATTTCATCTTCTACAGAATATAAATCAAAAATAGGGCGTTCGCCTGTATACAATTCTATATGCGGAACTAAATCGGGGATAAACTTATCGGCAAAGCTTAAAATTTCTAAATAGGCCGAGCGCGAATCAATGCGTACTTTTTCAACTTGACTGCCCATCAAATCGCGAACTGTGCGACTCATCAGCGAAAAATCTTCATAAATCAAGCTACAAGGCTGAGCTAATACCGCTTTTTCTTGAATGTCATGCCATAAACGGCATAAGAAATCCATATCCACTCGTATCATTTCCGCGCTTGCCCCTTCGGCGGCGGTGCGGATGATAAATCCATATTTACTACATAATTTTTTATTGCTTTGATTTTGTGGCGAGGCTTTCACCATCACCATGTCTTGTTTAGCTGTATTTTCTTCAGGGAATTCTAAATCAGTATTTTCCACTAAGCCCATGTGATGCAGCACAATTTCTTTTAATCGCCGCCGCTCTTCTTCGCGCTCAATCCGTGTAGAAATGCCAATTGTGTTTGCTGAAAATGGAATAAACACCACATAACGCGAGGGAATGGAAATTTGCGTAGTCAAACGCGCGCCTTTAGTGCCCAGTGCATCTTTAATCACTTGCACTAAAATATCTTGTCCTTCCACCAATAAATCGGTAATGGGAATTTCGGCTTTATTACTGCCTTCAAATGCAGGACTGATAATATCAGACGCATGTAAAAAAGCGGCGCGTTCTAAACCGATATTGACAAATGCCGCTTGCATACCGGGCAACACACGCGACACCCGTCCCTTATAAATATTACTGACTAAACCCCGTTTATTATTGCGCTCAATAAACACTTCTTGTAGCACGCCGTTTTCCACTACCGCAACTCGGGTTTCACGCGGGGTGACATTGATTAGAATTTCATCGCTCATGCAAAAAATATTAACAGGGTTAAGGAGATGACGGGCATTATTGCGCTTTTGCTTAATTTAAAGCATCAATAATGCCGTTATGGGAAATGTGCTCTAGCGAGCTAAAAATTACTCAGCAAATTGTTTTTTCAACTGCAACAATTTTGCATTTGCAGGTTCAAGTTCCAAACCACGTTCCACCAAAGTGCGCGCCGTTGCTTTTTGCCCTTCTTGATAACGTTTCTGCGCTAACTCTGCATAGTTTTTCGCAATACTGCCTTTACCTGCTTTCGCTTTCGCATTGTTTGGCTCAAGTTTTAATAAGGCTTCATAAGTATCTAAGGCGTTATCATTGTCAGGCGTAGTAAATTTACGCTCGCTAATTTGTGATTGTCCTAATATCAATAAACTATCCACTAAGCGTTTTTTAATCGTTTTTCCTAAACTGCTATCAGGGAAAGCCTCAGCTAATGCCTGATAAGTTTGGTACGCATTATTGTTGCGTGGAAATAATAGACGTTTTTGTTTTAAATGCGCATCAAAAATTTTTTCATAAGCAGTGACGATATCGCGTTGAATATCTTTTAATTTAGGACTGCTGGGAGCTAATTCTTTGATTTTTTGGTACATTGCAAATGCACTACGCTCTTCTGGCGAAGTTAAGTTACCCTGTTTAATAAAAGTATCTGCCCGTTCACCATACCAATCTGTAATTGCAGTTAACAACTCATTAGCTTGTTTTGCATCAATTTTTTTGAGTTTTTGATAGGTTTCATAAGCATTATCACCCGCTGGAGAAGTTAAGCGGGTTTTTTGAATTTGCTCTTTACCCTTAGCCACTAATTTTTCTGGATTTTCAGCAGGTGTTTCTACGGTGTCAACTTCAGGGGCTTTTACTTCAGCAGGTTTAGTTTCAGCAACAGGCGCAGGCGTTTCTGCTTTGGCAGTTTCTTTCACAGCTTCAGGTTTAGCCGTGCTTGCCGTTGCGGTTACGCTGGGGGCTTGAGTGGCTTCAGCCACTGCGGGTGCTGGTGGTGGTGCGGTAGGTGTTGCTGGCGCAGGTGGATTGACATTGCTGGTTGTGTTGGGTGCAGGAGAAGTTACAGGTGCACTTGCATTACTTGCCACGGGCGTTGCTTCTGTCGGTGTAGCCGCTGCGGCGACGGTATTTGGTTTTGTTTCTGTTGTTTTTTCAGCGGGAAGTGTATTTTTCTCTACATCTGGCGTAGTTTTATCTGATTTATCGCTTGTTTTATCGCCATTTTTCTCAGATTTATCTGTTTTATCGGTCGCTGTTTCAGTTTTTGAAACTTTATCGTTTTTTTCCGTTTTCTCAGAATGAGCCGTTAATTTTGCACCGTTACCATTTGCGCTTGCGACTTTGACTTCTTTAGGGTCAATTTCTGCTGGGCGGGCAATTGAAGGCGGTGCAACATGTAAATTCGCCCCAGCGGAAGAAGGCGAAGCACTAGAAGTCGGGGAGGTTGGGACTAAATGCGTGGCATTATTTGCTTCACCTTGCCACAATTTAGGCACAAAGAAATATGCTCCTGCACCAATAACCAATACACCGATTAAAGTAATAATCATCGGAATATAGTTTGTTTCTTCATCATCATATTGATTAATTTTAATCCGGTCTTTAAAGTAAGGATCAGTTCCGCGATTTATTTCCATATCACTCCCCTCACGGGTTAAATTAATAAAACAACTGAATAGCAAAACACTTTTTAATTTAAGCAAAAAATAGAGATATAAGTGCTTTTTTAATAAGTTAGTCTCATAAATTGCCATTCTCTTTTTTTAATTTTGCTTATCGTACCCAATTTAGCTAGTAATTACCATGCCAAAAATGCTGTTAAAGCTATTTCTGATAGGAAAAGCCCTTTTATTTCCGTTACAACCCCGCACTTTTCAAGGTTTACGCTGGTTAACTGTCGCTTTAAGAAGTGCGCATTTAGTGGGGATTACGGGATTTGCGGGCGGGTTATTGCATCATATTGCAATTGCACAATTGCATTATTTCTGGTTGTTAACATTAACCAGTGGTTTTGCTTTAATTGGGATAGAAATGAGTGTATCGGGGCGGTGGTTAATAGAAATGCGGGGAGTGATTATTTTATTAAAACTTTTATGTTTAGGTTTGTTTTTGCATATTACATTGATGCAAGAAGCTATGATTTATTTCACTTTGTTATTATCTGCGGTCATTGCGCACGCGCCTGCTAAAGTGCGACATTATTCGCCGTTTAGAGCACGCGAACCGTAGAAATATAAAATTTAATTGTAGGGTGGAATAGCAAAGCGTATTCCACCATGAAATGCTACAAAGCCAAAAAATTTATTATAGCAAACGCACCTTAAATTGCGTAAATTGGAGTGCAATCGCTTTAGCTATTGCTTTTTAACCTTTTGATTAAACAATATTTTACTTGTTACGACACTGGCAATAGCTGAAGCTATTGCACTCCAGATTTTTAAAAATAATTACGCGCAAAATTTAATAATTCCTCCATCGTGCGCGACCTAAATTTCTGTTTCTGATGTACAAATGAAAAAGGACGTTCTAAAGATGGATTTAAAGGAATTTCCTTTAATAAATTTAATTGTAAATCTTTATGAATTGCAACTTTAGACATAATAGAAATGCCCATGCCCGCCGTTACCGCGCCTTTGATGGATTCGGAACTGCCCAATTCCATTGCAATATTTAAATCAAATAAAGATAAGCCTGATTTGTTAAGAAAATCCACAATAACATCGCGTGTGCCAGAGCCTTCTTCACGCAATAAAAAAGGATATTGCAATAACTCATTCGGATTGATACTGCTACGATGCGCTAAAGGATGTTGCATGGGAGTAATAACTACTAAAGTATCAGTACAACAAGGTTCTACAGCTAAACATTTATTGTGAACAGGGGCTTCAACTACGCCTAAATCAATTAAATTGTCTTCAATCATAGACACGATTTCATCTGTATTTGCCACTCGCAAGCGAATAGAAACTTCGGGATACTGTCGCTTAAAATTGCCCAATAGATTGGGAAGTACATATTCGGCAATGGTCGTGCTCGCGCCTAATAGCAACACGCCGCTTAAATCGCCCGTCATTTCTTTAACAGAATGCTCCATTTGCTCATACAATTCTAAAATCCGCTGCGTATGTACAAATAAACATTCACCGACTTTAGTTAAACTAATGCGGTTATGTGTGCGGTCAAATAAACGGGTATTAAATTGCTCTTCTAATTGACGAATTTGGAAAGTCACAGCAGGTTGGGTCATGTGCAAGGTTTCTGCTGCCTTTGTAAAACTTAGCAGTTTTGCAACAGTATAAAAGACTTGTAAACGGCGGTCTGCCATAAAATCTCCTTATTATTATCAATTAAGTAAAGCAGTAGCTTTAAGGGAACACTTATTACGGGAGTTTTAAAAGTAAGTGTTTAGTGTTTTAATTTAGTGTAGTGGGTTTTTAAACGAGAATAGGTTGTATAACGATATAGTAATTTTCACCTGATATATTTTTTTTATAAAGCCGTTTTATTTTGTGTCACTGACTACTTTCTAAAAATAGCGATTTTCATGTCTAATTTTCATTTTCAATCTTGGGGACGGTTTCCGCGTGTTGAACAAACCGCTGTTCCTTTACAATGGCGTACAGACGCTTTGCCAAATAGCCCCGCTTCGTTTTTAGCGCAGGGTTTAGGACGTAGTTATGGGGATGTTTGCTTGAATGATAAAGGGCTGTTGCTGACAACGCCTTTACTTGACCATCTCATTAATTTTGATGCCGAGCGCGGCATTTTACGCGCCGAAGCGGGCGTAAGTCTTGCCGCAATTTTGGCGTTTGCTGTGCCGCGTGGTTGGTTTTTGCCCGTTACCCCCGGAACAAAATATGTGACGATTGGCGGCGCGATTGCTAACGATGTCCATGGTAAAAATCACCACCGCACGGGCACATTTGGCTGTCATGTCCCCCGTTTTGAATTATTGCGCTCAGATGGACAAATCTTGCTGTGTTCAGCAACCGAAAACGCAGAGTTATACAAAGCAACGATTGGCGGTTTAGGACTCACTGGCTTAATTCGCTGGGCTGATATTCAGTTAATGCCGATTGCCTCGCGTTTAATGACGACAGAAGCGATTCAATTTAACAATGTAGAAGAATTTTTTCAGTTATCGGCAGAATCAGATAAAGCGTTTGAATATACGATGGCGTGGGTGGATTGCGTTGCACAAGGCGATTCATTAGGGCGCGGGATTTTTTATCGCGGCAATCATGCAAGTGCAGCAGAAGCGGCGCAGGCGTTACAAACGGGGAAAGTGAAACTGGTTAATGAAGCAAAAAAAATCACGATGCCAATTGATTTTCCAACCATAACGCTAAATCGTTGGACAGTACAATTACACAACTTTTACTATTACAACAAACAAATGGCAAAAAAAGTGACGAAAATTGTGGATTATGACCCCTTTTTCTATCCTTTGGATGCAATTTTGCAGTGGAATCGTTTGTATGGTAAACAAGGTTTTGTGCAATATCAGTGCGTTGTTCCTTATCAAGACCATGCCGTTATTCGTACAATTTTAGAAAAAATTGCCGCGTCGGGCTTAAGTTCATTTTTAGCAGTGTTAAAAACTTTTGGCGATGTACCGTCGGTGGGCATGTTGTCATTCCCGCGTAAAGGGGTGACTTTAGCCTTAGATTTTCCCATGAAAGGCGCGTCTATGTTTAGTTTGCTAGATGAATTAGACACGTTAGTGATGGCAGCGGGCGGGGCGGTGTATCCATGTAAAGATGCGCGTTTATCGGCGCGGGCGTTTCAAGCGTATTATCCGCAATGGCGCGAATTTGCGCAATTTATTGACCCAAAATTTTCGTCGAGTTTTTGGCGGCGAGTGACGGGTTAAACAAGTTTAAGACAGGATAAAACGGGTTAATCCTCGGCGAAATCGTCAGGATAATCCGTGCTGTCGTCAACACTCATTTTTAATGCGGCGAGACTTTGCGATAGCGTAAAGCCGCGTGTCTGTAAAAATCGGATTTGTTTAGCTTTTTCTTGCGGTGTTTTGGGTTTTTCCATGCCAAATCGTCTATGTCGGCATTGGGCGGCTAGAGTTTGCCAATCAATTTCTGCGAATAATAAATTGATTTGTTCGGCAGAGGTAATGCCTTTATGTTTTAAATAGTGTTGAATCCGCAGACTGCAGTAACCTGTATTGACACTTGCTCGAATGAAATTTTCTAAAAATCGCTCATCATCCACATAATGCGCTTCTTGTAAGCGTTGCAAAGTGC
>CAZKST010000187.1:0-6870 GCA_964555395.1 uncultured Thiotrichaceae bacterium | reverse complement strand
CAAAGTAAAATAATTTTCATCAATTATCAAGCATTCACTTTTTTAGGAAATAAATTTAAGGGTAATTTTTTTAGAGGTAACTTAATGTTTGAAGTGGATACTAGCCGCTTAAAACAGCAATAATCAAAACTCAAAAGGGTGAAATGTTAAACAATTCTTTTCATCCTTTTTTTCTATTTTTCTTCTGTTTGGCTTAAGGAAAGATGCTATGCGTTATTTTTGGCTTTTTCTCTCTCTGTTTATTATCACTTTTCCGCCAATGGCTGATGCGCGTATTAAATTGGTGGCTTTACCTGAACGCGAAGCAACTTTAGTGCGTTTAGATAATCCGAATGCAACGTTATTGGCTGAGCAACGCACCTTAACTTTGCAAGCGGGTACAAATCAAATCGATTTTTCATGGCAAGGGGTGCAGATTCAAATGGATTCCATCCAATTGACTGTATTAGAACAACAGCAAGCTGTGACGATTTTAAATAATAGTTATCCGCCTAACGCTAATGCTTTAGTGTGGGAGATTGCTAGCCCAATTGCACAAACGATTAAAGTCCGCATTCATTATTTATTAAAAAACATTGATAGATTATTTACCTACAATGCAACTTTAAATAAAACAGAATCGGCTTTAGATTTACAGTCTTTAGTGGTGTTAAGAAACTTTTCAGGGGAAAATTTAAATAATGCCCGTTTTCAGATTGCAGATGATAGTGCTTTTAACAGCAGCATTAATCATGAAGAAACTAAACGTGTGCAATTTTTTCAAGCTTTGCAATTAGAAGTGAGCAAACATTTTATTTTTGATGCAGGAACAATGGCATGGGATGCTAAATTGCAAGGAAATAATGTCGGTATTCCTGTTTATTTCTATTTAGAAAATAGTAAGAAAAATCAATTAGGCAATCAAAGTTTGCTTGAAGGAAAATTGCGTTTATTTGGAGAAGATTCTCAAAAAAGCACTTTATTTTTAGGTGAGGATAATGTCGCTTATACGCCGATTAATCAAATGATGAAGATAAAAATGGGAGAAAGCCGCGATGTTGTCGTTACTCAAAAGAAAATGCAAGAACGGCGGTTAAATGAACGGCGTAATCAAAAAGGTGCGACGGTGCTTTATGATTTAGAGGAAGAAATGCAAATTGTGGTTGAGAATTTTAAAAGCCAAGCTGCGACGATTACCATTCGCGAGCCAATGCCTAAAGAATGGGTGATGAAAAAGAATTCTCATCCTTTTAAGAAAGAACATGCAGGTTTAATTACTTTTGATTTACCCTTAGCCCCTAATGAGAAAGTTACTTTAAATTATACTTATCAACAGAAGAATATTCGTGATTGATTTAGATATAGCAAATGTACTTTAACTGGAGTGCAATCGCTTCAGCTATTGCCAGTGTTGTAACAGGTAAAACACTGTTCAATCAAATTGTTAAAAAAGCAATAGCTAAAGCGATTGCACTCCAATTTACGCATTTAGTTTTTGTCAGCAAATACAAAAGCCAGTTTATTGTCTAATCGTAAAGCGATTTTATCACCTGCATTTAAGGTACTATATCCTAATGTATTAATTTGTAATTGCGCGGTCGTATTAAATCCCAATTCTGGCAATAAAGTTAAATTAATTAAACTAATTCGCCCTAAATGTCGCACTGATTTAACAACCGCTTGCGGTGGAAAATCATCACAAGGCTGTAAGGCTTCGGCACGAATTAAGATGAGTGCATTTGTACCTTCTGCTAAATGCGGGGCGGGTAAGCTTCCGAAGGGCGTAGAAACTTGTTGTTGCTGTACTTGTGCTGTAAAACGGTTGACATGCCCAAAAAAACAAGCAACTTCTGGATTACTAGGATTGCAGTATAAATTGGTATTGCTATCTTGTTGTATGATTTGTCCCTGTCCCATCAAGGCAATGCGTTCTCCCATATATAAGGCTTCTTCAGGGTCATGGGTTACCATTAACGCTGAAATTCCTAATTCAGTTAAAGCCGCTAACACTTCATCACGAATTTGTTGACGTAACAGGGTATCTAAATTAGAAAAAGGTTCGTCTAATAATAATAATGTGGGTTGGGGAGCTAAGGCACGCGCTAAAGCAATCCGTTGCTGTTCGCCGCCTGAAAGCATGTGCGGATAGGAAATGCGGTGTTTTAATAAATCCACCCGACTTAACCATGTTTGTACACGCTGTTGTTGTTCAAAACTGGATAAATGTTGCAAACCAAAGCGAATATTTTCTTCTACAGTTAAATGCGGAAATAAAGCATAGTCTTGAAACAGTAAACCAATTCCTCGTATTTCTGGTGTAACGACGTGTTGCTTATCAGAAATCACTTTGCCGTTAAGTAAGACGCGCCCGCCGCACGGATGCTCTAAGCCTGCGGCAATCCGTAAAGCAGTCGTTTTACCGCAGCCCGAAGGTCCTAATAAACAGAAAAATTGTTGGGCATAGACTTGAAAAGAAATAGGTTGTAAGGCGATATGTTGCCCATAGCGATGTTCTATTGAATCAAATTCTAAAATAATGCTCATGTTGCTATGACTTCTTCTACGTTGTGTCCTGGGCGGGCGGTTGTCATTGCTCGACACAGCAAAATAACAGGTAATAAACCAATCAGTACAATAATTAAAGCAGGTGCAGCTGCGCCGTCTAAACGTTCAGTGCTTGCCATTTGATACACTTCAACGGCTAAAGTGTCAAAATTAAAAGGTCTTAAAATCATAGTAATAGGCAATTCTTTCATAATATCCACAAAGACGAGTAAGCCTGCGCTTAGTAAGCTACTGCGTAATAGTGGGATGTGTAATTGCCAAAAAATACGTTGTGAAGAAGCTCCCAGTGTTTGTGCAGCTTCTTCATAATTAAGCCGAATTTTTTTAAATCCTGCTTCTAATGGGGTATAAGCGACGGCAAAAAAGCGGGCAGAATAGCCATAGACAACGGCTAATAAACTGCCTGATAATAGAATGGCAGTGTTCCAACCGAAAAATGCTTGTATATCGCTTAAAATCTGGTCAGTTTTACCTAAAATAATGAGTAAGCCTACAGCAATGACAACGCCCGGTGTGGCATAGCCGAGCAAAGCTATTCTTAATGCAAGTTGTCCTAGTAAATTCTTATTGCGTCGTACACTGTAAACGGTCAACATGCCAACCGTTACAATGAAAAGACTGGTAATGAACGCTAGGCTAACAGTGTTTAGACTTAATTCTACTAAGCGTCGCCAACTGATTAAACTGCTTGCTTCCCAGTTGTGTTGTAAGAGTAAAATTGCGGGTATGATGAAACCTAATAGCACAGGTAAACTACAGAAAATAATGGCTAATAATGTTCGAAAACTCGTTAAAGGGGCGCGGACTAATGGGCGATAACGTTGCGAGGTGTGGTTAAAGCGTCGTTTGCCTTCATTCCAACGTTCAAAAAATAATAAAATATAGACAAATAATAATAAAACACTGGCAAGTTGTGCGGCGGCTGTTGGATTTCCATAAGCGTACCAACTGCGATAAATGCCTGTCGTAAATGTATTGACTTCAAAATAAGATACTGCGCCAAAATCTGCCAAGCTTTCCATCATCGCAAAGGCAGTGCCTGCCACAATCGCGGGACGGGCTAAGGGTAAACCAACGCGCCAAAACATTGTCCAAGGTGAACAGCCTAGTGTGCGACTGACTTCTAAAGCGCAAATGGATTGTGAAATAAAAGCCGCACGGGTTGTGACATAGACATAAGGATATAGCGCGCATGTGAGTACAAACACTGCGCCGCCTAAGGAGCGAATAGCAGGAAACCAGTAGTCTTGCCAACCCCAGCCTGTTAATTGACGTAAAGTGGATTGTAAAGGCCCTGTAAACTGTAAAAAATCAGTATAGGTATATGCCAAAATATAGGCGGGCATGGCTAGCGGTAAGACTAATAGCCATTCTAACCAGCGTCGTCCCTTAAATTCGTACATGGTAATTAACCAAGCACATCCTACCCCAAAAACTAAGACTCCCCCACCCACTCCTATCATTAATATCAAAGAATTACTAACATATTCAAGCAGACGTGTTTCATATAAATGCGTCCATAAGCCTTCGGTTTGGACAGTTAAATAACTCGCAATAGCCATTAAAGGCGCGATGATAATTAAAACTAAAGCGAGCGATAACCAAAAACTATAAGATAATTTTATGTGAGAGTCTGCCATTACTTTATTGATAATAGGAGGGGGAGGGGATTCAGGCACAGTTTATTTCCAACCTGCTTTATCCATTATTTTCAATGCACCCGCATTATTAGTGCCGTACAAAGCAGAGTTTAAAGTATCTTGTTTAAACTCGCCAAAAGCCGCTAAAGTTGCGTGTGCTTTATATTCAGGATTTGCAGGATATTCGTAGTTGACATCAGCGAAATACCGTTGTCCATCAGTTGCTAAATATTCTAATAGTTTTATAGCGTTTTCTGCATTGGGGGCATATTTTGCAACGCCCGCGCCGCTAATATTGACATGTGTACCGCGGTCGGCTTGATTAGGGAAAAAGACCCCGATTTGTGCTGCAACCGCTTGGTCTTCAGGTTTTTTAGAATTAAACAGCGTAGCAATATAATAACTGTTTACCAAAGCAATATCACCTTGTCCAGCAGCAATTGCGCGTAATTGGTCAGTATCTCCGCCTTCTGGTGGACGGGCAAAATTAGCAACCATTCCCATCGCCCATTTTTCGATAGTTTCACTGCCATTCGCGGCTAATAAAGAAGCAACTAAGCTTTGCGTATAAACATGATTACTACTGCGCGATAAAATTTTTCCCTTAAATTGCGGCTCTGCGAGGGCTTCATAACTACTTAAATTTTCAGATTTAACGCGGTCTTTAGCATAAGCTAAAACGCGGGCGCGGACGGCTAAACCGTACCATAGACCATCAGGATGATGTAAATGTGCAGGGATTGCTTGTGTTAAAACTGTTGTTTTTACGGGTTGTAACAAATCTTTGGTTGCTGCCATCGATAAACGCCCCGCATCAACTGCAATTAAAACATCAGCGGGACTATTTTTACCTTCATTGAGCAAGCGTTGTACTAATTCATCATTTTTACCTTCAACGACTTTAACTTGAATGCCCGTTTTTTCAGTAAAAGCTTGATAAAGTTGTGTATCTGTTGAGTAATGTCGTGAATTATAGACATTAACAACTTGTTGTTGTGCGTATAAGAGCGGGGAAAAACTATAAAGTACGATAAAACCAGTAAACAGTTTTTTAAACATAATTGAAGATACTCCAAAAATAAATACAAATAGAACTTATTATCATTTACATGATATTAATGTTTCTAAATTTTATCAAGTTTCTTTTGTATTTTTATGTCTAAAGCGTTTATCGTAAACGCACTTTAATTTAAGATGAAATGACGATAAAACAAAAACCTGCTAGGTTTTAAAAACCTAGCAGGTCTGTTGGCGACTGCGTAACGCCTAATTGAATCTACAATACCAAACTTTCCTTACTACTCAATTCAGTAATTCCGTCCCAATTTTCGTCGCTATCATGATGTTGACGTAATTGACTGCGGCGTAAATAAATTTGGCTGGCGCGGTCGCTTGGATTAGTAGCTAAACACTCTAAAAATGCTTGTTCGGCTTCTTCAAATTGACGGCGTTGATAAGCTTGTACGCCAAACATAAACAGTTCTAAGGTCGCGACTTTTGCCGCAAGCACTTCAGGTTGATACCCGTCTAACACTTCAAACACAATCACTGGCTCTTGTTTGCCTTTAACCCGCACGCGGTCAATCACCCGAATTGTATATTTATTAATATCTTCCAAACGGTTAAACGTGTGCTCGGTAATTAATAACGTTGCGCCGTACATTTTAGTTAAACCTTCCATCCGCGAAGCCAAATTAACTGCATCGGAAATGACTGTGCCATCCATGCGATTTTGTCCGCCAATTGTGCCGAGCATCATTGAGCCAGTATGAATGCCAATTCCAATTTCAATTGTAGTTTTACCCGCTTCGGCTAACTCTTCATTGTAAATATGCAGTGTTTTCAACATCTCTATCGCCGCTTGCACAGCATGGTCGGGGCTAAGTGGAAACAGTGCCATAATCGCATCGCCGATGTATTTATCAATAAATCCTCCGCGTTTTAAAATAACAGGTTCCATTTTACTCAAGTAATCATTGATAAATAAGAAATTCTCACGCGGAGTCATCGCTTCTGATAATCGAGTAAATTCGCGAATATCAGAAAACATAATGCTCATTTCTTTTTGAACTTGGTCACCTAATTCAACATCCACAATACTTTCTTTGCCGAGAAATCCTAAAAATTCACGCGGCACAAAGCGGCTATAAGCACGGTTTTGGGTTTCTAATTCTTTTTTGCTGTGCTCTAAGGCTTGTTGGGTGCGTTTCAGCTCGGTAATATCGCTGATAATCCCTGTAAACATCGGTGTACCTTCAAGATTTAATTCATTGACGGCAAGATAAATGGGGAAAATTTCGCCATTTTTGCGTAAACCGACTAATTCGCGCCCGATACCAACAATATGCGCATTTTGCGTATGTAAATAACGCTCTATATATTGTGAATGTTCATCTTTATAAGGCGAAGGCATTAGAGTTGTAATTGATTTGCCTAGTAATTCGCTTAGGTCATAGCCAAAAATCCGTGCAAGTGCAGGATTTGCCATTTGAATTTGTCCGCGACGGTCAATCATCACAATGCCGTCTACGGCACTGTCAAAAATCGCACGGAAACGTTGTTCACTTGCCGAAACTGCTCGCTCAGCTTCAACGCGGGCGGTGATATCTGTGCCTAATACCACAACGCCAGTGACTTCGCCGTGCTCATTGATAAAAGGCACTTTATCGGTTTCCATCCACAAAGT
>CAZKST010000186.1:0-6876 GCA_964555395.1 uncultured Thiotrichaceae bacterium | reverse complement strand
CCCTACTCCCTCAACAAAATCGTCGGTTCTCTGCGCGACATTAAACCGCGTGGTTTCCAAACCATGATGGCGACCATGCCTAAACCAAAAACTAACATCCGATATTCTTCTAAATTACGGAATAACTCCGTGCCGCCAATCAGGAAAATTGCCGCCAGCACTACGCCAATTTGACTGCCCATCCCGCCTAAGACCACAATTGCTAAAATGACAGCCGATTCCATAAAAGTAAAACTCTCAGGACTGATAAAGCCTTGACGAGTCGCGAAAAATGCCCCCGCAAAACCACCGAACATCGCGCCCATGCCAAAAGCAGTTAATTTAATATTAGTCGGATTCATACCCAATGCCCGACAGGCGATTTCATCTTCGCGCAACGCTTCCCATGCCCGCCCAATCGGTAAACGCCGCAGCCGTAAAGTGAAAAAATGCGTGCATAACGCTAGCAATAAAATCAAGTAATATAAAAAGATAATCCGATGCAATGATGAAAACTCAACGCCGAAAAATTGATGAAAAGCAGTCACGCCCTCAGCGGGCGAGCGGGTAAATTCCAAACCAAACAAACTCGGGCGCGGAATGTCTGAAATGCCATTGGGACCACCTGTCACTTCTGACCAGTTGACTAAAATAATGCGGATAATTTCGCCAAAACCGAGCGTTACAATCGCTAAATAATCGCCGCGTAAGCGTAAAACAGGATAGCCCAGTAAAACGCCAAAAATGCCCCCGCATAAACCCGCTACGGGTAAGGCTTCCCAGAATGTCCAGTGAAAATGCAGCGATAAAATGGCGAAAGAATATGCACCAATCGCATAAAACGCGACGTAGCCTAAATCTAATAGCCCCGCTAAACCGACCACAATATTTAATCCCCAACCTAACATAATGTAAGTTAAGACTAAAGTAGCGGTGTCTAACACATAGCGGCTGCTAAATGGGAAAAAGGGCAGGCTGACCGCAAGTAAAAATAGCAGGCTGCCGAGTAGAAAAAATAATAAACTTTTGTGTTGCACAAACCAGTTTTGCAACGGTTGCAGAAAATGCAACGCAGGGTCGGCGGTAGTTGCCTTTTGTTGTGTAATTTGCTGGGTTTTGTGCCAATGTTGCCATTGGTGAAAGCTGACAATTAAAAACCGTCCTGCAAATACGCAGAACAGCAGCAGCGCAACGGATGTCCAGCGGGTTTCTAGTCCTAAAGAAGATTCGAGTTGCACGGAATGTAAACCGAGCATAAAAATGCTGAGTCCGAGCGCAATCAGGGTGGTGATGCTTGCTTGTTTAGCAGCTTCGGCGGGTTGAAAGCATTTAATTTTTTCCATAAAGCAACTGCCTTGTTTTTTGAAACGTTCAGTTTTTATTTGATTTGAGCGGTTTATTCAGGTTTGCGATACATTAATTGGGTGATTTGTTCTGAAATTAAACCAATTAAGAAAATGAGAACAGAGGATAAGAAAAGTAATAATCCCATGTTAGTAAAACGATAGGAAGTTAAGAAAGTATAAATGTAGTAGTGCAAGCCAAGCAGAAAGAATAATGCACTAAATGGCACAAAGATTTTTAAAGGTGAGTAGAGTGTGCCAATTTTAAAAATTATCATTAAGAAACGAATGCCATCTTTTAAAGGACGAATATGACTTTTTCCAATACGTTTGGCGGCAATAATAGGAATATATTGAATATTGTAACCTGCTCTAAAAAATGCCATGGTAATAGTTGTAGGATAAGAAAAAGTATTAGGCAATAAATAGAGAAACTCGCGAAATTGCTTAGCCCGCACGGCTCTAAAACCAGAAGTTAAATCAGCAACGGGGTGTTCTACAATCCAACTAGCAAGGCGATTATAAAAACCATTGGCTAAACTGCGCCCTAAACTGGCTTGTGAGCTGGCATCGCGTGCACCGACCACCATATCATAACCTTCTTCTAACTTACTGACTAATCTGGCAATATCAGCGGGGTTGTGTTGGTTATCCGCATCCATAAAGACTAAAATTTCACCCTGTGCCGCCCGTGCGCCGCTTTTAATCGCCGCGCCGTTGCCTTTGCGATAGGGGTGTGAAATCACCGTCGCGCCCAACTGTGTTGCTACGCTGGCAGAATCATCCGTTGAACCATCGTCAACAATAATAATTTCTGCGGTGGGTTGATGTTGTTTAAGCATCGGAATGAGTATTTTAAGACTCGCCGCTTCATTTAAGCAGGGTAAAATAATGCTGAGCGTGGCAGATTGCGACATAGTGTTTTTTTAAGCAGATAGAAAGAGAGAAATAAAGAGATGAATGATTGTAAGCGTTAGCTTTATTATTGTCTATGCAAAGCGTTTTTATTTTTGCGATGATAGTCGGTAAATTTGAAAATACTATAATCTTAATTTTGCTAAGTTGTTTAAAATTGAATTAAGCAATTCTTTAAATAAAACGGTGATATTCATTAATGCGGTATTATTGTTTAATACTGATTTTAATGACTTAATTTATTAATACTTGATTATAAAGTGATTATAAGATTTAAGAGATAAAATTAATAAAATAGTGTAAACTTAGAAACGACAAAAGCTATTTTGTTATCAGTAACGAAAGTAAAAAGAGACGCATAGCTTAAACCTATATCCATGATTTTGTCATATTTTCTCGTTAAACTGATAAAGATAGGCAAGTATTTTGCAATGCTTGCATTTGAGCACAGACCTCTCTGCCCAATCACTTACGCCTGAAGAAATCCTGTGCTTCGTTGACTGCCTCCCCCTTGAATTTCACTAAAAATTCACTATTAAAAGAGGCATTTTTTAAAACTTAAATATAAAACTAAAGTGGGGTTAATAATGTCACGACACACTCAACTGCCAGAGGGTTATGTTCCGAATGAGCAGGAACAGTACATGAATCCATTGCAATTAGAATATTTTCGCCAACGTTTATTAGCATGGAAAGAAGAACTTCGGCAGGAAGAAATCATGACCTCTGAAGCATTGCAAGAAAGCGAATGGCGGCAAGCGGATGATGTTGATCGTGCCAGCTTAGAATCCGATACTACCTTAGAACTGCGTACCTCCGAGCGTTATCATAACCTCATCCGTAAAATTGAAGAAGCGTTGAAACGAATTGAAGATGGTAGTTTTGGCTATTGTGATGAAACTGGCGAAGAAATTGGTTTAAAACGGTTGATTGCGCGCCCAATTGCGACTTTATCGATTGAGGCAAAAGAGCGTCAAGAACGTTTGGAACGTCAACACCGCAAAGCGGGTTAATTAGTTAAAACAAAGGCATGTGTTAAACATGCCTTTATTCTTTATTATTGTGCAGGTGCTACTTGTTGTTTACATTGGCTTTCTTTTTCATCAATGCCTAAAGTATCGAGTTGATTAATAGGATGTAAAAAGCCTTCTAGTGGTAAACGAGCGATAACAGTATGTTCATTGGTGACAAATAAGGGTTGACGCATTTGATTATCCCAACGGCGGAAACTTTGCGGCGCGCCTTTTGTGCCATCAATCACAATCATATTGCCGCGAATAAAATTACTGAGCTGTTGAAAATCATCTGTTTTTATACGTTGAATGGCTTCAGCAATAATTTTAACTGATTGCCATGCTGCCCAATCATAGCCCGTCATATCACGATTTGCTTGTTTATAAAAGCGTTTATTGACTTGCGGCGCGCCATGACGTGTCCATGCCCAATGCCACCAGTCAATCACCATGCCACTTGTACCCACAACAGGACGTGGTAATTGGGTTTGATAAGGTAAAGTGCTGGCAAATTCGCCAGCCGTATCAGCAACAAATAACACATCATAATTCACATTTGCTGTCAGTAAAGCAACATTGTTTTGCTGCCGCTCACGCGGGTCATTGGTGTTAATAAAGCCGCGTGTCTCTACAATTTTTAATCCATAGCGTTTAGCAGTGCGATTAAAGTCTTGCAATAATGCTTGGTCTTCAGGCAATTTTCCAGCTAAAACAAAAATTTCTTTCCATTTTTTACTGATTAAATATTGCGCTAAACCGTCCATTAACATATTCCAAGAGGGCACGATATGCAGCAAATTCGCTTGACAATCTGCTTGGCGTAAACGACTGTCTAAGACAGAGACATTAAAAAAAATGGCAGCTTTGTTTTGGTTGCGTTTAGCAAGTTCAACTTGCATATCAGCGGGCAAATCTAATACAAAAAAATGTGTGTTTTCAGTTAAAGCTTTATCAACAGCTTCTTGCAGTTCATCAAGCGTATCAGCATTGATAATTTGTACTTGTAAATTAATTTGAGTTGCTTTTAAAGGAAAAACGGTTTCTTTTTGTGCAACTTCCATTGCATCGAATAAATTACCATTGGAATGCAAAGGATAACGTGCATCTCGCTGTTGGGTGGAATAACGCGGATCATCATTCAAGGCTAATAAAATCAGCGTTACCGTTTTTTGTGAAGGCGATTCCGTCGTTTGTGCCTTCACAGAAATACTCCCCAGCATGAGATAAAGACTACAAAGTAGGGTAATCATGAATCGCATTATACTGTCCTTTTTATTAAATTTTTTAGGATTAACACTGCTGCAAGCGGCGGAAACAGCCTCAACAACAACAGTGCGTGTTACACCGCAAGTTATCCAATTTGCGGACAATACTCCTTTTATTGCTAAACATTTTGGCTTGAATTTGGGGAGTTCACAACTGTATGCAGGCATACAACTATTAAAAAATCTTATCCCGAATGGGGGTTTTGAAGCGGGAGAAATAGCTGTTATTTTCCACGTCGCCCCCAATGCCACCGCTGAACGAGTGCAAGTCGATAATTGGGATACTCGCTGGAACAATGATAAACAAGCCATTGGGCAACCTGAACAATTTTGGAAGGATGCACGTTACGAGATTTTAACGGGAATCGCGAAAGGACAACAAGGCGTTATCCGCGATTTTCGCCATGAGCAAGATAAATATACTTTTTATCTTGTGCCCAATTCTCCCGCTCAAAGTATCGCGCCTCAATCTGAAGATTTACTTGCTGTTTATCAAACGGTTGCAGGTATTCATGGTATTAAAAGCAATGCGGTTGAAGTTGACCCCAACGAAAATCCTCCTGATAGTCTTGGTAAACAATCGTTAAAATTATTAGCTCACACTGATTCTCATCCCAATTATAGCGTTTTTTTAGATTCACTCGGTAGTCGAGAAGATAAAAGTGCGGGGAAATTGCTGTTAATTCAAGGACGTTGGAAACTACAATTTTGGGTAAAAAGCAATTTACCACAAGCCAAAATTGCGGTGCAATTCCGCCGTTTACAAGAGAATTTATTTTTTAAAGAACAGATTACCTTGCAAAGCGGCTGGCAAAAAATTGAACGCGAAATTAATATCCCGCCTGAATGGGAAAATATCACTCGCACCATTGGCAATACTTTAGAGTTTCATATCAATAATTTATCGTCAGAGGCTGTTTGGCTAGATGAGTTAAGCCTGAGCCGCGCAGAGCAAGATAATCCTACGGTTTTTGAACAACGGGTTGTAGATTTATTAGCAAATTTCAATTTAGGGGTTTTACGCAATTGGGGCGGGCAATTAGGCAATAGTTTAGATAATCAACTTGCGCCCGAATTTGCACGGCGCACGTTTGGCTATCAAGTCAGCGACCGCGACCCCAGCGGCAGCCATTTTTCCCTGCCCGAATTTTTGCAATTAGTTCACTATTTAAATCAACACTATCAAACGGCAATTGAACCTTGGTATGTTGTTCCGCCCACTTTTAGCGAAAGCGAATGGCAAAATTTAATTGCCTATCTCAGCGCGCCCGCCGACCAGCATCCTTATGCGCAACTACGCGCCCGTTTAGGACAAAAAGAGCCATGGACAACGGTTTTTAACAAAATCCACTTAGAACTTGGCAATGAGCTGTGGGGGACTGCGCTCAGTGGCGACCCTTTCCGTGGGGCGAGTGTGCGCGGCGGCGTGCGTTTGGGACAACTTGCGCAAACCCGTTTTGAACAAGCCCGCAAAAGTACCTATTTTCAAAATGAAAAACTGGATTTAATTATTGGCGGACAATTCCGCTATGCAGGGCGACAACTGGAAATTGAACAAAACAGCACCCAACACGATACTGTCGCGATTGCGCCGTATTTTGGCAAATTAGACGTTTACGACACAGCGGAACATATTTATTACCCCTTGTTTGCGCGTCCCAGTCAAGACGTTTTAGCGGGCGGTTTAGTCCAAGACAGTTTGCAAAATTTGCGTAAAGCCACAAGTCCCCGCACGTTGCCCGCGACGCAATTAGCGATTTATGAAATTAATTTTCACACCACTGATACTAATAACGATGTGCCTTTAGACCTGCGCAACGACTTTTTAACGGGCGTGAATGGCGGCTTAGCGATTCCTTTGTATTTGCTCACTTATCAAGCAAAAATGGGGATTAATACTCAAGCAGTTTTCCAACTGGCGCAATATTCTTACAAGATGAAATCTAAAGAAGCGGCGCGTTTATGGGGCGTTATGCGCGACTTGCACGCCACGCAACGCATCCGCCCGACAGGTTTAGGTTTAATTTTAGCCAATCGGGCAGTTTTACCGACTTTATTAGCGACAGAACAAACGGGCGATAATCCCCGTTGGCAACAAAACGCCATTAATGATATTAAACAAAGCATTGATATTCCTTACATTCAATCCTTTGCTTTTACTGATGAACATCATTATCGCGTGGTTTTATTCAACTTGGATTTAACAAATCCGCAAACGGTGCATTTAACGTTTCCTTCAGCGGTAAAAAGCACGGGACAATTGCAACGTTTAGCGGGGGTTAATATCAATGATGATAATGAAGATGAGCAAAAAGTGAATATTGAAAATGAGGAAATTCAACTGCAAAATCAAGCAACAAC
>CAZKST010000185.1:0-6895 GCA_964555395.1 uncultured Thiotrichaceae bacterium | reverse complement strand
AAGTTAATCAGGAAACACAGTGAATTAAGGTTCAGATAATAGTGCGTTTGCTATATCTGGCAAAAATACAAAAAAATGTTGCATTGCTTTCTACATTATAAAATTTTATATTTCAAACTGTTATGCAATATTTACTAAATCTTGCAAAAAAATTACGGAAAAACTTGCAGCATTTTTTTATAGACTGTGAATTTTAGCCCTAGAAACTTTTATAATAGTAGACTGATGTTGCGAGCAGGTGAGTCATTTTCTTTAAAAGTGTGTTAATCACTGCGTAGCGAATTGGTTTAAACATCACAAAGTCCTGTTAAGTACGGCATTGGGCAGGGGATAGCACCGACGTTGTACTAACGAAATTTTGCAAATGATTAGGAGAATGCCAGATGAAAATGATTTGCGCGATTATCAAACCCTTTAAGCTGGACGATGTGCGGGAAGCACTGTCAGAAATAGGTGTGCACGGTTTAACCGTCGCAGAAGTTAAAGGATTTGGTCGGCAAAAAGGACACACAGAATTATATCGCGGTGCTGAATATGTTGTTGATTTTCTGCCAAAAATCAAAATTGAAGCTGCGGTGTCTGATTCTATGGTTGCAACGGCTGTTGAAGCCATTACCAATGCCGCAAATACAGGACGCATTGGCGACGGTAAAATCTTTGTGTATAACCTCGAACAAGTTGTGCGTATCCGTACAGGCGAATTAGGGGAAGATGCACTGTAGGATTAATTTGCGTCATTATAATGAAATGCTTGGTACACACTTAAATTATCACAATAAAAATAGTTGGGTTTCATCATGTTAGAGATGAATTATGTAATTAATACTTTTTACTTGCTGGTGATGGGCATTCTTGTGATGTTTATGGCAGCAGGTTTTTCTATGTTAGAGTGCGGTTTAGTTCGTGCTAAAAACACTGTAGAAATTTTAACGAAAAATATTGCTTTATATGCAATTGCTTGCGTTACCTATATGCTGATTGGTTACAACTTAATGTATCCTTCCTCCAGTTTAATTGAAGGGATTTTACCGACAATTAAATTTTTAGTCAGTGCAGAACACACTCCCGAAGCCATTTTAGCGGGCGGTGAAGGTGCCCCCACCCACTCTGCCCGCGCTGACTTTTTCTTCCAAGTGGTATTCGTCGCAACTTCTATGTCAGTTGTTTCAGGCGCAGTGGCTGAGCGGATGCGCTTATGGACATTTTTAATTTTCTCCGTCGTAATGACTGGTTTTATTTATCCTATTCAAGGCTATTGGAGTTGGGGCGGTGGATTTTTAAGCGGTTTAGGCTTTAAAGATTTTGCAGGCTCTGGTGTCGTTCATTTAACAGGCGCGACCGCTGCTTTAGCCGCTGTTTTACTACTGGGTGCGCGTAAAGGTAAATTTAGTGCCGATGGGCGCGTCAATCCCATGCAAGGTGCAAACTTACCATTAGCCACTTTAGGCACATTAATTTTATGGTTTGGTTGGTTTGGCTTTAACGGCGGTTCACAATTGCAATTAACAGGCATTAATAACGCCAACGCCATTGCATCTACTATCGTAAACACCAATATGGCAGCCTGTGGCGGCTTAATTTCAGCGTTAATCGTTTCCCGTTTATTATTTGGTAAATCCGATTTAACCATGATTTTAAACGGCGCATTAGCAGGTTTAGTCGCCATTACTGCCGAGCCTACAATGCCCACGCCTATTTTAGCGACCATGATTGGCGCGATTGGCGGCGTATTGGTCGTTTTCGGTATTTTAGCTTTAGACAAAATTAAAATTGATGACCCTGTCGGCGCAATTTCTGTACACGGTGCAGGCGGCTTATGTGGGTTATTAGCTGTGCCTATGAGCAATCACGGTGCAAAATTCTTTGCCCAATTAGTTGGTTCTATCAGCATCGCGCTTTGGGTTTTTGCTGCTTCTTTTGCAGTTTGGTACGTTTTAAACCTCGTTATAGGTTTGCGTGTCACTGAAGAAGAAGAATATGAAGGAATGGATGTGACAGAATGCGGGATGGAAGCTTATCCTGAATTTATCGGTAGCAACCGTTAACTTTAAAAAAACAGGGAAGTTTTACACTTCCCTGTGTTTGGTACTGACAATGCAAAGCAATTTAATTCTACCCGCCCCCGCAAAACTCAATCTATTTTTGCACATTACTAGCCGTCGTCCCGATGGTTATCATAACTTACAAACCGTCTTCCAATTTTTAACCCTAAGCGACACCCTCTATTTTTGTCCTGCGGACAATGGGCATATTACCGTAGAAAACACTGCGACTGATTTAGCCATGCAAGACGATTTAGTCTTTAAAGCCGCGACTTTAATCAAAAATTACGCCATTACCCATCCTGATGAATCCTTATTTAACTGGTTTTCACCAACCACATTAGCGGTCAAAATTCGCGTAGAAAAACGCATCCCCATGGGTGGCGGTTTAGGCGGCGGTAGTTCTGATGCAGCAACCGCATTATTAGGCTTAAATCAATTTTGGGGTTTACAACTTTCCGTTGATACTTTAGCCGAATTAGGGTTGCAACTTGGAGCAGATGTCCCCGTGTTTGTACGCGGACACGCCGCATGGGCAGAAGGTGTGGGCGAATGCTTAACCCCCGTCACACTACCAGAACCCTACTATTTAGTGATACATCCCGGTTGTCATGTACCGACCCGCACAATTTTTACCGACCCAGACTTGACAAGAAATCAACCACTCATTAAAATGCACGACTTTCAACAGAACGCAACAATTAATGTCTGCGAAGCTGTTGCAAAACGCCACTTTCCTATCATTGCTGAAGCGTTAGCATGGTTAAATCAATACCAACCCGCCCGCATGACAGGAACAGGCGCATGTATTTTTGCTAGTTTTGCTGATGAAGCACACGCTTTAGCTGTTCAACAAAACGTTCCCACAACATGGAACAGTTTTGTTACACGCGGGTGTAATCTCTCACCCACACTGCAAAAGCTCAAACAATATTAAATCGCAAAAATTGCTTGCAAACAACGCAGTAAATTTGATAGAATTTTGCTTCTCAATTCAATTGGGGTATAGCCAAGCGGTAAGGCACCGGATTTTGATTCCGGCATCTCCTAGGTTCGAATCCTAGTACCCCAGCCATTCTCTCTCTAGCAATACCCAATTTTCCCTGCATTTTAGCTCATCAATCTCGTGACAGGAGTTCCATCGTGAGCCGTATTATGGTGTTCACTGGTAACGCGAATCCAGCGTTAAGTCAGGCTGTTGCTCATTACTTACACATTCCAATCGGAAAAGCCATCGTTAGCCGTTTTAGCGATGATGAAATTCAAGTTGAAATTCAAGAAAATGTACGCGGTAAAGACGTATTTATCGTTCAACCGACCTGTACCCCAACCAATGACAACTTGATGGAACTGATTATTCTGGTGGACTGTCTTAAGCGCGCATCTGCTGGACGGATTACCACCGTTATTCCCTATTATGGTTATTCCCGTCAAGACCGTCGTCCCCGTTCTGCGCGGGTGCCGATTAGTGCCAAAGTGGTTGCCAATATGCTGGAAAGCGTTGGAGCACACCGCGTATTAACGATTGATTTACACGCAGACCAAATTCAAGGTTTCTTTAATATTCCAGTGGATAATATTTATTCCTCTCCGATTTTAATCAACGATATTAAAGAACAAGCTTACCCGAATATTTTAATTGTGTCGCCCGACGTAGGCGGTGTAGTGCGTGCCCGCGCCATTGCCAAACACTTAGACGATGCAGAATTAGCGATTATCGACAAACGTCGTCCTAAAGCCAATGTCGCTAAAATTATGAATATTATTGGTGATGTAGAAAATAAAAGCTGCATCATTGTCGACGACATGGTCGACACCGCTGGCACATTAAGCCAAGCTGCAAACGCATTAAAAGAACACGGCGCAGCGCAAGTACATGCTTATTGTACGCATCCTGTTTTATCAGGCAATGCCGTGAAAAATATAGAAAATTCAGGTTTAGACAGTTTAGTGGTTACAGATACAATTCCGTTAAATGCAGAAGCGAGTGCCTGTAAAAAAATCCGTCAATTAACGGTTGCGCACTTATTAGGCGAAACAATTCGCCGCATTAGCGAAGAAGAATCTGTTAGCTCCTTGTTTATGGAACACTAAATTTTAATGAATTGCCTATATATTAGGCATTTACACAGTGCGTGGTCGCAACGCGCTGTTAATTTACTTTTTTAATCCTATCGGGATTTTTTGGAGCAATCGTAATGGAACAACAATTATTTGAATTAAATGCCGAAGTACGCAAAGACATGGGGAAAGGTGCGAGCCGCCGCCTGCGTCGTACTGGCAATGTCCCTGCAATTTTATACGGAGCTGGTAAAGAGCCTACCGTATTGATGGTTAATCAAAACGAATTGAACAACCATTTAAAACATGAAGCGTTTTATTCTCACGTTTTAGTGATTAAAATTGCAGGTCAAGGCGAAGAGAAAGCCGTATTAAAAGATTTACAACGTCACCCTTTTGAACAACGCATTTTACACCTTGATTTACAACGGGTGAGCGATAGCGAAAAATTACACATGAATGTGCCAATTCACTTCTTAAATGAAGAAAATTGCGTTGGTGTAAAAGTAGGTGGTGGTATTATTTCTCACCATTTAGCTGAAGTTGAAATTTACTGTTTACCTAAAGACTTACCAGAGTTTTTAGCGGTTGATTTAACGGATGTAAATGCAGGTGATGTTTTACACTTATCTGATATTAAGTGCCCAGCAGGGGTTGAGATTGTTCAATTAAGCCATGGTGAAGAGCACAATTTACCTGTTGTATCTGTGCATTTACCACGCGGTGCAACTGAAGAAACGGCTGAAGGTTAATTTTTTAGCTGAGTTTGTTCGGTTTTTAAATAAGACCCCGATAAGGTTTAACTTTATCGGGGTTTTGTTTTTTGTGGGGTTTTTAAAGAGTTATATGGTAAATTATTGCATCGTTTATTTTTAACTTTCAAGAAGGAGGATGATAAAATGACTTTAGATTCAACAACCCTCATTATTGTTGTTGCAATTGCGGTTGCAATTGTTGCAGTGCTGGCGAAAAGTACAAAGTTTTCTTTTAAGCGGGGTGATACGGTCGCTCAAATGGAAACAACGGGTAAAGATAATGTCGTTGTTCAAAAGATTAAGAATGACAGCGATATTGATGTAAAAAATAGAGACGGGCAGAATGTAACAGTGCAAGAGATTGATAAATCTAAAGTTAAAATTCATTAGTGAGAGGTCATTATGGCATTGTTTACACCAGAGGTAAAAGTGGAGGGTGAGCATAATATTGTTGTAAATGATGTTCAAAACTCAACCGTCACGATTTATACATCTCCTGCCACCTCGCAAAATCCTATCCTTTCCCCCGCCGCCAATTCGCAAGCAGCGCATTTGTTTATCGGGCGCGAAAATGAATTAAATGCTTTAAAAACCGCTTTGGATAAACAGCAAACCGTCACGATTACCGCTGTTTTGGAAGGCATGGCGGGGGTGGGGAAATCGTATTTAATTGACCATTTCGCTTTGACTGCTGTTCCGTCGTATCGTTATGAAATCCTGTCTTTAAATCCATCTGCGCAGGAAACGGTCGCGGGTTTAATCGCGCAGTTAGCGGAGCGGTTTAAAATTAGTCCGCATGTTGGGGAAATTTGCGAATTTTTCAAAATAAATAATGTATTGCTGCATATAGAAAATGTGGATACGCCAGAATTAGCGGTGATTGCTATCGCTTTAGTGCAGCAATTGCAGGGTTGTCGTTTAGTGTTGAGTGGGCGGGTGCATGATTTAGGGCGGGGGAGTGGTTTTAAGTGTATTCAATTACAACCCTTTTCTATGCAAGAAGGGATAGAACAACTTAAACAAGAGCTTATTGCCTTAGAAGCCGCGCCCTTAGCCGCAAATGAGTTGGAAAAAGTTGTCACGGCATTAGCGGGCTTACCGCTTGCCATCCATCTCGCGGCGGGTTATTTGGCAACGGGTTATAACTCGGTAGATGAATTTTTAAACGAATTGCATAGCAGCCAATTAAAACTTGAATCAGAATTTTACGCCGATAAGGGCGGACGCAATGCGCCGCGTTGCACTTTACACGCGGCATTTAGCATTTCCTTACAGGCATTCGCTCGCGCATTACCCGCACACGCAACGCTCATTCATGCGCTGGGTTTTAGTTACAGCCGCGATATTGGCTTTACGCTGGCGAAGGATTTACTCGCTTGCTCAGAAAGTGACGCTAAAAAAATCCTCAAGCAAGCCAGCCGTTTAGGTTTAATCATAGAAGAATTAGCCGCCGAATTTGTACACAGTCGCTGGCAAATTCACCCGTTAATTGCTGAATACTTACGCGCCGAAGCCACCGACAGCGCGGCGATTGAGCAGCGTTTAACCGATTGGTTTATGCAGCGTTTGCCAGAACCTGACAACATTGAAAGCTATCAAGCATGGCGCGAACTCAACCAAGAACAAGACGCACTCCGCGCATGGCTAGAGCGCGTCCCGTTAGAGCAAGGTATAACGGTAGAGCGGGCGGGGTCACAGTATGCAGATTTAAATGGCTCATGGACAAGCTGGCGACAATTTTGTGAAAAACTGCTTGCCTCTCCGTTGAGTGATGAAGCGCGTAGCAATGTGTTATGGACAGCTTGCCGTTGTGCATCACAGTTAGGCGATTTAGACCAAGTCTATCAATGGGGAAACGAAAAAATTCAAATTGATCAAAAAATAAATAATATTCAGGGTTGTGCCGAAGCTTGGTGGCAAATTAGTGATATTTTAAAAAATAAAGGTCAACGAGATGACGCTTTACAAATTTTACAAACTGAAGTATTGCCTCGTATGAAAAGCAGGGGAAAGAGCCACCATTTAGCGTCGAAGGTG
>CAZKST010000184.1:0-6902 GCA_964555395.1 uncultured Thiotrichaceae bacterium | reverse complement strand
CTTTTGATTGAACATTACTTTAGCGATTACGCCACTGGCAATAGCTGAAGCTATTGCACTCCAGTTTTTGCTACATTATTAAAGCATTTCACGATGATTTAATAACTGTTGATAAATTTGCTGACTCGTTGCTTTAAATTCTTCCGATAAATTTAATTTCGCATTTTGCCCAAAATACAAATCATAATACAAATTGTTTCTTTCAGCCCGCCCTGTATTATGTGAATTATATCCCCCTTCCCAAGTTTCTTTCGCTTTACTATCCGCTTTATTTGTATTTTTCTTAGCATCTTCTATTAATTGTTGCACAAATTGCAAACTACTTTCCGCAAAGAAACTTAAAGGAGATTGCAAACCTTGCCAATACAAATTCACCAATTGTTGCAATATTTCTAAACTTTGTGGCACATCAGTGAAAATGTATTGCCGCGTTTGTGTAAGTTTATCTTGTTTTTCCAGTCCCATTAAGTGACTAATACGCGGTAATTTTTCATTGCTTTGCACACTATTTAAAAACAAGTGATAAATCCAATAGCGCAAATAATGTTTAGCGCGTAATGTACTACTTTGATAATACAAAGCATAATCGGTATATAAATGATTTAACGTACCCGTTAAATAAAATGGACTATTAGGAATTGCAAAATGTAAAGTTTGTGGGGCTAATTTATTTTGCGTTGCAATTAACGCTTTAACATCTGCAATAAAGGGTAAAATTTCTTCTAATGTCATTTGATATAAAACTTCACCCACTTTACCATGTGGCAATAATCCTTGAGCTTTAGCAATCTTAAAGAAATTATCTAAAGGTTTATCTGCAATTGCCCGCTCTAATAAAACTTGTTTTAATTGAAAAGCGACTAAATTATCTAAATTAAAAGGCTCATTTTCCTCTAAATTATCTACAGGTGATTCTAAATAAATTCCTAAACGATTCTTTAATAAAAACTCAATTGGATTCATAAAGAACTTAATTAAACTTTCTACTTCAATTAACTGCCATTCTGCTTCTAATGGAAATTCTAATGGCTTTTCAATAAAGGGATACGCTTTGTTTTGTTGGGTTTCAACTAATAACGTTGCAGGATTTAATAATTGGCGTGTTGCTTCACAATATTCTTTAGAAAAACTAAACAACTTATCATTGCCCAAGAAATAACGCGGACTAAAAGGCTGTAAAGGATGATGAGTCATCAAATGCGCAAATAATCTTTTCTTCTTTTCATCTTCGCGCAACTCTAGTTCCTCAACACTGGCTAAATCTGCATATTGCCGCAGGTAATCAATTAATTCACTGACAACCACAGAAGGCGGAATTTCACTATTATCATGAATTGCATAACCTGTATAGCTAAGATAAAACGTTTGTCGCGCCGATAATAAAGCTTCTAAAAACAAATAACGGTCATTATCGCGCACTGAGCGGTCACCGACACGCGGATGTTGAGTAATTAAATCAAAATTTAAAGCATTTTGAGAACGTGGAAACGCTTGGTCATTCATTCCCACTAAACAAACGACTTTAAAAGGAATGCTACGCAAAGGCAATAATGCGCAAAAAGTCACTTGTCCCGTAATAAAATTAAAGGGGGTAGAATTGCCCTCTAAATAATTATTCAAATAAGCAATAATCACCACAATAGACAATTTAGCATCTAAATCAAAAGCCGCTTGTGCAGCAGAAGCAACTAAATTTTCTATAAGCTGTCTAATGTGTTGGGCTTCAATTTCTTGCTCTTCACTGACTTTAAAGAAAGTATTAAGAATATCATTTAAAATACCTTGCCAAGCTTGTAAAGAATGCGGTTGTTTTAATTCATCTACCAAATTAAAGAGTTTCTCAACAAATGCCGCTAATTTACCAATCACCGTCGTTAATTGTCCTTCTACTAAATCAAAAGGATAAATATCGGCAAATAAATTATCTTCTTTAATGGGTAAAGCATAACCGAGCAATAAACGCTGAAAACCTGCCCGCCAAGTATGCTCTTCTTCTTCGGGCAATTCCCACTGAGCACGATGCTCGCCATCCATGCCCCAGCGAATTTTAAGTTGTTGTAACCAATAATAAATAATTTCTAATTCTGACTCTTCTAAATTGAATTGTTGGCGCACTGCGCTGGCTGATAAAACAGCAACAATTTCCGTGATAATAAAACGCCCTTTAGTCAGTTCTAATAAATCAATAAAACTTTCAATTAAAGAACTTTCAGTTTTTAAACTGCGGTCAGCAATGCTAAAAGGAATATAATGCTTTTTATCTTCCACCGTTTCAAAAATAGCTTCAATATACGGCGCGTAAGTTTCAATTTCAGGAATCATTACCACAACATCTTTAGGCGATAAATTGGGGTCTGCTTCAAATAAAGCTAACAGTTGCTCATGCAAAACTTCAATTTCACGCATTGGACTATGGCATAAATGAATTTGAATAGAATTATCGTGTTCTTCTAACCAATGGTGCGTATTTTGTAAAGTTAAAATATCTTTTTGAAGGGTAGTTAATAAAGAATTACCTTGTGGCGTTTCATAAGCATCATAAATGTGATTTAAATAATCTTTGTATAGCAATTGATTTAATAAATCGCGTCCTGTTTTTCCTAAAGAAGCTAATAGAATATTGCCTTCTTCATAGTAATTTTGTTCAGGTTCTACAAATTGTTTTTTAGTGTGTTTTAATAAACGGGCTTGTTCTCGTTTAGATTTGATTAAACTCCATTCTTCTTCACATGGATTAAAAATAAATAAATTCACTTCATAATCAGGATTTTCACCCAATTTTGCAAAAATATCTAAATAGGCAGGGGGTAAATTGGGAATACCAAAAATTGCCATGCGGCGCGGTAAACGGGATGAACCTTCAATTTTTTCTAATTCAGACAATTTAAATAATAAACTCGCCCGATGATGATTATGTTGAAAGTGTTGATTTAAGGCTAACCAAAGTTGTTTTTGCCAATGCTCATTTTTATCTTGTTGATAAAATAATTGGTCATTTTCCCATTTATGAATTAAATCGGGACGATACAAAGTATATTGGTCAAAAAGGTCAGCGATTCTTAAACATAATTGAAATTTTTTGAGTTGTTTAGTATTTTCGCGTAATTGCTGTTGATGTGCGTTTAAATGTGATTCATCTGTATAAAATTGATTTTCTAAATAGTTTCTTAATTCACTAAATTCAGTATTTTCTAAGTAACTGGGTAAGATTTCCATTAATGCCCATAGCATAACTTCCCGCTCATAGTCATTTAAATCTTTTAATTCATTCCATTTAAATTGTTCTTTAAAAATGCGTTTAATAATGCTATTAGGGAAAGGAAATTCACAATTGGCTAATACGCCTAATTGTTCGGCTAAATGTAAAGATAACCAGCGTTGCATCCCTTGACTTTGTACAACAATGGTTTCTTTTTGCAATGGATTAGCGAGCGGCGTGCGTAAAATATGGGCTAATTCATTAGCTAATAATTCTAAACGGTTGCTAGTGTAAACTGTGAACATGATAAGAAAACCGTGTGATTAAACCGTTAAAGAAATACTTTTTTGTCTTAACACTTGTAAAAGTGTTATCAATAAAAAAGCAGTTTGAGCAATAAAAAACCGTTGCCAAAAAGCAGGAAAAAGAAACAAATGAATGAGCAACGCTAGCATTAAATAGTTATTTAAAATCAGATTGCGATTAATGATTGTATTTTCGGGTTTATTTTCCACACTGAAATTTAAGAAAATAAGTAAAGCAAAATTAAAAAATAGGCTGTTTACTGAATAAAAAGCTTCTATTGTTTTGGGTAATAAAACCGTTAGATATTGATTAAAAGTTAAATGAATTGTTTGTTGATTTGGAAAAGCAAGTTGTTCAATAAAAGTATGATAAAATGTAATTTGCCAACCGTAGCCCGCACTGAAAAACTGAATTAAACCATAAATAAAAAAGAGCATTGCTAGTTGTATAGCTTGTAAATAAATTAAATTTTTAGGCGTGGTTTGAGTTATTTGTTTTAAAGTTTTAATCTGTTGTCCACTTAAAACAAGCCAAATAATCACGATAACGATAATATTATCGCTTCTCGCGGTTAAACTTAATAATAAATAGCCATAAGCCCAATGAATTGCTTGGTTTTGAATGCAATAAAAAGCGGTTAATAATAGGGCAGCCGATAAAGCATCGGCGGTTGAAACATTGCTAATTTGCAGAATTCCACTACATAAAGCAATCAATAAACTGCTAAAAAGCAGGCGTATTCCTGTAAAACCACTGCGTTGTAACCAAAGAAATACTAAAGCTGCCATCCATAGCACACTTAAAATAGAAGTGAGAATGGTAGTTTTAGCAAGTGGAACACCGAGCATAAACCATAAGCTATTCAATGCTGTATAAAGTGGGCGGATATGATGGAAAGGCAATTGCTCTGCAAAAGCAACTGGATTGCTGGCTAAAATTTGACGATAATTATCCGCTTGCGTATAACTATCATACATCCCTGAAGGTAATGCAGCCCGCATTTCTGCAAAAGTGTGTTGATGTAAGGTATTATTATCTAAACCTTGCCAATCTAACACACAAGCAACATAAGGAATAATATCCCAATTGTATAAAGGAAATGTAAAAGCAAGGTAGGCAATCAACAGCCAAATCGCTGCATAAATTCCGCTAATAAATAGGGGTTGCTCAAAACGGTTTCTCTTAAAATTCATAAAAATTAGTGTTCCGAATCATTAGAACTTGAAAAGGAAGTTTCATTTGAAAGCGCATTTAAAATCTTTATTTCAACATGCCGTTCAAACTTTAAAAACGGAAGGCATTATCCCCACCGATTTTGCGGGCGATATTCAAATTGACCGCACCAAAGATACAAAATTCGGCGATTATGCGTGTAATTTAGCCATGATTTTGGCAAAGGCAGCTAAACAACCGCCGCGTGCATTGGCAGAAAAAATTATCGCCGCCTTGCCCAGCAGTGAACATCTTGCCAAAGTGGAAATTGCGGGCGCGGGTTTTATCAATTTATTTTTAAAACCTGAAGCGCATTTTGCCATTATTAATACCATTTTGCAGCAAGCGGAGCAATTCGGGCGCAGCACCTTGGGCGCGGGTAAAAAAATAATGGTGGAATTCGTGTCTGCTAATCCTACGGGTCCGTTACATGTGGGACATGGGCGCGGGGCGGCATACGGCGCGGCGTTGTCGGATTTATTAGCGACGGCGGGTTATGATGTCCATCGCGAATATTATGTGAATGATGCTGGGCGGCAAATGGATATTTTAGCCACTAGCGTGTGGTTGCGGTATTTAGAATTGTGCGGCGAACAGTTTAAATTCCCCAGCAATGGTTATAAAGGCGAGTATATTCGCGATATTTCCGCTAAAGTTTTTGCTCAACATCAAAAACGGTTTCATCACACCAGCGCGGCGGTGTTGGCTGATATTCCTGCGGATGTGGATGCAGGCGGCGATAAAGAAGAGCATATCGATGCGTTAATTGCCCGCTGTAAGCAATTGTTAGCTAATGATTATGAAATCGTGTTTAGCATGGGCATTGATGACATTTTACAAGACATTCGGGATGATTTAACCGAATTTGGCGTGACTTATCAACAATGGTTCTCAGAGCGCAGTTTAACCCAAACGGGCGTTGTTGACCGCGCCATTGCTCAAGTAACCGCACAAGGCTATACCTATGAAAAAGAAGGGGCTTTGTGGTTTAAATCGACTGAGTTTGGCGATGAAAAAGACCGCGTGTTAGTGCGCGATAATGGGCAAAAAACCTATTTTGCCTCTGATATTGCCTACCATTTGAACAAATATGAACGCGGTTTTGATGAATTTATCAACATTTGGGGCGCAGACCATCACGGCTATATTGCACGGGTAAAAGCGGCAATCAGCGCATTGGGACATAAACCTGAATTGTTGACTGTTTTATTGGTACAATTTGCGACTTTATGGCAAGGCGCAGAGCGGATGCAAATGTCAACGCGCAGCGGCGAATTTGTCACTTTGCGCGAATTGCGGGAAGACGTGGGCAAAGATGCGGCACGCTTTTTCTATGTGCAGCGTAAATGTGAACAGCATTTAGATTTTGATTTGCAATTGGCAAAATCACAATCGGCTGATAATCCAGTGTATTACATCCAATATGCTCATGCACGGATTGCCAGCGTGTTCCGTCAATTGAGTGATAAAGGCTTAAACTGGACACATAACGACGCAAGTTTAACCACCTTGACAACGCCGCATGAGCAAAGCTTATTGCAAGAGTTAGCGCGTTATCCTGAAGTGATTGAAAGCGCGGCGCGTCATCATGAGCCGCATCAAATTACTTATTACTTACGCGATTTAGCCAATGCGTTCCATACTTACTATAATGAACATAAGTTTATTGTAGATGACGACAATATGCGGCAAGCCCGTTTAAGTTTAGCGGTCGCGACACGGCAAGTTTTACAAAATGGTTTAAAAATCATTGGGGTATCTGCGCCTGAAGTGATGTAAAAACTATTTTTAAACAATAACCGCACGTCATCCAATGGACAAGGGAGAAAATGAAATGACTTTTGTAGTAACCGATAATTGTATCCGTTGTAAATATACGGATTGTGTAGAAGTATGTCCGGTGGATTGTTTTCACGAAGGTCCGAATTTTCTAATTATTGACCCTGAAGAGTGTATTGATTGCACTTTATGTGAAGCGGCGTGTCCTGCGCAGGCAATTTTTTCTGATGATGATTTGCCAGAAGATATGCAGCATTTTTTAGCGATTAATGCGGAGTTAGTTTCGCAGTGGCCGTTAATTACCGAGCGTAAAGAGCCATTAGATGACGCTGATAAATGGAATGGAACGCCGGATAAATTAGAGTATTTAGAGCGGTAGTTTTTAATTCATTGCAAGGTGTTTTAA
>CAZKST010000183.1:0-6915 GCA_964555395.1 uncultured Thiotrichaceae bacterium | reverse complement strand
AAACGCTACAAAATTGTCTGAACCCTAATTTACACAATTCACTTAATTTTCTTAATTTTTTTCATTATGTGGAAGTTACGCCGTTCAAGGATAAGCTTTTGTTAACGCAAGCTATTCTGTGAATAAGTGCCGATAAACAATCTTGATGGGCTTTCTATCGTCAGCCCATCCTACTCGGTTTTTTTATTCAACTGCGTAATTTCTAATTATGTTAATTATGGAAATTGAGTGAATTAAGGTTCAGACAAAACGGTGGAATACGCTGCGCTATTCCACTCTACAAAGCTCTTTTGTTTAACTGCGTAACGCCTAATCGGGAATTCGGGTTAAAATGTGTACTTTTAGAGCATCTGAAAAAAATCAGCTTTAAAAAAATCCCTTATGCTGTCATTAGGCTAAATGTTTTAAAATTCGTTACAATAAGCAATCACTCGTGCAATAAGCAGCATGGAGGCTATGAAAATCGCTACTTTTAGCGAATTATGAGGAGGTTAAGCGCGAATTTGATAAAACTTTATCAAGTTTTCGTAAAGGATTAGCCATTAAAAAATCCCAATCACCAGAGTTGAATCACCAGCAGGATAATGAAACATGACAATAAATAAATACGATGTAATTGTAATTGGAAGCGGTCCAGGTGGCGAAGGTGCAGCGATTAAAACTGCAAAATCAGGCAAACGTACTGCCATTATTGAAAAATACAGCAAAGTTGGCGGTGGATGTAGCCATTGGGGAACAATTCCAAGTAAAACTTTACGTCATGCTGTGCAACGTTTAGTCGATATTCGCACTTCGCCTTTACTAGAAAGTTTGTTAGATGGTAAGCAAGTCCGTTATCCCGCTTTGTTAAAAAGCGCGGAAAGTGTGATTAATCGTCAAGTACAAATGCGGCAAAACTTCTATGACCGCAATGATGTTGATGTAATTCATGGACATGCAAGCTTTGTTGACCCCAATACCATTGAAATCACCTCAGATAATAACGCCAAAAAATATTATTATGCGGATTGGTTTGTTTTAGCCCCTGGTTCTCGTCCTTACCGTCCACATGATATTGATTTTAGCCATCCTCGCGTTTGTGATAGTGACACCATTTTGCAATTAACTGAAACACCGCATTCTATTACAGTTTACGGCGCGGGGGTGATTGGTTGCGAATATGCCTCTATTTTCCGTGGCTTAGATGTTAAAGTCAATTTGATTAACACCCGTGATAAATTGCTCGCCTTTTTAGATGATGAAGTGATTGACGCGCTGTCTTACCACTTGCGCGACCAAGGGATTTTAATTCGTCATAATGAAGAATGTTTATCCGTAGAGCCGCGTGATGATTGCGTGATTATGCACATGAAATCGGGCAAACAAATTAAAAGTGATGTGTTACTGTGGGCAAATGGACGCACAGGTAACACCCACGATATGAACATAGAAAACACAGGGTTACGCGCTAATAGTCGCGGACAACTCAAAGTCAATGAAAATTATCAAACTGAAGTCCCGCACATTTACGCAGTCGGCGACGTAGTGGGCTATCCTAGTTTAGCCAGCGCGGCGTATGACCAAGGACGCTATGCAGCAACACATCTTGTTGATGGTGCTTGTGATTTGCGTTTAAGTAAAGACATTCCAACAGGCATTTATACCAGTCCAGAAATTAGCTCGGTTGGACGCACTGAAAAAGAATTAACAGAAGCAAAAATTCCTTACGAAGTCGGTCATGCTTTCTTCAAAAGCTTGGCACGCGCCCAAATTACTGGGCGCACCGTGGGCATGTTAAAATTATTATTCCACCGTAACACTTTAGAAATTTTAGGGATTCACTGCTTTGGCTATGAAGCGGCTGAAATTGTGCACATTGGACAAGCGATTATGGCACAGAAAAACGGCTCAAATAGCTTACTCTACTTTATCAATACGACTTTCAACTATCCAACAATGGCGGAAGCTTATCGAGTTGCCGCGCTAAACGGCTATAATCGTTTATAATTTCTATGACGGTCTGTATTTGCTTTTTTCCGATAATTAGACAAAAGCGAATACAGACATTTTCCTCCTGCATCCATTCAAAGCGATTGCATTATGCCCAGCTACACAACTTTAATTCAGCCTTACGAATTAGCCTCTGCGCTTGATTCATCCCCTGTTTTTCAGACTAGCGGGTGGGTGATTTTAGATTGTCGATTTAATTTAATGAATTCCAGTGCAGGACGTGCATTATATGAAACTGGACACTTACCAAACGCCCAATATGCTGACTTAGAACAAGATTTATCCAGCCCTAAAACCGCAGACAGTGGACGACATCCATTACCTGCCATCGATTCACTGGTTGCAAAATTCAGTGCATGGGGAATTGATGAAACGACACAAGTCGTTGTTTATGATGATGCCAATGGCGCGTTTGCAGGCAGAGCATGGTGGTTATTACGCTGGTTAGGACATCAAAACGTTGCGGTTTTAAATGGCGGTATTCAAGCGTGGACACACAGCGGTTATGAATTAACTGAAAAAGTTGTGCCGCCCACGGCGCGCCAATTTGTAGCACAAATCAATGATAACTTGATGATTAGCACAGCTCAATTGGAACAATTAATTGCTGATAACTCAAAATCTTATTGCTTGCTAGATGCGCGTGCCCCTGAACGCTATCGCGGCGAAGTTGAACCGATTGACCCTATCGCGGGACACATTCCCACCGCAATTAACGCGCCTTTTACTGGCAATTTAGATACAAACGGCGGATTTTTAAATCCTGAAAAATTACGCGCCCGTTTTGATGAATTACGCGGACAACTTTCACCCGAACAAGTAATTTGTAGTTGCGGCTCGGGCGTGACTGCCTGCCACAATCTCATTGCCATGGAACATGCAGGCTTAAAAGGTGCGAAATTATATGTAGGCTCATGGAGTGAATGGATTACTGATTTACGCCGCCCCATCGCGACAGGCGCGTAAACACAGGCGGGATGCCTAATTTAAACATCATAAAACTGAATTTTACGCATTAAGAATTAACAAACATGACACAAAAAACTCCCTCTCCTGTAGTCGGCGAAGCACAACGCGGCGAAGCCAAAACCTCACGCATTCCGATTAAAATTGTCCCTGCGGAAACCACTTTGCGCAAACCCGACTGGATTCGGATTCGCATTCCTTCGGGTTCAGCGATTAAAGATTTAAAACAAGTATTGCGCGACCACAAATTGCACACTGTGTGTGAAGAAGCCGCGTGTCCTAATTTAAACGAATGTTTTTCACACGGCACAGCGACATTCATGATTATGGGCGATATTTGCACCCGTCGCTGTCCGTTTTGCGATGTTGCACACGGTCGCCCCGAACCGCTTGACCCCAATGAGCCAGTTAATTTAGCGACGACCATCGCCGCCATGAAATTAAAATATGTGGTGATTACTTCTGTTGACCGCGATGATTTACGCGACGGCGGCGCGGGACATTTTGTGGAGTGCATTCAATCAGTGCGGGAAAAATCGCCGACGATTAAAATTGAAGTGCTTGTGCCTGATTTTCGCGGACGGATGGAAAAAGCGTTAGAAATTTTTCATAAAGCGTTGCCTGATGTTTTCAATCACAATTTGGAAACCGTGCCTCGTTTATATAAACAAGCCCGCCCAGGCGCAGATTATCAATGGTCGCTGGACTTGTTAAAACGTTTTAAAGCAGAACATCCGAATGTACCCACTAAATCGGGTTTAATGCTTGGTTTAGGCGAAGAAATGCACGAAATTGAAGAAGTAATGCGCGATTTACGGGCGCATGATTGCGATATGTTGACTTTGGGTCAATATTTACAACCCAGTCAGCACCATTTACCTGTACAACGCTATGTTACACCCAGCGAATTTGCTGAATTAGCCGAAAAAGCGCGGGCAATGGGTTTTCAAAATGTCGCCAGTGCGCCAATGGTGCGCTCTTCCTATCACGCCGATAAACAAGCGGCGGGGGAAGAAATTGCGTAGTTGATAAAAAAACCTGCTAGGTCTTTGAGACCTAGCAGGTTTGTCGTTTTTGAGTAAGCAATTTAAGGTGAGGTGACGATATATGGACATTATAGAAAAAAATTTAAAAATAATTGAAGAATGTATTCAATTTAATCACTATCAAGAAATAGAAACTGAGCGTTTTGAACTAAAAGATTTATCTCGTGGTTGGGGAGAGGATTGGTATAAAACTGTTTGTGCATTTTTAAATACAAATGGTGGCGTTATTGTGATTGGTATCAATGACAAAAATAATGCAAAACCACCGATGTATAAATTAACAGGTTATAACAATAGTGATGCTAATGAAAAACATCTGCAACAAGAATTACCCAAAAAATTTACAGATAGCGAAGGACATCTACTTACAAATATTCATAATTATTTTAAATTTGAAATTCGTGACTTTTTAGATAAACGAGTGGCTATTGTATATGTAGAAGAATTAGCAGCTGATGAAAAATATGCTTTTTATGAGAAAACAGCCTATAAAAGAATTTTAACGGGAGACTATGAACTTTCTCAAGCTGAAATTGAAGAGTATGAGGAAAATAAACGTAATATTATTAATCGTCAAGAATTAACTATTATTAAAGATGCACCTTTAGAACTCTTAAATATTGATACCTTAAATCAATATATTTTGAAATATAATAAAGGTAAAAAACGCGGAGAAACAATAAAAGCAAATTTAGAAACTGCTTTATCTTTTCTAAAACGAGAAAACTTTATTCGTGATAATGCACCAACATTATTAGGAATGCTTGTTTGTGGTAATGATGTAGAGAAATATCTTAAAGGTAAATGTGAAGCAGATTGTTATGTCATTGTTCCGAGTGAAGTTCAACTTGCTAAAAGTAAAGAAATTATTAACGATAATATTGTTAATTTAATTGAAGGTTGTTTTAATTTTGTTTGGCGAAATATCCAAGTGGGTGTAAGTTACAGCCAAGGGGGAAAAGCTGAACCTGAATATTCTGAAGCATTGATACGAGAAAGTATTAATAATGCTTTTGCGCATAGAAGTTATGCAGTAGAGCGTTTTGTAATTATTGAAATTAGACCTAATGAAAGTCTAATGATTCGTAACCCGGGTAAATTTGAATATAGACAGAGGATTAATTTAGAGACAGAAACAGGAAACATAAAGCGCATTATTCCTATTCAAGTTGCAAAAAACCCAACATTGACGCATTTACTAAAAAGTTTTGATTATTGGGAAGGTAAAGGCAGAGGTTTAACTTCTTTAATTGATGCTTGTTTAGCTAATGAAATTGATGTTCCTTATTACTGTTTAACGGGAGAGGAAATTAAGCTTTTTATTCCTAGTGGAAAAGTGCTTGATGATATAATGGAATCTTGGTTTAAAAGTTTTTCTGGTTATATTTTCACTAAGATGGGACGCTTATTGAATGAAGATGAAAAAATTATATTAAGTTTCTTTAGAAAATCAGAGGAACTTAATAGACTTGATAAATATACGATTTTATTAACAATGGATAATAATCATAGTGAAGTGATTGCGACCTTAAAAGAAAAAGGATTGTTGTTTGAAAATAAAGCATGTATTGAAAAGTATGAATATCATCCTGTTTATCAAGTTGATAGAATTATGATGAAAAAAGATTTTTCTGATGAATTAAAACTTTTTTTTGGTAATACATGGAACGAATTAAAAGCAGATTATCAAGAAGTTTTAAATGCAATTTATTGGCATAATCAATATGGAATGCCTTCAGAAAAGGTTAATGCAAATAATATAGGCTCTTTTATTTATGCAAATCGTTATAAAAATGCTGTTGATTTAAACGCTTATGAAAACTTTAAAAGAAAAAATCGCAATATATTTAATTATTTGGAGAACAAAGGTTTTATTGTTCGTAAAAATGAAGAATCGAGAGGAAAAGGCGGCAAACCTGATTTTTATATAAATAAAGGGTTTATTGCATAATACAATCTATTGTAATTAATGAGAATGGGTTATTTACAAAGTTTTTATATATGAAAAATCAAATTTACTACGGTGATAATTTAGATGTTTTAAGACGTTACATTAAAGATGAAACGGTGGATTTGTGTTATATAGACCCGCCGTTTAATTCTAAACGAAATTATAACCAAATTTATAATAATATCGGCAAAGAGGATGCGGCGCAGGCGCAGGCTTTTATCGATACTTGGACATGGGACGATAATGCCAATATCGGGCTTGCTGAGATTCAAAGTAATTATAACGGTGTTTTTACTGAACAAAGCATTGATTTAATTACAGGACTTGAGAAGGTTCTGAAGAAAGGCGCGTTGCTGGCATATTTGGTGAGCATGACATTGCGAATTGCTGAAATTCACCGCGTGTTAAAACCGACGGGCAGTTTTTATTTTCATTGTGACCCAACGGCAAGCCATTATTTGAAATTGGTGATTGATGCGATTTTTTGCCCAAAAGGGGGGGATTATAAAAATGAAATCACATGGAAAAGAACGACGGCTCACAATGACGCTAAACGTTATGGTATGAATGTAGATATTATATTTTTCTACACTAAAGGCGTTGTTTATACATGGAATCCGCAATATATTATTCATAGTGAAACGTATATAAAACGCTTCAATAAGCGAGATGAAGATGGACGATTATGGGCAGATGATAATTTAACTGCTAAAGGTTTGTCAGGCGGTGGTTACGAATATGAATATAAGGGTGCAAAATCCTTGTGGCGCGTTCCTGAAACCACCATGAAACAGCTTGATGCCGAAGGAAAACTGCATTTTACTAAAACGGGTGGTATTCGTCTTAAGCGGTATTTAGATGAATTGAAAGGTATTTCTTTGCAATGTTTATGGGATGATATTAGCCCGATTAATTCACAAGCCGCAGAACGTTTAGACTACCCTACCCAAAAGCCCGAAGCTT
>CAZKST010000182.1:0-6957 GCA_964555395.1 uncultured Thiotrichaceae bacterium | reverse complement strand
TGGTGGAATACGCTGCGCTATTCCACCCTACATCTTTTCATGTTTATGAGATTCAGAACGGTGTTTTTTCTCAACTAAGCGTAGCGCATTTAACACCACCAACAAAGAACTGAGCGACATACCAATTGCCGCTATCCAAGGCGTAATTGCGCCCATTGCCGCACTGGGTAATGCAAGGAAGTTATAACCCGCCGCCCACAGTAAATTTTGACGAATCACGCGCAAAGTACGCTGTGCGGTGTGAATACCTACTAATAATTGCGGGAGTTGTTCGGAAAGTAAAATCATATCTGCACTAGCACGCGCAACTTGTGTACCGCAACCCATCGCAATCGATACTTGCGCTTGGGCGAGTACCGGCGCGTCGTTTACGCCGTCGCCAATCATGGCAATAACGGCTTGTTGACTTTGTAACTCCTTAACATAATTCAATTTATCTTCAGGTTGTAATTCCGCGTGTACTTGTTCAATCCCCACCGCAAAAGCCACCCGCCGCGCCGCGCTCCAGTGGTCACCTGTGAGCAGTACAACTGTTTTTCCTTGTTGTTTCAACGCCGTAATTAACGTTTCTGCCCCTTGCCGAATTTCATCAGAAAGCAGGAAAGCGGCATAAATCACAGTCTTATCAGCTAATAAAACCAGCGTATGTCCATCCGCTTGTAAAGTGGACAGCGTTGTTAAACTATTGCCTGTATGCTGTTGAATAAATTGCGCAGTGCCGATAAACCACGTTTGCCCGTCAATTTCACCTTGTAAACCTGCGCCTAAATGATTGATAACATTCTCCGCTCTTTTCGCGGTTACCTCTTTTTGCTGCGCATAATTTAAAATTGCGGTCGCGATAGGATGCTCGGATTGTTTTTCCAACGCGCTGGCATAAGCTAAACAGGTTTCTAGTGACCAACCTGTCATTGTATGAGTATCAACTACTTGTAAACGTCCAGCAGTCAACGTGCCCGTTTTATCAAAAATAAAATGGGTGGCGCGGGCGAGGGTTTCCAGCGCGTGTCCTCGAGTAATTAACAAACCAGAGCGGGTTAAAGTGCTAGTTGCGGCAGTAATTGCGGTCGGTGTTGCCAGTGATAACGCACAGGGACACGTCACGACGAGTACTGATAAAGTAACCTCTAACCAGCGGCTGGGGTCGGTTGTGTACCAGTAAATCGCAATTAAGCCCGCTAATGCTAAAATCACCAGCACAAACCATGAGGCAACGCGGTCAGCCAGTTGGGTTAATGCGGGTTTTTCGCTTTGTGCCCGTTCTAATAAGCGCAAAATGTGAGAAATAACGGTTTCTGCGCCAACTTTGTCAATTTTTATTTGTAAAGGGCTTTCAATATTAATCGTGCCCGCGACAACACTATTGCCGACTGTTTTAGCGAGTGGATAGCTTTCGCCTGTCAGTAGCGATTCGTCAATGCTGGACTGTCCATTGATGATAATGCCATCGGCGGGAATACTTTCACCAGGGCGGATTAAAACCACATCTCCAACTTGTAAGTCAGCGACTAAAATCAACTCTTCATGCAGTGTATTGTTATCAGCCGTTTGTAAGCGAGTTGTCATCGTCGGCACTAAATGCACTAAACTTTCAGCCGCTTGCGCACTGCGTTGACGGGCGATTAATTCAAAATAGCGTCCCGTGAGCAGTAAAAACACGAACATGGCGATAGAATCATAATACACATGTCCGACTTCACCTTGAACAGTCACCCACACACTGCCCAGAAAAGCGAGGATTAATCCTAAAGAAACAGGGACATCCATCCCCGCTTGTTTCAATTTTAAATCACGCCACGCGCTTTGAAAAAACGGCACGGCGGAATACAGCAAAATGGGAATAACTAGAATTAAGTTAATCCAATTAAACAGTTGATGAAATTCGTATTCAATGCCTGTTTCTAATTGCCCTGAATAAATCGCAAGGGCAAACATCATAATTTGCATTCCCAATACGCCTGCTAAACCAACGCGCTTTAAATATTGACTGCGTTCGCGGTCAAGCACTTCTTGCTGGCGGGCGGGGTCGTAGGGATGGGCAATGTAACCAATTTGACTGACTGCTTGCAAAATTGTACTTAATTGCGTCAAACGGTTATCCCAACGCACGCGGGCGCGGTGGGTGGTGTAATTCACTTGCACGTCGAGCACGCCGTCTAAAGTGCGCAAATGTCGCTCATTTAACCATACACAAGCGGCACAAGTGATGCCTTCCAAAATTAAAGAAGCCTCTAAAATATGCTCACTTTCTTGACGCACAAAGCGTTTTTGAATAACAGGGTTATCATAAACCGTTGTTTGTTTTAAAAACTCTGGAACAAGTTCTTTACCCGTAGGCGAGTTTTCAGTACGGAAACGGTAATAATCTTCGCCGCCATGGCTTACAATAGCAGAAGCGACGGCATGACAGCCGTTGCAACACATGGCGCGTTGTTCACCTAAGATTGTAACGGAAAGATGAACATTTGAGGGAATGGGTAAACCACAGTGATAACAATTCGACATGGGTGATAAATACACGCTAAATAATGCGTTAACACGCGATTAAGGAAAGGACTTTTTTTAAATTTGATTTTTGTGCATTGTATACTGTTTTGCTGTTTGACAAGCTAATGCTGATTAAAAAGCAGTGGCTTTTTAATTCTTTTTAGTTATTTATTCATACAAAATCTGTATTTGTTTTTTATAAGGATTTTTACTAATTTACATTCTAGTAAATTTATCCTCATTCATGGAGTTTGCAATGCCTGAATCTGCTGCTATTCATTCTGTCACGCCTAAAGAAGCGTGGCAAATTTTACAAGAGAATCCTAAAGCGGTTTTAATTGATGTACGTTCCGAAATGGAATATTTATTTATTGGACATCCTGTAGGTGCAATTCATATCTCATGGATTGATAACCCTGATTGGACAATTAATCCTAATTTTGTCAAAGAAGTGCGCAAAGTGGTGTTAGGCGGCATTATTGATGACCATGAAGATGCTAAACATCCTGTGGACAGTTCGCCGATTTTATTAATTTGTCGCAGTGGTGCGCGCTCATTAGAAGCGGGGAAAGTGTTGGTTCGTGAAGGCTTTAAGCACGTTTATAATGTGTTGGAAGGATTTGAAGGGGCATTAGATGCGAACCACCATCGCGGTACATTAGGCGGTTGGCGTTTCCATAGTTTGCCTTGGGAACAGTGTTAAAAAAGATGTTTGTAGGGTGGAATAGCAAAGCGTATTCCACCAAAAAACGCCGCAAAATTATCCGAGTCCTGTCACACAACTAACTTTAATTTTCTTAATTTTTTCATTATGTTAATCAAGAAAATTATGTGAATTAAGGTTCAGACAAAATAGTGGAATACGCTTCGCTATTCCACCCTACAATACTTCTATAAACATATAAATAAATTGGTATTTTTAAAATTTATTGATGTTTTTGCAGTAAAACATTGCGATATTAAATATAATTAACCAACTATAAAATATCTTTTAGAAACCCATTATAAATATAATACGGTTTTTTAATGTGTATTAAATTATGAATTTCAAAGAAATAAGCACCTAAATTATTTTGTTTGCAGAAGGTAAGTTTCTCATAGTTTTCTGTTTTTACCCTATTTCAGGGATTTTACACAACGTCGCAATTTCTAATAATAAAAACTAGTTTAGCTATTCTGCTTTAGTTAATAGGCTTAGTTGAGGTTTTTTTATGTCATTTAAAATAAATAAAATATCGTTATTTATTTATCAAATATTGCTTTTAAGCAAACAACAAAGTGTTGTTGCAATTTTAATATTGTTTGGATTTAGCGTTATTCATAATACTGCTTACGCCTTATCATGCAGTGCGGGCGGGACTAAAGCAGGATCGCTGCTTGGCGGGGGTTCGGTTTGCTATTGCGATTTAAATTTTCAGGGTAAAGACTACACGCAAGCTGTGTCGCCTGTTGGCATGGGTGTGCCAGAGGTCAGTGCATCAACTGAAGCTGTCAAAGTAGCGAGCCAGAATCTCAAAGAGACTACCGGAGTCGGGGGGACAGTTAATTTAGGTAATACAGGAGGCGAAATTGGCGACACACTAGTGGGTGTCGCTTTGGATGAGGGATTAGGCGGCGGCTCTGGGTTACTCAGCTATGGCACAATGGTTTACGGCGGCTCGAAATCTGGCGGCAGCATCAAATACAGCGATGCGGTCAATACCAAAATTTGTAGCGATGCCAACTGCACCAGCTACATCACCCCCAGTCAATACAAAAGCGGCGTACGCTACTATTTTCAGAACACCTCAGCAGGCGGCGGCAAGCAGGTGTTTAGTTGCGAATGGTATGGTAGCGCATGGCTAGGCTTGTATTATTTTAAAAATGCACGGATGGACGTACCGGGTGTGGTTGACCTCATGTCGCCAAGTATTCAATACCGCTATTACACACAATATACGGCGCAAAATGCCAGCGGCGCGATAGTGCCTAATACCGTTACTGCCACTGATGATAAAGACCCCAATCCCGTAGTGACGTGCACTCCAGCCCTCACCAGTTATTTGCCTGTTGGTAACAATGCTATTAGTTGTACTGCAAAAGATGCCAGCGGTAATGTCACAGGGCCTGTTTCTTTTTCTACGGAAGTCTTGAAAGCAAATCAATGGGTCACTTTTTACCCTATTAATGATATTGAATTTGGAGAGCCTGCGCCCACGCTGAATGTTTCCCTTAGCTCTGGTTTAACGCCTGTTTATTCTGCCACAGGTCCTTGCAGTGTCAACAGCAGTGGGGTAGTCAGCGTCACAGGTGCGGGGGTTTGTACCATTACCGCGACTCATCCTGGCAATAACTTTTTTTATGATGCTTCAGACCGCAAGCAGAGTTTTACCATTAATCCAGCGCGGACTGCGCAGACAATTACCTTTGCTTCTGTACCTGAAAAGACAGCGGGCGACCCATCTTTTCTTTTAGGCGTTACGGGGGGAGGTTCTGGAAATCCTGTGAAATTAACCACGCGCTTGTCTCCTAATGTGTGTTTTGTCGCACTTCCGAATACGCTTTATGTGTTTGGGGCGGGTACTTGTAAAGTGGAGGCATTTCAAGATGGCAATGCGAGTTATAAACCTGCATCGGCATTGTTAGAATTTGTCGTTAAAAAAGCGGTGGTTTCTTTGAGTCTCGCTGAGGTGGGGGAAAAAGCTTATGGCAATCCTGCGTTTAATGTGCGCGCTAGCAGTTCTGTACCGCCGTATTTGTTGAGTTATTCCACAACGGGAGTTTGTTCTAATGTGGGGACTTTGGTTACTTTAACGGGGGTGGGGACATGTACTGTCACGGTTGCCGTTGCGGCTAGTTCGGCGTATGACGCAACCAATGCTACATTAAATATTTCTGTGCTTAAAGGTAATCAGCTGATTAATTTCCCAGCCCTTAACCGTGCTAGTGTGAGTAATGCGCAGTTGACTTTAGCCGCCACTGGGGGAACGTCTGGCGAGCCGATTGTTTATACACCGACAGGCGCGTGTAGCATGAGTGGTAATGTGGTGACTTTTAGTGAGGGGTTGTGTGAAATCACGGCTAATCAAGCAGGTAATGCTAATTATAACGCGGCGGCTCCTGTCAGTCGTTCATTGGTGTTTGCTAAAGCTAGTCAAACGATTAGTTTCCCTGCGATTAGTAGTTCTAGTATTTCAGGCGGTCAATTCTCTGTGAGTGCGACAGGGGGAGCGTCGGGTAATGCGGTGACTTTTAGCGCAACGGGTTGTAGCATCAGTGGCAATACCGTTACCGTCACTCCAGGCACACTTTGCAACGTCACGGCTTCGCAAGCGGGTAATGCTGATTACAATGCTGCGGCGGATGTTACGCAATCAATACAAATCAGCGCGTCTGGAGCAATTGTAACAAACTGCGCCAGCACGGCTACTACTGGTGTGTCTGAAAGTGATTGTCTAGCATTGTTGGCATTGTACAACAGTACGGGTGGTGATAACTGGACAAACAAAACTAATTGGAACACCAATAGCGCAGTGAGTACATGGTACGGAATAACAGAGGTTGTCTCTAATAGAGTGACTCGTATAAATCTTCCTAATAATAATTTGGTAGGTACTTTGCCGACAGCATTGGGTAATCTTACCGCCCTAAAAAGTTTATATTTACCAAATAATCAACTGACTGGCACTATTCCCACTGAATTAGGGGCATTGTCTAACATGGTTAGCTTGAGTTTAAGTTATAATAAGTTAGCAGGTGAAGTTCCTTCTCAATTGGGTAACTTGTCAGAATTACTCTCTTTGTATCTTGAAGGCAACTCTCTATCTGGAGCAATTCCCCCAACACTAGGCAATCTTCCCAAACTGACTCATCTTGGGCTGAGCTGGAATAAATTGACAGGCTCAATTCCTGCGGAATTAGGCAATTTGGCAGATACATTGAATAATGACTTAGAGCTACGGAATAACCGCTTAACAGGTCAAATTCCAGCAGTTATTGGGCAATTTTCATTGGCAAAGCGAATCTTTTTAGATGGTAATCAACTTACTGGCACTATTCCTAGTTTGTCGGGCTTGACCAGTCTTACTTATCTGGGTGTTGATTATAATGGACTGTCTGCGGAAACCAGTGGGACAGCTACTGCTAAGAATTCAACTTGGTTAAATACCCAAACTACGCCACCCACAGCTATTACTGCAACGGTTTTGTCTGATACCAGTATTAAACTAAATTGGACAACGATGATTTACCAAGGCGGGAGTGGTTATTATCAAGTCAAATATGCCACAACATCTGGCGGTTCTTATGATGTCGCGGGTAAAACTTCAGGTAAGTACACCACAAATTATACGGTAAATAACTTAAAACCAGGTACGACCTATTACTTTGTTGTCACTGGCTATAGTGGCGGCTCGATTGATATAACCAGCGACCCCAGCGCAGAAGTTTCCGCTACCACTACGGCATTAAATCAAACTCAAACTATTACCT
>CAZKST010000181.1:5435-6973 GCA_964555395.1 uncultured Thiotrichaceae bacterium | reverse complement strand
GCGATTACTATATTTGCTCTTAGTAATTATAATTTGTTTTCGCTCAGTTTTTGCGGCATTTCATGGTGGAATACGCTACGCTATTCCACCCTACAAACATCCTTAACTTAATGGTTTTTACCCTTTATCCCGTTGATTCCACTGTAACATTTCTGTCGCATGGGCGAGGGTTTGCGGGGTAATTTCTACGCCGCCTAACATACGCGCCACTTCTTCTATACGTTGTTGTTGTTCTAACCAGTGGATTTGGGTGCGGGTTTGTTGTTGCTCAACCACTTTGCGCACATGCAAATGGAAATCGCCTTGACAAGCGACTTGGGGCTGGTGGGTGATACAAAACACTTGCCGTTGCGCACCTAAACGTTGTAATAATTGCCCGACAATTTCCGCCACACCGCCCCCAATGCCGACATCTACCTCGTCAAATACAAGCGTATCTACACCGCTTCTTTGCGCCGTTAATACTTGAATAGCAAGACTAATTCGCGATAATTCTCCGCCTGATGCCACTTTATGCAGCGGGCGCGGCGGTTGTCCTACGTTGGCAGTAACTAAAAATTCAACTTTATCCAACCCTTGCGGGCTGGGAATACCGTCTGTCGGGGTAACGCTGATAACAACTTGCCCATTGGGCATTCCTAAACGTTGAATATTTTCACTAATTTGTGGGCTAAGTCGCGCCGCCGTTTGCAGGCGTTGGGCGCGTAATTGCTCGGCGGTGTGTTGATAAGCTTTTAATTTGTTTGCAACTTCACTTTCTAATGCTGTCGCTCGCTGTTCATAGTGTACTAATTCATTGAGTTGTGTTTGTAAATCAATAAAATGCTGAGGTAATTGGCTATAATGCACGCGGTGTTTACGCGCAACATCTTGTAAATCAGCAAGTTGTTGTTCAATTTGTGCTAAACGGGCGGGGTCAATTTCTAAATGCTCCACATAATGACGCAATTCATCACTTGCCGCTTCTGCATCTAAAGCAACACTTTGTATTTGCTGATGTAATTTTGCAAGTCGCTCATCAAATTGTTGTCCATCTGCTAAAAGCTTTAAAATTTTATTAAACAAACTTAAAACATTAACTTTATCATTGCTTAAAAGTTGTAAAGCAAGTTGACTATTTTCTACTAATTTAGACGCATGAGCTAAAAGTTTATGTTCTTCTTCTAATTGCTCAATAGAATTAGCAGTCAATTCAAAAGTGGCAAGTTCTTCAACTTGATAACGTAATAAATCTAAACGCGCTTCACGGTCTTTTGCTTGTCCGCCTAATTCATCTAATTCTGTTTTTAACATTTTCCATTGCTGATAACTTTGAGCAACTTGTTTAACTATTTGCTCATCTTCTGCCATTGCATCTACAATTTGCCGTTGCATTTCTACTTTTAATAAAGATTGATTCGCATGTTGTCCATGAATATCAATCAATAATTCACCCAGTTGTTTTAACGTTTGTAAAGCAACAGGGCGGTCATTGATATAACAACGAGAGCGTCCATTTTGAGCAATAACACGGCGAATAATACATTCTTGTTTTAATG
>CAZKST010000181.1:0-5335 GCA_964555395.1 uncultured Thiotrichaceae bacterium | reverse complement strand
CTTGTTTTAATGTTGTTTGTGTCTCGGCGGCGTTATTTTCACTCGTTTCCCCTAATAAATCTTGTTCAGCTAACCAATTTTGTACTGTTGCAGGAGCTTGAAAAATGCCGATAATTTGCGCAGATTGGCAGCCCGTGCGTACGCTTTGGCTGTCGGCGCGGTCGCCCAATAAGCATCCCATTGAATCAATTAGAATAGATTTTCCTGCGCCTGTTTCCCCTGTAATAATGGTTAAACCTTGATTAAATTGGATTTCTAAGCGTTCAACAATGGCAAAATTTTCAATATAAAGCGTTTGCAGCACGATGATAACCTTGGTTAAGCTGGAATAAATCACTCTGAAAACAGTGAATTGCAAGGAGTAGCGACTTGGAAAGTGCGAGGAGAGTATACAAAAAATGCGGACGGATAAAAACTAAAGAGAAGGTAAGTTAAGCGAGGATAAAAGAAGGGATAAACTAGCAATCCATTACGAATTGCTAGTTAAAAAGCAAGCTACAACAGTCGTTTATACTGGACCGCGGGCTTCTTTAGTGACCACAAAAGTCATGCTTAAAGCTTCTTCAAAGCTAACAGCTTTGTTTTTGTGTTTGAGTGATTTGGCTTCTTCAGACACTTTGACAATCTTGTCGCCTGCGCCTAAACCTTTGAAATCACCTTTTTCTAAACCTAATAAGTCGGTGAATTCATTCCAAACTGTACCTTCATCCATGGGATATAAATAGAAAGTGTGACCGTCTAACTCAACACTTAATTTTTCTTTGATGTTTTCAATAAAGAAAACTAAAGAAAGACCATCAACTAAGTAGCTTGCATAGCGTTCGCAGAATAATTTTAATTCTTCTAATTTGTGTAAATAGCCTGCGAAGAAATTGATTTTGTCATTTGCATCTAATGTGAATAACACTTGACGCGCTAATACTTCAGGTGGGTTACGGCTGCCAGAAGGACTTAATTTACCTTCAACTAAAATTAAGTCGCCACGGTATGTGTTCACGCTAGAGCTTTCTGCTTTTCCTAAAGAAGAAAGTTGCCAAATGAATTCTTTTTGTTTAAAAGTTTCAAGTAAGTTACTCATAAGATTTCCTAAAGTACCAAGTTAAAGAAAATTTAAGCAATTAATTGGCAGTTAATTGTTTAAATCGTTACGTTGTTTTTATATTGACAGCTTAAAATAATTAATCCACATTATTTTTGTGTGATTTGCAGATGCTTACGATACATCATTATTAAACAAAATAAAACAAAAATTGAAAGCGGTAAGACGATTCTTAAAATACCTTCTATTTTTATAAAGTAATCTAACCAGTTTAAACTGGGCAAAACAAAAGCATGTCCTACATAAATCGGTAAAGCAACTTGTCCAAAAAGGGTTAAAGGATAAACAAAATAAGCCAGTTGAGCGCGTTGTAATAATTGTTCTAATGTGCCTACCAGTGCAATCATGATTAAAGAAACACCACCAAATAGCATGAAATACCATATACGCGGCGGTGCTTTTACTGTGCCTTTTACAATCGCTTGCAAACTTAATTCTTGACTTAGATAACCCAGCAATAAGCCTATGCAGGTTAAAATAATGCCTAAGCCTGCGAGTTGCAGAAAATAGCGCGATAGTTGATTTTGTTGTAAAGCAATGCGCAGTTGTATGCCTAGCGGCATCAGCAAGAGTGCATACCCTGCTAGATGAAAATAGCTATACGCGCCTGAACAAAGGTGTAAGCGAATGTATTCAAAAAAACCTAAATCGGGATTGCGCGCCCAAATTTGGTATAACCCCATGCCGATGAGCCAGAATACAACGCCTAGTGCAAGACAGCGTTGTTGTGGATTGGCGCGGGTGAGCAGTATCCATGTAGGCAATGATAAAAACGCTAAAGCGTAGAAATTAAGCACGCTATAAAAGCTAAATAACCAATGGTTAAATTGGCTATCTTGAGCGATTAATAAGTTAATCCACGCTGGAATACTGATGGCAAGTGCACCGAGCACAATAAAACGGGTGCGGCGGTGAATATTGCTAAAAACGGGGGCTGTTCCTGCTTTTTCAATGGCTTTGAAATATACAAAGCCCGCAGTAATGCCAAAAACGGTGATAAATGCAGGGGTTGCCAGCCGTCCAAGCAGTAAAATATAGTCGCCAATGTGGGCAAGTTGGGGCAAACGACTTAACGCGCCTTCACCAAAATGGAAGATAATCATGGCGATAATCGCCAATGCACGCGATTGGTCAAGGAGCGTTAAGCGTGCGCTCGGGGCTTGTTTTTGACTAGACATTGCTGATATTCCTCAGCTTAAGGGTAGGAAAAAAGAAATTTATTGTAACCCTAAACATGTGCTAGTCAAAACCTTAGCTTATTTCGTGCCGTTAATTTGTCCCGCCCGCTGCCCGTTCTAAAGGTTTTTCTTCTAAAACTTGTACATCAGCTAAACCGTTGACAACGTTTTCATCAACAATGCAGCGACTGACATCTTTACGCGATGGCACTTCAAACATGCTGCGGCGTAAGATTTGCTCCATAATGCTGCGTAAACCGCGCGCGCCCGTGCCGCGTAACATCGCTTTTTGGGCAATGGCTTTTAACGCTTCGTCTGTAAATTCTAAATCTACATCTTCATAGTTAAACAGTTTTCTATATTGCTTAGTCAATGCGTTGCGTGGCTCGGTTAAAATCCGCACTAAAGCCTCTTCATCTAATTCTTCTAAAATAGCCAATACGGGCAAGCGTCCGATAAATTCAGGAATCAAACCAAAACGGCGTAAATCTTCAGGTTGCGTTTCTGATAAAAATTCAGACGTACTCATTTTTTCAGCCGTGGTCATCGGCGCGTGAAAGCCAATATTACGGCGATTAGGTTTAACCCGTTTTGCCACATATTCTTCTAAACCCGCAAATGCGCCGCCCGCGATAAACAAAATATTGCGCGTGTCGAGCATCACTTCGCCTTCGCCTTCGCGTTTATTACGTCCTTTAGCGGGGACTTTAACTTGTGTACCTTCAATCAATTTCAACAAGGCTTGTTGCACGCCTTCGCCTGAAACATCACGAACAACGGTGCTACTTTCCCCTGCGCGGGCGATTTTATCGACTTCATCTAAATAGACAATGCCCCATTCGGCGCGCTCAGTATTGCCTTCTGCAACGTCTAATAAACGCACTAAAATGCTTTCTACGTCGTCCCCAACATAACCCGCTTGCGTTAAAGTGGTCGCATCTGCAACGGCAAAAGGTACGCCTACAATTTTGGCTAAGGTGCTGGCTAATAACGTTTTGCCTGTGCCTGAAGGACCCAATAATAAAACGTTAGATTTGCCGATTTCTACGCTGTCGCCTTCTTCATGTAAATGCCGACTTTCGCTACTGTGTTTTAAGCGTTTGTAATGGTTATAGACCGCTACACACAAAATTTCTTTTGCCAAGTCTTGCCCAATCACATATTCATCTAAACGGGCTTTCATCATGGCGGGAGTTGGTAAAGGGCCATGTAAATCTGATAATGTGCGTTTGCGTCCCCAACTGGTAATCACCTGATTGGCTAACTTAACACACGCTTCACAAATATGCCCATCCGCCCCAGCGATTAACGGTACGGTTGGCGATTGATGAACGCCGCAAAAAGAACAGTGTGGAACGACTTTAGGCATTTTGTTTTCCTTAATTTTTATCAGGCATCATATTTAAGCAGGGCAAATGTAAAAATGAGCGAATTTAATAAGATAAAATTAACGCATCATTCTTTTTTAGTGTTTTGGAGTTGTACTAACCACCCTTTTTGACACATCCGCTGCCGCCGTTTTTTCAAAAGTGTGAGAATACTGTCATAGGCTTCTTCTAAAGAAAGGGGGCCTGCCTCATGAATTTTTTCACACAGTAATAAGTGAAATCCTAATTCAGATTCAACGACATCGCTGATTTCAGATTCTTGCATGTTAAATAAAACTGCATCTAAACTGGGAAAAAGTTGTTGTTGTTTAACCCGTCCTAATGTGCCGCCATTCATTGCGGTGGGGCATTCGGAATGTTTAGCCGCTTGTTCGGCAAAGCGTTCGGGTTTTTTATCTAAGCGTTTGGCGATTAATTGCAGACGTTTTAAAGCGTTTTCGCGGGTATTTTCGGAATAATCAGGATTAATCGTGATTAAAATATGCCGAACCGTGCGCATGGCGGGCATTTCAAATTTTTCAGGGTGCATGTAATAGTAAATTTTGACATCCACATCTGAAATATCGGCGGCGCGGGAGCTGACTAATTCTAAAACGGCTTCTACATGTAATTCGCGGCGAATGGCTTGTTCAAAAACAGCAACATCCATCCCATTTCTTGCCAAATCTTCTTCAAAAGCTTGCAGGTCAGCATAACGGGCAACGACTTCATTCCTGCTTTTTTCAAACTGTTCAGGCGTAACGACGACAGAGGCTGCTTCGGGACTGTTTAAAATTTGGCTTTCAACCAGAAATTGTTTTTTAGCATACACCGCGACCGCTGCTAATTCTTGAGAAGACAGGTCAGCCGTGGGTTTCTCAAAACGAGTTAAGGCTGTTCTTAATACTAAATAAGCTAAATCAGAAGGAACATTGAGCGCAGTGGACATAATTCAGTTTCTATCAGTAAATACGTTGTAAATAATTAACTTAGCGTATAAGGAATGCTTTCTTCAGGATTCTCAACGGGGTCTAAAGCGGTTTCGGGTACGAGAAAAACCCGCCCTTGACATTCATCAGAAAAGTGAACGTGATACAGAATTTTTTCGGGGTTATCGCGCACGACTTTAACGACTTGTCCTTCAGCACCGACGGGCACGACGACTTGACCTTGTGAAGATAAAGCGAGTTTTGATTTTACTTTTTCGCGGAACTCGTACAAGCTGGGCGACCATGGCTCATCTAAGCTGATGAGTTCTTCTTCACGACAGCCAATAAAGCAGTTGTCATCTAAAAAATGGACGGTGTAAATGATTTGGTCTTGTAAGAATGTGCCCACATCTCTGACATAGCCAATGCTGCCACGCCGAATCAGTAAATCACCCATTTTCGCGCCTGGATACGTTCCGTCATTGCGAATATTGCGGATTACACGCACGGCATCGCCGTATTCAAACTGAAATTCCATGACTATTTCCTTTCTATATGCCAATACTGTGGACAGCAATTGTATTTAAGTGCATTCGGCGAAGTATTGTAGGGTGGAATAGCGAAGCGTATTCCACCAAGAAGCACTGCAAAAAATGAGTAAAAACAGCTTAGTTTTTTAGACTTTATCTCGTTCCCACGCTCCTGCGTCAAAGCCATTAAGATAAGGATTAAAAGCAAGACTTTTTAGAATGTTGAGCATAG
>CAZKST010000180.1:0-7005 GCA_964555395.1 uncultured Thiotrichaceae bacterium | reverse complement strand
ATCCTACACGGTTTTTTTGCTCAACTGCGTAACGCCTAAAAATATTTAGCAAAACCCGCATTGGAATATTTTTTTAGTCTTTGATGATATATCCTATGATGCGTTAGCAATTATTTTAAATAAACCAACCTTGGAGAAAATCACCCAATGAATTCGTTTACTACGCTTACTGGACTTTTTTTAAGTGTTTTTGCAGCTACTCACGCTTTTGCAAATACCGAACCCGCAACTACAACCAAAAACAGCCCAGAATTTACCGTTGCTTGGACACTTAAAGAAGGTTTAGACACTCCAGAATCTGTCGTTTATGATGCAGCGCGTAATCAACTCTATGTTTCTAATGTACAAGGTAATCCCCCCGAAAAAGATGGAAAAGGTTATATTGCTATCGTTTCCTTAGAAGGGAAATTGCTTAAATCACAATGGGTCAGTGGTTTAAACGCGCCAAAAGGCATGGCGGTTGTTAAAGATACTTTATACGTCACAGATATTGATAAATTAGTTGAAATTGACATTAAAGAAAGCAAAGTCATCAATCAATACCCCGCCAAAGATGCCCAATTTTTAAACGACATCAGCGCGGATAAACTGGGCAATGTCTATGTTTCTGATATGTTTACCGACACAATCTGGTGTTTATGCAAAGGTAAATTTGATGTTTGGTTACATTCTGCCGAGCTTGAAAGTCCAAACGGTTTATTAGCCGAGGAAAGCCGCTTAGTTGTCGGCACATGGGGCGTACGCACAGAAGGTTTTACAACCAGTAGCGACGGGCATTTAAAAGCAGTTGATTACACTAGCAAAAAAGTAGAAACCTTATCAGGCGCAAAACCCATCGGACACTTAGACGGCGTAATGAGCGACGGTGCGCAAGGCTATTTAGCGACGGATTGGATGGCGGGTAAATTATTCCACATTGACGCTGCGCACACTGTGCAAGAACTCATCAATTTAGGACAAGGCTCAGCCGACGCGACTTACTTAGTTGAGCAAAAAATGTTATTAGTGCCGATGATGATGCAAAATCAATTGAAAGCGTTTAAGAAATAATAGAATTTAACGTAATGTCGTTATGTTTTTTGCAGATTTAGCATTTAACTACGCTTTCGTGGTTAAATATGCGTAGAATCGCAAAAAATGACACTAGCCCACTCTATAGCGGGTTGTGATATACTTGCAATTTTGTAAAACTTGCCACTCAACACACCAAAGCCAATAAGGAAAAATAACCATGAGATTAATCCTACTCGGAGGACCTGGTGCAGGTAAAGGCACACAATCCACTTACATTAAAGAGCGTTATAGTATTCCACAAATTTCTACTGGGGATATGTTACGCGCTGCGGTTAAAGCAGGGACTCCGCTGGGTGTTGCTGCCAAAAAAATCATGGATGAAGGCGGATTAGTATCTGATGACATTATTATCGGTTTAGTAAAAGAACGCATTAAAGAAGCCGATTGTGCACAAGGCTTTTTATTTGACGGTTTCCCACGCACAATCCCCCAAGCCGATGCTTTAAAAGAAGCTGGGGTGGATATTGATTTCGTTGTTGAAGTTGCCGTAGATGACGAAGAAATCGTTAAACGGATGAGCGGTCGCCGTGTGCATTTAGCTTCAGGTCGCACTTATCACGTTGTTTTCAATCCGCCAAAAGTAGAAGGCAAGGATGATGTAACTGGCGAAGAGTTAGTGCAACGCGATGACGATAAAGAAGAAACCGTTCGTAAACGCTTAAAAGTGTATCATGACCAAACTGAGCCATTAGTCAGCTATTACTCTGATTTAGCTGCACAAGGTGGCAAAGCCCCTAAATACATCAAAGTCAACGGTATTGGCAAAGTTGAAGATGTACGCGACGAAATTTTCAAAGCGTTGGGCTAAAATCACGCTTTAAATTTAGTAGTTTAGCTTAGCTTTGAACGCATTCAGAATAGACCTGCTAGGTTTTTAAAACCTAGCAGGTCTTTGTTTTGATTAAACTATCTTGGCAAATTCGCGTTAAATATCAAGGTTGTAAAACGGCGTTAACAGTATCCCCTGTTTTTACAAAGCCTTGTCCCACTGTAATAAAACGTACCGTATCAGGCAAACCTTTCAGCCATAATGCTTCATTATCTGTACGAGCAACTTGGGCAGGGTAAAATAATACACGTTGCTCAGCATCTACCGCTTTAACTCCTAAGACCCCAGAATCATCTAATGCTAATAAAGCCGAAGAAATTTTATGTGCCATAACCGTTTCCAACGGAATGCGCAATTCAGTTGTAATTCCTGCGGCTAATTTTCCTGTTGCATTGGCAAATTCCACTTCTACTGTAAACAAACGGGTTGCTTGTGAGGCTTGGCTGCTAATCCGTTGTAATTTACCCTCAATATTTTCCCCTGTAATCAAGTGTGCTTTAACCGTTGAACCTAATTGTAAATTGACCCGTTCGCGTTCTGTGACATCAGCAAGCACTAATAAAGGATTTATATCAATTAATTCTGCTAAATCATCACCCACGCTCAGATACTGCCCCACTTCTACACTGCGTGTTTCTAACACACCAGAAAATGGTGCACGAATCACTAAATGCTCAAAATCCAGTTGTGCCAATTTCAAGGCTGATTTCGCACTTTCTAACAAAGCTTGAGCTTCAGGAACAGAAATTTTTGCTTGAAATCCTTGTTGTGATAAGTTTTGCAAGGCTTTCAATTCGGCTTCTCGTTGTTTAACTAACGCTTGTGCTTCATTTACACGGGCTTGTCGAGCTTCTAAATCAAATTGCACGATAATTTCACCCTGTTTTACAAACGCGCCGCGTGCAACGGGTACACTAGCAATTTTGCCACTGATTTCAGCGCGTAACTTTACTGAGCGATAGGGCGCTGTTCTACCCGTCAACAAAATTTCACGCACTAAAGCTTCTGCTTTTTGTTCACGCACTTGTACACTAAACAAGGTTTTTTTATGAGTTGCTGTGCTCAATGTTTGAGGATTTTCCACAGCAGCATCTGCTTGTTTCCAATAGCCTGAAACCATCCATAAAATGAGCGCAATTGTACAGAGTAAAGCAATAAGATGAGGTTTTTGATTAAGTGTGTTCATAAAATAGCGTTGTGTTTATGAAAAGAAAATTTTCTTACATCATAGACGAAACTTTGTAACATAACAGTTAGATATTACGCTATATAGCAAACGCGCTATAAAATAAATATCTTTGTCTGAACCCTAATTTACTTAATTAATTTAATTTTCTTAATTTTTTCATTAAGTTAATTAGGAAACACAGTGGATTAAGGTTCAGACAAGCGTATTTATTTTAAAGTACGATGGCAATATAACGTTTAATACAACACCTTCACCTTATCCACCCCCAGCCATTCTTGCAAACCTTGTAATAAACCCGCTTCTGGTTTCACGCGCCATTGCTCACCCAGCATTAATTCTACTTGTGCATCAGGATGTTGATAATACAAAACAACAGGGCATTGCCCATGCGGACGATAGGCGGATAAATGCTTTTCCAAAGTCTGGGTCATTTGCAACGCAGAACTGGCTTGTGTCGCCGATAACGCCATCACTAACCGCCGCGCAAGTTTCAAGCGTGCGCTTTCTAAATCAAGCACTTGAGTTGCCATCATCGTATAGCCGCCTGAAAACTCATCATCGCGCACTTCGCCTTCTACAATCAAAATTTTATCTTTTTCAAGCAAATGCTTAGATTCCTCAAAACGGTCAGAATACAATGTCACCTCTAACCGCCCCGAATTGTCATCTAACGTTACCGTCGCCATTTTGCCGCGCCGACTGTTGATAATGCGCGAATTTATCACCAGTCCTGCATATTTCGCCGTTTTGCCGCGCTCCGTCGCTTTGACATCATTTAAACGATGCGGCGCAAGTTGTTTAATTTCCAGCAAGTATTGATTAATCGGATGTCCCGTTAAATATAAACCTAAACTTTCTTTTTCCGCGTCTAATTTTTCCGATTCCGTCCAACGACGACCAACTAACGTAAATTTCTCAGGTTCATCTTTAACTTGATTTGGCGTTGTGCTACCGCCTAAATTAAATAAATCCTCCAAACCTGAACTTGCATTTTTCGTTTGTTGGTCAGCGACTTTTATCGCCTCGTCCAAACTTTCAAACAATAAGCCGCGATTATCCGCAAATTCATCCAACGCGCCCGCTTTAATCAAACCTTCTAACACTCGCCGATTGGCTTTACGCAAATCAATACGACTGCAAAACTCAAACAAATCTTTAAACGGTCCCCGCTCATGCCGTTCTTTCAAAATTTCAACAATCGCATTTTCGCCCACGCCTTTGATTGCGCCCAATCCGTAGCGAATTAAACGCGGATTTTCTTTATCAATCGTGAATTTATATTCGCATTCATTCACATTCGGTGGCTGAATCATCAAATTCATTGACCGACATTCATCAATTAAACCAACGATTTTGTCGGTTTTATCCATATCCGAAGACAGCACCGCCGCCATAAACGCAGCAGGATAATAGGTTTTTAGCCATGCAGTTTGATAGGAAATCAGCGCATACGCCGCACTGTGTGATTTGTTAAAACCATAACCCGCGAATTTTTCAACTAAATCGAACACATAATTGGCTGTTTCGGCTTTAATACCGTTATTTTCTGCACCACTGACAAAAGTCGAGCGTTGCTTCGCCATTTCTTCGGGCTTTTTCTTGCCCATTGCCCGCCGCAACAAATCTGCACCGCCGAGCGTGTAACCCGATAAAATCTGAGCAATTTGCATAACTTGCTCTTGATAAGCAATAACCCCATAAGTCGGTTTTAAAATTGCGACCAATCGCTCATTGCTGTTTAATTCTGGGTGTAAATAATCAAAATGGTGGTCAGGATTATTTTTGCGATTAACGAAATCATCAACCATGCCCGATTCAATTGGACCCGGACGATATAACGCCAATAACGCGATAATATCTTCAAAACAAGTGGGTTTTAGCTTTTTCAGCAATTCTTTCATGCCGCGTGATTCCAACTGAAACACGGCAGTAGATTGGGCTTTTTGCAATAATTCGTAGGCTTTAACATCATCTAACGGAAGCAGATTGACATCAATTTCGCGCCCTGTTACCGATTTAATATTGTCCAATGCCCATTTGATAATGGTCAACGTCCGCAAGCCTAAAAAGTCGAATTTGACTAACCCTACTGACTCGACATCGCCTTTATCAAATTGCGTGACTAAATTTGAACCATCCGCCTCACAATAAAGTGGTGAAAAATCCGTCAGTTGGGACGGTGCAATCACCACGCCCCCCGCATGTTTACCAACGTTGCGGGTTAAACCTTCTAATTTGCGTGCCATGTCTAAAATGGCGCGTACTTCTTCTTCTTGCTCGTAACGGGTGCGTAAAATTTCTTCACTTTCAAGGGCTTTTTCAAGCGTAATTCCAAGTTCGAAAGGAATTAATTTAGCGATTTTGTCGACAAAGCCGTAAGGAAAATCTAGCACCCGCCCCACGTCGCGCACAACCGCTTTAGCTGCCATTGAGCCATAAGTGATAATTTGTGAAACTTTATCGCGTCCGTATTGATTTGCAACATAATCAATCACATCATCGCGTCTATCCATGCAAAAATCCACGTCAAAGTCAGGCATGGATACCCGTTCAGGATTTAAAAACCGTTCAAATAGTAAATCGTAAGGAATCGGGTCTAAATCGGTAATTCCCAACGCAAACGCGACTAATGAGCCTGCGCCTGAACCGCGTCCGGGTCCGACGGGAATATCATGCTGTTTTGCCCATTGAATAAAATCCGCGACAATTAAGAAGTAACCGGGGAAACCCATTTTAATAATGACTTCAGTTTCAATATGTAAACGGTCTTCATAGCGTTTGCGTGTTTCGGGAAAATCGGGCGCGTCTTGTTTAAACAAGGTTTGAAAGCGTTTTTCTAAACCTTGGCGCGTTTGCTGACGAAAATAATCCTCAGTCGTCATGCCGTCGGGAATGGGGAAATCGGGCAAATAATTTTTGCCCAGCGTCAAAGTTAAATTGCAACGTTGGGCAATATGCCAAGTATTTTCAATCGCTTCAGGAATATCTGCGAATAATTCGCACATTTCGGCACTGCTGCGTAAATATTGCTGCTCGCTATACACACGCGGGCGGCGCGGGTCGGCTAACGTAAAACCTTCGTGAATACACACTCGCACTTCATGCGCTTCAAAATCGGCGGCTTTTAAAAAACAAACGGCATTAGTCGCGACAACAGGCGTTTGCGTTGCGGCGGCTAATTCAACCGCAGCATGAATATACTCTTCTTCTTGCGGTCGTCCCGTGCGTTGTAATTCCAAATAAAAGCGATTAGGAAAATGGGTTTTATAAAACGCTAAAAGTTGTTCAACTTGTGTGCGATTATCATTGAGCAACGCTTGCCCAATATCACCTTCGCGCCCGCCCGAAAGTACAATTAAACCTTCGTTTAATTCTTGCAACCATTCATATTTGATATAGGCTTGCTCTTTGACTTGGTTTTCTAAATAGGCTTTAGAAATCAAACGGGTTAAATTTAAATAACCGATTTCATTTTGACAAAGTAATAATAACAATGGCGCGTTAGTGACATCTTCAGTCATATTGACCCGAATGCGGGTATGTACGCCGACAATGGGTTTAATCCCTTGCCCGTGCGCGGCTTGATAGAATTTAACCAGCGCGAATAAATTATTATGGTCAGTAATGGCACAGGCGGGCATATTCTGCTCTTTTACTGCTTTCACCAGCCCTTTAACGCGGATTAAACCATTGATTAAAGAATATTCAGAATGACAATTGAGATGGATGAAAGGAGGCATAACATGCACCGTAATAAGAAAAATGAAGTGTAGATTAAAATAAACAAAATTTATGATGATTGCTTAATTTTGAATAAAGTTTTTTAAACGTTTATCGTATAGCATTATAAAGTAAAAGGGTTTGGTCTCTTATTTGCAATTCCTTTCTTAAGACTTAAACTTAACTTTAAATT